>SXZI01000156.1 GCA_005788035.1 Bacteroidota bacterium
CACAATTCTCATAATGGAGCAATGAAGTGTTAACAGACACATTCAAAGACATATTGGGTACCATACCAATCATCGCATCGGGATCCATTGCGATGGAATTATCATTGCGCGACAAGTCCGATATTCCTGCTGATATATGGAATCTTAAAGATCCGGTCACGATTGAATCAATCTATAGAGAATTTGTTGATGCAGGCGCAACACTCTTGCTCACGAATACATTGAAGTCAAATCGTCTAGCTTTGGATGCATTTTCTCTTAGCGACAAAGTATATGAAATCAATAGGAAAGCGGTATGGATTGCACGAACCGCTGCATTAAGAAAAGCATTGGTGGCCGGAGTTATTGGTCCGACCGGACATTTCTTCTCACCTATTGGTGATCTTACGCAAGAAGAAGCGCATCAAGTGTTTGCAGAACAAGCAATGGCTTTGCTTGACAGCGGTGCTGACATCATCATGTTGTCATCATTTATCGACATTGAAGAATTGATCATCGCAATCGATGCAGTAAGAGCAGTGAATCCTGAAATTCCAATCATTGCACTGAAATCTTTTCCGGAAGACGGTACTGTATTAGCTACTTCATATCCTGCTGATATTGCCTCCCGTTTGCAAGAGAAAACATTGCTTGCATTGGGTAGCAATGGCATCGTGGGGCCTCAGCGCATGACAGACATATTACGCGCTCTCTCCGGCGCAACGATACCGTTATGCATCCTTCCTGATATTGCAATTCCCACATTGCTTCATGGCAGACCAAATTATAATGCCGAACCCGAGTATGTTGCGAGTGTAGCCGTAAAACTCGTTCGTCAAGGTGCATGCATCATCGGTGCCGATGGTGGTGCTACTGTTGAACATATACGTGCAATTGCAAAAGCAGTGAGCAAAGAGATTCCGGGAAGTGAAAAAATTGCTCCAAAACCAAGCAAAATAATAGATGTTCATCCTTTTGAAAGCGATGAGAAAAGTCAATTTGCTCAGAACATAGAATCACGATTCCTCACCACGGTTGAAGTTGAAATTCCACGTGGATTGGATATGTCATCCGTGCTTGAAGCTTCACGTTTTTTAAAGGATCATGGCATTGATGCAGTGAATGTTTTTGATGGAGCACGTGCAAGAGTCAGAATTAATCCCATTACTGCATCGCACATGATCATGCAGGAAACAGGCATGGAATGCATCACTCATATGGCTTGCAGAGATCGTAATATGGTTGGATTGCAAAGTGATTTGATAGGGGCATATTCTTTGGGTGTGAAAAATATCCTTGCAGTGACTGGTGATCCAACAACAATTGGAGATTATCCGTTCGCTACTTCTGTATATGATGTTGATTCAATCGGTTTATGCAGGGCATTGAACCATATGAATCAAGGTAGGGACTTGCTCGGCAATGCACTTGGAAGAGCAACGCAATTCACGATTGCATGCGCGGTGAATCCATGCGCCGATGATATGGCAACTGAATTGAATCGACTTCATAAAAAAGTCGAAGAAGGAGCAACCATTGCATTTACGCAACCAGTCTTCGACATGGATACTTTATTGCCTTTTCTCGATGCAATTAAGAATCTCAATATATCCATCATGCTTGGGATTATCCCGCTTAGGAGTGCGAGACATGCAGATTTCTTGCATTATGAAGTGCCAGGCATGATTGTTCCTTCATGGGTTCGAGAAGCAATGCACAATGCGGGGAATTCTGCTGGAGAAATCGGATTGAATATTGCTACTGAATTCTTGAAACAAGCAAAAGAACATGTACAAGGCGTGTATATCATGCCACCCGCAAAACGTTATGATATGGCGATCGACATGTGTAAACGAAGTGGAATATTATAAGTTATAGTATCGAATTATCTCAATATCAATGGAATACATGCTATGTCATTTCATCATTTATATGAACAACATCAAGCTACATTGAATGCTGCGATTGAAGCAAATCGTACAAGAGTGTTTCATGCGCATTGGCCCGAACCACCCAGTGGAAAGATTTATGGAGAAACAGCGCAAGAAGATGGTCTCAATGCTTTCAAGACATCTCTTAATAACTCATTTGCATTGCCCAATCAACAAGGCGCAAATGGGAATGTTGGCGGTGAACATTCTCCATATGGATTCCCTTTGAATGTGCAGTATCCCGCTTTTGCAACAGACACATTGATTATCAATGCACAACAGGCATTGATTCAATGGAAAAAACTTTCATTGCAAGAACGTGCAGGAATACTGATTGAATGTTTGGAAAGAGCCTCAAAGCATTTCTTCGCGATTGGTTTTTCCACTATGCATACGACAGGTCAGGGTTTCATCATGGCTTTCCAAGCGTCGGGTCCACATGCCTTCGATCGTGCATTGGAAGCAATTGCGTCCGGATTTATGGCTGTGGATGCATTTGCTGAATCAGCGCAATGGACAAAACCAATGGGTAAGATGCAGGTTGATCTGAAAAAAGAATATCATGTAAGACCCAAAGGTATCAATCTTACAATCGGTTGCTCTACGTTTCCGATCTGGAATTCATTCCCTGGTATGTTTGCATCACTGATAACCGGAAATGTGACTATTGCAAAATCACATCCTTCGGCAATTCTACCGATTGCCATTTGTATACGATCTTTTCAAGAGACATTGGCATCACTTGGTATAAATCCGCATATCATTCAAATCGCAGTGGATTCCAAAGATTCTCCCATGACTGTTTCACTTGCTGAAAAATCTGAAATCACTACAATTGATTATACAGGTTCATCATCATTTGGGAATCATTTGGAGTCATTGATAACCGGTACGAATAAAGAATTGTTTACTGAGAAAGCAGGCGTGAATTGCGCTTTGATTGGTGAAGTTGAAAACCTGGATGCTGTATTGGATAATATCGCATTCAGTCTTTCATTGTATAGCGGTCAGATGTGTACCACAACGCAGAATATCTATATACCAAAACATGGTGTGTCAACTCCGGATGGAATCATTTCATTCGATGATGTGTGCACAAAGCTTAAAGAAAAAGTCGATGCTCTTGTATTAAATGAAAAAATGGGTCCCGGAACACTTGGTGCATTACATTCACCAGCCGTAAAGGAGCGAGTGGAAAAGGCCAGAAATCTAGGTTTGGCAATCATAAGAGATTCAGAATCAGTATTGCAACACGGTTTTGATCAAGCATTGTCATATTCACCCTTGATATTGAAAGCAGAGTCTGCGGATCAATCAATCATCAATGAAGAATGGTTTGGACCTATTAGCTTTATGATTCCTGTAGATGATATTTCTGCGGGCTTACAAGCAATGAAGCAATCCATCATCAAACATGGGGCTTTGACGGCATTGGTACATCTTCAACAAGAACAGTTGATTACAGAAGCAACTGAACAATTGATTGATGCAGGTGTCAATATATCATTCAATCTTGTCGGACCAATCTGGGTGAATCAATCGGCCGGATTCAGCGATTTTCATGGTACAGGTGCAAACCCAGCAGGTAATGCATCATTTGCTGATCTATCATTCGTATCCCGGCGATACAATATCATAGGTATGCGTAGAGCATAAAAAAAGGCCATCCCAAGGATGGCCTTTTTTGTTATATCAGTTATTTACTTTTTCTCACTGATTGTTTTCGCTTGAAGAAAGAGCAAGAGATAATCTCTTCCGCCGGCTTTTGAATCAGTACCGCTCATATTGAATCCACCGAATGGATGCACGCCAACAAGAGCGCCCGTGCATTTGCGATTGAGATATAAGTTACCACAGTGGAATTCAGCTCTAGCACGATTCAATTTCTTCTTGTCATTTGTATACACGGCACCTGTCAAGCCATAGATGGTATTATTTGCGATTGACAATGCATTGTCAAAATTCTTTGCTTTGATAACAGCGAGAACGGGACCGAAAATTTCTTCTTGTGAAATGCGAGCATCCGGCTTGATATCAGTGAAGACTGTTGGCTTGATATAATATCCATTCAATCCTTCTGCTTTTCCTCCACCGCAAAGAAGTTTTCCTTCTTTCTTGCCGATTTCAATATATTTCAAAATGGATTGCTCAGCCTTTTTGGATACAACAGGTCCCATTGCATAATCTTCTTTTGCATCACCTTGTTTGATTGCTTCAACTGCTACCTTCAATTTCGAAACAAATTCCTTATAGATGCTTTGATGCACGATTACGCGAGAACATGCCGAACACTTTTGTCCTTGAAAACCAAATGCTG
>SXZI01000157.1 GCA_005788035.1 Bacteroidota bacterium
ATATGAAGATAATTGGCAAAACGTTGTTAAAGCAGCGCCGCAAAAATATTTTATAAAAGATTCTAATGGTGTTGTATTGGATGATTGGGGATCAGAAAAGAAATTCCGAATGTAAGTGAAGAAACCACAAAGGATCTTGACGACAATGGTATCGTTCGCCCCGGAGCAAAAGTCCGTGAAGGCGATATTCTCATTGGGAAAATTACTCCGAAAGGGGAATCAGATCCTACGCCGGAAGAGAAACTTCTTCGTGCAATCTTTGGTGACAAAGCAGGTGATGTAAAAGATGCATCTCTTAAGGCACCTCCGGGCTTGAAAGGTATTGTAATAAATACCAAACTATTTAGCCGACGCATGATGGCCAGCGATGCTGAGCTTCGTGCTGAAGAGAAAAAACGTCAGGAAGCAATTACGAAGCGAGAAATGAAACTCCTCAAATTGCATGATGATGATTGTGCGGCAAGATTAGCTCAACTTCTTGACGGAAAAAAAGTTCTCGGCATCAAATTGGTTAATGATAAAGTTGTATTTCGAGCAGGCACAAAGATTGCTGAAAAAGAAGTTCTCGACAAATACAATGATGGTACATTGAAAATTGATGCATTGGATGTAGAGCAATCATGGTTTGACGAAGAGAAAACCATGAATCTTGTTCGTCAATTGATGCACAATTATGCAGCCAAAAAAAATGACATTCAAGCAACTGCAAGAGCTGAAAAGAATAAAATTGCTGCAGGTGATGAATTACAGCCTGGCATTCTACAAATGGCTAAAGTATATGTGGCCAAGAAACGCAAATTGCAAGTAGGTGATAAGATGGCTGGGCGTCACGGAAACAAAGGTATTGTTTCCAAGATAGTTCCACTTGAAGATATGCCATTCTTGCCTGATGGTACCCCCGTTGATATCGTATTGAATCCACTTGGTGTGCCATCACGTATGAATCTTGGACAATTGTTCGAAACAGCTCTTGGTTGGGCAGGAATGAAGCTAGGTGTCCATTTCTCCACACCAATTTTTGACGGCGCAAGCTGGGATGAAGTAGGTGATTATTTGGTGAAAGCAGGATTGCCGCGAACCGGTAAAACCGTCTTATTTGACGGAAGAAGCGGAGAAGCATTTGAACATGAAGTAACAGTTGGTGTTATTTATATGTTGAAGCTTTCTCACTTGGTTGAAGATAAGATTCATGCACGTTCAATCGGGCCATACTCACTCATCACACAACAGCCACTAGGCGGTAAAGCCCAATTTGGTGGTCAACGATTGGGTGAGATGGAGGTTTGGGCGCTTGAGGCTTATGGAGCTGCTCACACATTGCAAGAAATGCTCACAGTGAAATCAGATGATGTAACCGGAAGAGCAAAAATGTATGAAGCAATTGTCAAGGGTGAAAATATTCCTAATCCGAATATTCCTGAATCATTCAATGTTCTCGTGAGAGAATTGCAAGGTCTTTGCCTTGATGTTGTCATCGAATGATGATTTCGAATCGTCGAGCTTGAAAAATCGGAGAGTAGACTCTCCACTTAAGAAGAACTATTTATACATCCAACTGGAGAAATTCGATGCAAACGCATTCAATTCCCCGAAAAGGATTTTCACAGATAACAATTAAGATCGCATCACCAGATGAAGTGCTCAATCGCTCAAATGGTGAAGTGACTAAACCTGAAACGATCAATTATCGCTCATTCAGACCTGAAAAAGACGGGTTGTTCTGCGAAAAGATCTTTGGTCCCATTCGTGACTGGGAATGTGCTTGTGGTAAATACAAGCGTATTCGCTATAAAGGAATCGTGTGTGATCGCTGCGGTGTTGAGGTAACTCAAAAATCCGTACGTCGTGAGCGCATGGGGCATATCATGCTCGCAGTTCCTGTAGTGCATATCTGGTTCCTTCGTTCACTACCTAGCAAGATTTCTCATGCACTTGGCATGGTCACTAAGGATGTTGAACGCATTGTCTATTATGAATCCTATGTTGTGGTTCAACCTGGAAGCACCGGTTTGCAACAAAAAGATTTGCTCACAGAAGAACAATATCTTGAAGTTATGGCTTCATTGTCTGCAGCTGAGCGTAACATGGATGATGATGATCCAAAGAAGTTCATTGCATTGATTGGTGGCGAAGCGGTTAAAGAGCTGCTCAAGCGTATCGATCCTGAAAATGACTTTGAAAATCTACGCATTCAATTGCGTGAGGAAACATCACAACAGAGAAAAGCTGATTTGCTCAAGCGTCTGCGTATTCTTGAAGCATTCACCGGAAATGAATTGCCCAATAAGTCACGTCCAGAATGGATGGTGGTTGATGTTGTGCCTGTCATACCTCCTGATCTTAGACCTTTGGTGCCTTTGGAAGGCGGACGATTTGCTACATCCGATTTGAATGATTTGTATCGTCGCGTAATCATCAGGAATAATCGTCTTCGCAGATTGATCGACATTAAAGCACCTGAAGTGATTTTGCGAAATGAAAAGCGTATGCTTCAAGAATCAGTCGATGCACTCTTCGATAATAGTCGTCGTAGTGTTCGAAGTGAATCACAAAGAGCTTTGAAATCACTTGCAGATGTATTGAAAGGCAAAACAGGACGTTTCCGTCAAAACTTGCTCGGTAAGCGTGTTGATTATTCAGGTCGTTCAGTTATCGTTGTTGGTCCTGAATTAAAAATTCACGAATGCGGACTTCCAAAAGATATGGCCGTTGAATTATTCAAGCCTTTCATCATTCGTAAGTTGATTGAAAGAGGCCATGTTAAAACTGTTAAGAGTGCAAAGAAATTGGTTGAAAGAAAAACCAATGAAGTATGGGATATTTTGGAGAAGGTGATTGATGGACACCCAGTGATGCTCAATCGCGCTCCAACTCTTCATAGATTGGGTATTCAGGCATTCCAACCACGATTGATTGAAGGGAAGGCAATTCAATTGCACCCTCTCGTTACAACGGCTTTCAATGCCGACTTTGACGGCGATCAAATGGCGGTGCATGTGCCAATCAGTCATGAGGCTCAGCTTGAAGCTTTGCTACTTATGCTTGCATCGCATAATATCATGCACACACAGCATGGTGATCCGATTGCAGTTCCTTCGCAAGACATGGTTCTAGGTGCATATTATCTTACGAAACTTCGTAGAGGTGCTCCCGGAGAAGGCAAAATATTTGCTTCACCAAGCGAAGTAATCATAGCATACAATTCTAAGCAGATCAGTTTGCACACCAAAATCAAAGTGCGTATTGAAATTGAAAAAGGAACACGCAGTCAACTCATCGAGACAACCGTTGGTCGAGTATTGTTTAATCAAATCGTACCAAAAGAAATGGGATATCTCAATGAATTGTTGACCAAAGGTCGTTTGCGTCAAATCATTGGTTTGTGCTTCCGTAAAGCCGGTCTTGCAAAAACAGTTGAATTCTTGGATAATTTGAAAGAAACAGGATTTCTTACAGCTACACGCGGTGGTTTATCTGTTTCCATTTCAGATGTTGTTATCCCAGATGAAAAGGTAACAATCATTGATAAGGCCCAAGAAACAGTTGATAATATTGAAGAGTATTATCAGAATGGTGTTATCACATCCGGTGAACGATATAATAAGATCATCGATACATGGTCCAATGCAACAAATCGTGTTGCTGACAAACTCTATTCAGAATTGCAAAGAGAATCTGATGGATTCAACACATTCTGGATGATGCTTGATTCACAGGCTCGTGGCTCTAAAGAGCAGATTCGTCAGTTAGCAGGTATGCGTGGTTTGATGGCCAAGCCGCAAAAGTCGCTCTCCGGTGCAAGCGCAGAATTGATTGAGAATCCAATCATTTCAAACTTCAAGGAAGGATTGACTATTCTTGAATACTTCATCTCCACACACGGTGCACGAAAAGGTCTTGCTGATACTGCATTGAAAACTGCTGATGCAGGCTATTTAACTCGTCGTTTACATGATGTTGCACAAGATATGATTATCTCTGGTGATGATTGCGGCACCATTCGTGGTGTAGAAATGCGTGCATTGAAAGATGGTGAGGATATCAAAGAACCATTAACAGAACGGATTCTAGGACGTTGTGCACTTGTAGATGTCACTAGCCCAGAAACAGGCGAAATCATTGTGAAGAAGGGAGGGACATTCACTGAAGACAATGTTCAAAAAATCGCAGAAACTTCTCTTGAAGCAATAATGATTCGTTCAGTTCTCACTTGCGAATCACGTCGTGGTGTTTGCGCCAAATGCTATGGAAGAAACATGGCTACTGGGCAAATGGTTGACAAACAGGCTGCGCGGGGCCATGTCAGCCCTGAATATAGAAAATCACTCCACGATCTACGTGCATCCATGGTGGGTGGAATGACCACCACCAGAAAACACGGCACCGAACATC
>SXZI01000158.1 GCA_005788035.1 Bacteroidota bacterium
GCAATCCATTTGTTTTTGACATAGCGATACTGAGTTGCAATCACTCCATTTTCTGGTATGTCTTGTAATGTATATCCAGCATGTATATTTACGGGAAGAAATATATGTTTCTGCATATATTCAGCAAATGAATCACCAGATACCCGTTCTAAAATCCATGCTAATATTACGTAATTGAGATTGGTATAATTAAAAAATGATCCCGGTACTGGTTGTACAATATCTCCATTGTTCAATGTTAGACTTTTAGCTAAAAATACTTCATGTTGATTGAATTGCTTCGAAAACAGTGATTGTATAGATGGTATGATTGTATCTTTTATTACCGTATCAATGAATATCGATCGTTTTGCAAAATCAAAAGCTTTATCGGAATCTTTTATCGTGCTCGTATGATTCATGAGCATACGTATGGTGATTGGAATATCAGGAAATGCCGGATTTCTAAATCGTACCGGCAAAAGTGAAGAAATGTCTGTATCGAAGGAGAAAGATCCTTGTTCTATCAATTGCAAAATTGCTATGGTGGTGATGAACTTAGAAATGCTTGCTATACGAAAATAGGTTGTATCACTCCATTGTATATTTTGTTCCAATTTTGCTATTCCAAATGAATACTGTTTAAGAACAGTATCATTGAATGCAATGATTGTTCCACCCAGAATCCCATTTCTCTTTATGATTGAATCCAATGATGATATAGCATCTGATGAAAATGCAGTCTTGTTTTCCTCTTCTGAAAAGAGTGAGCATCCTTCGAATAGTACAATAATCGTAATCATGAGTAATAATGATCTTCCAATAAGCCCCATTTTAAACTCCTGAAGTTGATTCAAAAAAAAAGAGGCACATTTAGTGCCTCTCTTCATTTTTGAGGAATTCAATTATAATGTATAATGCAATTGAATAATAAACGGTGAAGGCCCACTGTTTGAATTGATCAAATTAATGCCAAGTCCGGCTTTCATGTTTGGTGAAATGGCATAATCTGCTCCAAGATTCAATCCATTCAACCAGTGTTCTCCGGACATAAATTCTGCTTTGAATCTGATTTTATCATTTATGACCGGATAATCGAATCCTGCCATCAATCCAATTGTTGATTTACCAAACATACTATCATTTCCATAATATAAACCAGCATTAATATTTGCTTTAGGGACCAATTTGTTTGCTGTCACAAGTGCATAAGCATAATACGCTCCACCTGAATTGAGATAATAGGTACCTCCGATCGTGATATTGTGTTCTGCTGTCAAAACTTCCCTATGCTGCACTCCCAAGCCTATCCAGCTATCTCCTGAATTATAATGCAAGATATTGGCACCTACTTCCGTGTCTTTATTAACTCCGTACATTCCATTGATTTGTGTCCTATCAAGTGAATTTGTCAAAAAAGCATTGGCTTGTACATAAAAATCACTTTGAGGTGTGACTTTTGAGTTCGGCACATTGAAATATGTCTGCTGTGCCATGAGAGTTGATCCCGCCATCCATGTACAGATGATCAGAAAAAGACGTGTGATGTGTTTCATAATACTTCCCATAAAGATGTGTATTTCGGGATTTCGAATCCCTGTTTGCTGCATGGCAAAAGTAGAAAAAAAAGATAGTTCTATAAAGTAATTATAAATACGAAACTTTTGGTCATGTATGCGATATTCCTTAATTTAGACTAAATCTAAATAAGAATGCTAAAAGGTATCATTCTCATGAAAATGAAACAATCGTTATACATCATGGTATATCCGGCTCTAGTGTGGTTTTTGAGTGGTTGTTCTGAGCACCCAACACATACGCATAATGCACCTGCTACATATGATACCACTGGTTATACAATATCAACAATTCAGGAACAAGTTCTCATCACACAGCATCTGGAATTTGTCTCTTTATTAAAAACTGCCAGAAATACATCTGTTACTTTGGCTTTGGACAATGTGATTCCGAAGATGGAACAAGTTATTGTTCATGGTTCTCAATCATTGAACGATCAATGGAATTCATCCATCCGCGAGCTTTGCAAATCATCAGGAAAAACATATAATCCTTTTGATTCAGTACAAAATGAAGGAGGAACATTTGGTGGTTATCTTTTTGATGAAAACGGAATGGAGCAAGAACAACTCCTTGATAAATCTGCATTTGTCGGTGTTTTTTTTCGACTCGCAAAACAAATTGAATTGAAAAATGAAATGCCCCACAAGTACATCGCACTTTTTGGAGCTACTCCAGCATTTGTCAATAGCGACATCGCATCGAACAATCGCGACAGATTAACTGCTGCATATGCTGCCAGAAGAGATAAAAACGATGGAAGAGGGTTGTATATCGGATTCAAAAATGTTGTTACTTCACTTCAAGGTCATATTTCCTCGGGTACTTCACATAACGATATGTCATTGACTGATAAACAAACAATCTTTCTTCTATGGGAAAAAGCAATAATGGCCACGGTTGTCAATTATTGTCTTACCGCATATGACAAATTCACAATGACAAATCCCTCTGAACAAGATCTTGGTGCCGGGCTGCATGCTGTTTGTGAAGCAATTGGATTTATGAAAGGATTGGAGTTTGTTGATGATAAGTCCATAAAGACAACGCAATTGGAAAGCTTATTTACACTACTTCAAGTTAGCAAACCATCGGTTTTTGTAACAAATGCATTTGCTACAGTTCCCTCTTTGAAAGCAGCAGTACAAAACATCCAATCTATCTATGGATTTTCAGATCAAGAAATACAAGATTTCAAAATGAATTGGGTTATCGTTCAAAACAGACAGTAATCATGAACAATATCGCACGCACTATATATACATTGCTTTTACTTTTTGTCATTTCTTCATGTGATGATCCAGCAGGTCCTGTAGGTCAAGCATATGATAGATCTTCTATGCTTGAATTTACTGCCAAACAAACGATCATCCCATTGTATGAAGATATACATGAAGCGGCAAAGAGATTTGATTCCACTTTGCAGGTATTTGCTATTTCTCAATCGAATGAAAACCTACAAAAACTCCGCGATCAATGGCGTGTATTGGCATTCTCCTGGCAATATGTTGTGATGTTTGATTTTGGTCCTGCGCAAATGAATGATGGTTCCCTCTTTCAAAACATCGGAACATTTCCTGTTTCTGTTGACAAGATTGAATCATATATCAATGTAAAGGATACAACTTTTAAGAACTTTGATAGAGACTCAAGAGGAATATATGCACTTGAATATCTGATATTCAAAGATTCTAATACTACCATTCAAGCTTTTGTTGATCAACCATTTCGAGTTGCCTATGCAAAGGCAATAAGTTGGAATATCGTAAAGAGAATAGAAACAGTATTGAATCAATGGAAAGGAAGCTTTTCAATATCTTTTATCGAAAATGATGGAGCGCAAGCTGGATCCTCCATATCGGATTTGTATAATTCATTTGTGTATCAATATGAAATAATGAAGAATTATAATCTTGGTCTTCCCATGGGAAAAAGGGCAGGTCAAACAACAAGTGAATCAATGAAAGTTGAAGGATATTATAGCTGTTATTCCACATCTTTATTATTTGCAAAATATGAGGCCATCAGAAATTTATGGTTTGGATATGCTAGACTTTCATTATTGTCTTCCCTTTCAGCCAAGGGATTTAAGGATTATCTGTATACAGTAGAAAATGGACCTCGATTGATAACAGATACTGAAGAACAGTGGAATCGTATTGGTACAGTTTTACAGACAATTGATACAAATCTTCCCCTTCAACACATGATTTCGACTAAAGATCCTAGGTTGGAGCAATTGTACTTGGAAATGACAAAACATACCCGCTTTATTAAAAGCGAAATGTCTTCATTGCTTGGAATTTCCATTACATTTTCCAGTAGTGATGGAGATTGATAGAAAGCCACAATGAATAGTTTGATTCAATTACTTCATCAACCAGTTTCTGCCTATACCCTTGCATTTTTCCGGATGGGACTGGGAATGCTCATCCTTATCAGTACATTACGATTTCTGATTCTCGGGTGGGTAGACTTACAATATGTTGAACCTTTATTTCACTTCCCATACTTTGGTTTGGAATTCCTATCTGCTCCATCCACACCTATGATATATGCAACATTTGGAATTCTGAGTATATCATCGATTTGTGTGATCATTGGATATAGATTTCGCATTATGTCCATCTTCATGTTTCTCAGTTTTACTTATATCGAATTATGGGACATAGCATTTTATCTCAATCACTATTATGCCGTGAGTTTATTCGCTTTGATTCTCAGCATACTTCCTGCACATGTGGTTGCATCACTTGATGCTAAATCAGGGAGAGTAAATAATACTAATACAGTACCCTTTTGGACTCATTTCATTGTCTTCTTTCAAATTGGCATCATCTATGTTTATGCCGGCATTGCTAAAATCAATATTGATTGGCTCTACTTCGCTTTACCCCTCAAGATTTGGCTTCCCGCACATACATCATTTCCAGTAATTGGACCATTACTTGCTCTTGATTTTACGGCTTATGTCTTTGCTTGGTTTGGAATGTTGTATGATCTATTCATCATTGCATTCTTGATCTACCCAAAAACGAGATACTATGCTTTTGCAACGGTTGTGATCTTTCATTCTATGACAGGGTTTCTCTTTCAAATAGGTGTTTTTCCGATTGTAATGATATTCATGGCCACATTATTCTTTGAAGCAAGAATACATGAATATATCATTCAACTGTTTTTTGTAAAGAGCAGTCAGCAAGTACAAATATCCAAGCACCAATTGTCGATATATGGACTATGCGCTATTGGCATATTTATGATTGTTCAGTTGATTGTTCCTTTTCGATATTTACTCTATCCAGGGCATTATCAATGGACCGAACAGGGCTATAGATTTGGATGGCGAGTAATGTTAACCGAAAAATCCGGAATTGCTCAGTTCAGTATTACGGATAAACATACCGGTAAGAAAGGATATGTGAATAATGCTGAATGGCTTACCCCACATCAAGAAAAACAAATGGCATTTCAACCTGATATGATATTGGCTTTTGCACATTTTCTCCATGATGAATATAAGAAAAGAGGAGTTCAAGATCCTATAGTGAATGTTGATTGCTGGGTTACTATGAATGGCAGGCCTTCTGCAAGATTGATTGATCCAACAGTTGATTTATCGGTTCTACATGATGACTTCTGTGCAAAGTCGTGGATATCTGCATATCCGGGGGCAATGCAATGAAAATGCTACATTTTCTTTTCGTATTTCTTACCGTTCAGTCGGCTCTTTCGATTGAACATGTGCTCACACCACCTAAGCCAGTCATAGTGTCTTTGGACATACGAGAGAAGAATACAAAATCACCAATTCTAGGAGCAAAGATTTTCTTTTATGATGATCAATTCATTATGCGTACAAATACAGCAGGCATAGCAACACGTTCCATGACCACAGTCAAGGAAACAATTACAGTTCGTGTTTCTGCTGAAGGATTTTCACCAGAAATTGTTTCTGTTTCCGTACAAAACACCTCTACAATCATATATCTTAAACGAAAAGACATCATATTGGATGATGTATTCGTACAATCAGAAGCTTCAAGTAATGGTGTATTGGCAAGTTCATTGGAGAATGTCCAGACTGTGGCAATATTTGAAGGAAAAAAGACAGAATTGATCAATATGAATCAGATCATGTCTAATAAGTCTAATGCACAAGCACGACAGATATTTTCTAGAGTTCCGGGTTTGAATATTTGGGAGAATGATCAATCAGGGTTGCAATTGAGTATTGGAGGAAGAGGCATGAATCCAAATCGTACAGCTCACTTCAATACCCGTATCAATGGTTATGATATGGCAGCAGATGCGCTTGGATATCCTGAAAATTATTATACACCACCGATGGAGTTTGTGGACAGAATCGAAATTGTCCGTGGCGCAGCCTCTATGCAATATGGACCTCAATTTGGAGGAATGGTAAATTTCAAGTTGAAGTCTGGCCATGATACAATACCATTTATGATCAATGCTCGACTTTTTGGTGGTACATACGGATTCATGAATGCATTTACATCTATGCAGGGTGCTTCTAATGAAAACCTTACTTATTATGCTGGTTTATCGTATAAAAGAGGTGATGGATGGAGACCCAATGCTGAGTATTCTGCTTTGACTACATATGTGAATATTGGATTTAGACCTATAGAACAATTATCCCTTACATTCGAATCCACTTTCCATACTTCCCTGCAACACTTGCCCGGTGGTCTTACAGACAGACAATTTGAAGGAGATCCTTCAATTTCATACAGAACATTCAATTGGTTCGGTGTAGATTGGAATATCAATGCATTGCAAATCCTTTATGAATTTTCACCCATGTCACGCATTCAGTCAAGATTCTTCAACGTAAATGCTATCCGATCATCACAAGGAAATCTTCAAAATACAACCATAGTTGATGATATTATTTCACCTACTTTGATCAAAGGTGAATTCACCAATATCGGCAATGAAACACGATTTATGCATACATATTTTCTCGATGAGAATCCTTCTAATGTATTGATTGGATGGCGAGTATATCATGGAGATGCAGTATCTATGCAAGGTTTGCCAATCGATAGGTATTCACCTTCATTTTCTTATAAAAACAATAATTATCCGGAAAATCTACTGATAGAAAACCCGGGAAGGAATTATTCTTTATTTGCAGAAACTGCAGTAAGACCAACGGAATATTGGACAATTTTACCAGGAGTCAGATATGAGTTTGTCGAAACCGGCAGCAAGGGTAGATTTTCAGAAAGAGTTCTTGATTTGGCAGGAAATCTTGTGAGTACTAGCGATAACTATGAAGATAGAACGGTTTCTCGATCAATAATGCTATATGGAATCGGAACATCTTTCAGGATTGATAGAGATCGCGAAGTGTATGCGAATTATGCTAGAAACTATAGGGCCATAACATTCAGTGATATTCGAGTAAATAATCCTAATCTTATCATTGATTCTACTCTCGAAGATGAATATGGCTTTAATGCGGATATCGGTATCAAAGGCACCGCTTTCTCAGGAATGTTTCACTTTGATTTCAGCGCATTCTATCTATTATATGAAAATAGGATTGGAACAGTATTGCAAAGTGATCGACCGCCCTTGTATTTACCGTATAGATATCGAACTAATATTGGTGCTACCAGAACAATTGGCATTGAATCAATAGTAGAAACCGATTTGTTGAAACTATTCGATGTTGGAACAAACAATATATTGCGTGCATATGTAAACACATCCTTTATTGAAGGAACATATATGCATTCTATATTACCCGGAATTCAAGGTAAGAAGGTTGAATATATTCCTACTATAACCCTTCGTTCAGGAATAGAATATATTACGGATGAAATGAATATAGGTTTTAACCTTTCTTATGTCGGAAGTCAATTCTCCGATGCAAGCAATGCCATAAGATCTTCAAATCCGATTGTTGGTCAGATTCCAGCTTTTACTGTATTTGATTTTTCATTCGGGTATAAAGTGCATTCATCCATTTCAATGGAATTTCATATTAACAATATCTTGGATGTTCGGTATTTTACCCGAAGAGCAGAATCATATCCCGGTCCAGGAATCATACCTGCTGAACCCCGGATGTTTACACTTGGTGTTGCATGGCAATACTGATCAATGAATGATCTCCATTCTAATTCCATCCTCATATTCTTGTCCCCAACTCCATTGTTGATCATATAATAAGACATTTTCCCCTTTGAATACTATTTTGGGACTTCTCATATTAGTTTTATGATAAGTTCTTGCAAAATCATCGATATACTTTGAAATCAAGGTAATTCGCTGTTGATCTGCTACTTCTTGATTCCTATTTACAACTATGATGATTTCATCGTCATGTTGAAATGAATGCAATAGGTCATTTTTAAGTGCAACTATGACTGCGGAATCACTCCAATTTCTCGGATAGACAAAGCTGTTTCCATGCATCTTGCTTTCGGGAGTCATACGAATGGAAAATTGATTTCTGATAGTTCGTGATTGTTGATTACTATCTTGAATCAACAATGAACAAGTGTATAAACCTGTTCCAGCTTCACCTTGCAATAAATCACTTCCGTCAAAATATATTTTTGAATGCGTGAATGGACCAATTGAATAATTAAATTCTTGAGGACCGCTTATATTCATATTCCATGAATGCAATCCCTGTATATTCTGAATATTGCATTCAATGATATTCTCAGTTGGGGATACACTTTCCATTTCCATTGAAGCATATACAGAATTACCACTACTTAGATCCCAATGTAAAAGCTCAGCATGATGTTCATGAATAGTACAGTCTAGTAAGACTATTTTGGTTGAGGGAATATTCAATGTTGAATGTAATATATTCTTCAACTCTTTACCAATTGTGATGCTATCTTTTGAGCATATTTGTATCCTAATCGTGTCATCACTCTTTTTTATGTATTGCGCCAAATAATGAAAGACTCTTTTTTGAATACATAATCTCTGTTCCGAATGAAGATTCTGTACTTTCAATGGGTCTATATCTGAACAGAGCATGCTTGTAGTATAATTTCTGGATTGAGGTGTTTGTTTCAGATATTCTATGATTTGTTCAGTTTCTTTTTTCGTTAATGATTTAAGCATTGGCATTGTCTCAGTCATTGCTCGCTTCCCTGATAATTCATTTGGAATTATCAATGTGAATTGATCATTTGATGTTTCTTCGTGATGTTTATCTGATGAAATGGACAATCTAAAACCTAATTTAAATGAAGCAGTTGACCATATATTATCAAATCCATCTTGGTTTTCAGGAAATTCCCCGGTTCTTTGATTAAAAATTAAAGA
>SXZI01000159.1 GCA_005788035.1 Bacteroidota bacterium
GAGCGGGATCATAACCCGCTTCATTCTTCTACCCGACTCTGTTGATTCTTCCTTGCTTGTCAACCATTCTGCACTGCTTCTCTTCAAAGCAAGATCGGCCGCCGTCGCAGCCGAATGGGAATACAAATCTACGACTCTTCTCTATTCCAACCAAATCCTTTTTTGGGTTTTCTGAATATTTTTTTGCGTTTCATTGCACGAATGCAGCATGTTATTCAATGTGGAAAACCCTCTAACTTGCTGATTACTCAGTCTTTTTCGTGGATTTAACAGGCTTTTTAACAGCAGGGTTAGGCCCCTTTTGTTTTTTTTCAACTTTAGGATTTGCCGATACTTTCGGAGCTTTTTGATTTTCTTTGTCATGTTGAGGTAATGGCTTTTCCACCTTTTCGACTTTTGTAGGTGTCTTTTTGGGAGCAGCTTTCTGTACCTCTCTATTTGATTTATCTGCTTGCAGATAGTTGATTGCTTTATCAAGCAGCATCTTCACGCGAATGATTGACTCTGTTTTTTGCGTAACCTTGAAACCGTTGTGAATACGATAACCAATAATCCACAACACTTCATCTGCCGAGCATAAGACCAGCACTTTTCGCTTGTCTGCTACATTTATCTTCGCATTGGTCAAAAAATCACTCACGGTCATTGATCCATCCATGCCAATCGGTGTTATTCTATCTCCATCTCTCCAGTGACGTATCACCAATTGCTCGGGTAATAAATCGGCATCGAAATATTCAATCAATGGATGCTCACCAAAGTTTACACTTCTTGGATCGGCAATTTCACCGGTGTAGGATATGCCATTGGATGCAAACTGCCCAACCTTGTTTACAGGAACAAACAATTCAATGACTTGCTCAGGTCTTGAGAAAATCAATTCTTCACGATCACGAATGACAAACAATTCTTTTGTGATATCCAATCTTCCACCTGCAGGGCCTTTTGCCATTGCTAGTATAGAATCTATGGCATGCATGGAAATAGGCTGCATGTGAAGATATGATCTCAATGATGCCTGAATCAATTCGCCTTTTGCAAAATCTTTGATTGAATCAAACATCCCGATTTGTATTGCAAATGAATGCTTGGAAACTTCTCTAACTCCCTGCTTCATGATATGAATGATTCTCTCCGCTATAAACTCTTGGGCTTCACGCATGAGTGTCGTGGTGCGATTCAATACTTCTGTCAAGCCCGGAGAATAGTCTGAACGTAATAGTGGAAGCAATTCATGCCTGATTTTATTGCGAGTGAAATTCAATGACGCATTTGATTCGTCCTCTCTCCATTCTAGCGAACGTACTTTTGCATAGTGCTCTATTTCTTTTTTGCTGAGCCATAAGATGGGTCTGATATAAGATAGTTTTCTATCAATATCTCTTCTCGGTGGAATACCTGCCAGACCTGTGATACCTGAACCTCTCATCAGATTCATTAATAATGTTTCTGCATTGTCTTCAGAATGATGTGCGGTCGCAATAACATCTGCATGTGCCACTTTTGCTGCTTTTTCAAAGAATTGATAACGCATGATGCGAGCAGCTACTTCGGTCCCAAGATTATATTCCTTGGCATATTGCGCAACGTCTGCTTGGGTATGATGAAAATGAAGTCCATATTTTGCAGCCAACTTCTTCACGAAAACTTCATCTTGTTGCGATGCATCGCCACGTAACAAATGATTGCAATGTGCAATATGAATGGTGCTCCATCCACGGGTACTGATTACAGCCAAAAGATCAAGCAGAACCACTGAATCAATTCCTCCACTGACACCACATAAAATGGTTACAGGCTTCTTGATTCTGATTTCTTGTTCAAGAAATTGAATGGTCTTTTGCAAGATTGGTTCAAGCTCTTTTTGTAGAGGATCTACCTTCGCTTTAGACATGGAATTGCCCCAATTTTCCACTTTTTTTATTGGTGGAAAATCTTTTCCCACTTTATCGAGTGGTAGCACCTTCGACTGTGGTTGCCCTGATTGCGCATTTTTTGGCAAGACTTTGACTTGCTCTTTTGATTGTCCTTTCTTGACATCCTTCTCTATCTTGGGATCTTGTTTTTCAACTTGCGGTACTACATCAATAGGTTCATCATGTATTGCAGTATTATTAGCATCATTCGCAAGATCGGGGTTCTCCTTAGTAAGCTGTTTTTCCTGTAAATGCTGAAGACGCTTCATTTTTTTTCTTTCTTTCCATTCGCGCAGCCTTCTTTCTTTACGAGATAGTTTTTCCTCACCTGTTTGAGATGCCGACTCACCATTCTGTTGAGCTTCAAGATGCTCAGGTTTAGATTTGTTTACTTCTGTATTTGATGATGCAGGAATTACATCCTCGGTTTTCTTCTTTTTTTCTTTTGATACTCCGTCAAGTGCCGCGATATTCTTGGTCTTTTTGGTTGCTTTTTTTTCAGAAACCGCAACTTTTGCCTGTTCATTTTTTACAGCCTTTTCAGCCGATTTACTTTGCTCCACTTTAGTTGCATCATGAATAGTATCCACTACTTTTTTCGATGCTTTCTTGACTGTTTTTTCAACTTGTGCATCACTTTTCAATGGTGTCTTTTTAGCTACCTTCGCAACTAGCCCCTTCGGTTTCGCAATCGAAACAGTTTTGATTTTCTTTGGCTCTTGAGTTTGTATTTTGTTATCTGCTGACGCACTTTCTGTTTGGGGAGCAACCTTCTTGGTTGCACCTTTTTTGGTAGGTGTTGATTTTGCCATGAGTACTTCTGTGAATAATACCAATCAAGAATGGAACAGCATCATGCATAAACTTAGCGTATATACATCAAGCAACATCATCCTGCAATTGATATGAATGTAAAAATTCAATATATGCCTCAAGCCGATCTTCAACTTGGGCAAAGGACTCATACTGTTGTACATCTTGCTTGACGGCTGATGCGCAGTATAATCCTCGTAAATATCCTGCATAAAATTTTCGGAATTCTAGAACTGCTCTCCGCTCTTGCTTTTGAGACAATTGCAATCGCAAATGTTCTAGACATGTCCGAATTTTCTCTTCAAAAGTCGGCTCCGGAGCTTCAACTCCATATGCCAACATATGTTTTGCTTCTCTGAAAATAAATGGATTGCCAACTGCCGCTCGTCCAATCATGACAGCATCACAACCACTTTCCTTGAATGCCCTCAACACATCATGTGCAGAGGCAACATCTCCATTCAATATCACGGGAATATTGACTGCTTTTTTGATTTTGGGGATCCAAGACCAATCTGCATCACCAGAATGACCCATATCGCGCGTTCTGCAATGAACAGTAATAGCCGCTGCACCGGCTTGCTCTAATCTGGCAGCCACGTCTTCAATGACTATGGCTGATGAATCCCAACCCAAACGTGTTTTAACAGTAACAGGAAGTTTTACGGTATCAACGATTGCTTTGGTCATTGATGCCATGAGGGGAGGATCTTTTAAAAGTGCCGCCCCGGCATTTCTGGCCACAACGTTTCGTACCCAGCATCCACAATTGATATCAATGAAATCCGGGCCTGATGCCTCAGCAACCGCAGCAGCTTCCTTCATCACATCTATTTCTCCTCCGAAAATCTGAATGGAAACTGGATGTTCCTCATCCGATAAACGGAGCTTTTCAATGGATCTTCTGGCATCCCGAATCAAACCATCCGAAGAGATGAACTCGGTATATACAATATCTGCCCCCATGCGCTTGCAGATTACTCTGAAAGGTAGATCTGTAACATCTTCCATAGGAGCCAAAAGAACTCCATTTGTCACATGCACATCGCCAATGGTGAGGTCGGCATATCTATGTTGATTAAACGTATCGGGCTTATCCATTTGGACTAAAATACGATAAAAACGGCATTTATATGCTCCTCTTCTTCTCCCTAGCGTGGTTTACGGTCATATTTGCAGCAAGAATGGAGCTTTTCATATACTTCATCATCAGCAAAAAGGTTCTCAGTATCATAACCAATTGCTATTATGGCTTTTTCTATCAAATTTAGGGATGTTTTAGTATCCTCATAGGCAACGGAGAGGGTCTTTTTTTTCTTGTCCCAATTCGCGGATTCAACACCATCAACAGATTTTGCTGCTTTTTCAATAGCTTTTTTGCAGGATCCGCAATTGCCGTATACCGTTATGACTCTTTCCTGAATTGGAAGTGCAGTCATAATTGTTACTTGGAATGATAGCAATCCAAGAATCATGATCAGGATGTAATTCATAGAGTTTTCATGTGTTTGTTATCAAAAAGAAGTTATAAAGTCGAATCAGTTCTTCAATTAGCGTAAACTTAGGCATAAGTCGGTCCTTTTTTCAAGGATAAATTGTATTTTTGACCATTATTGCCATCAAGATTGCATGGCTCATTTCATTGTTTCACTACCGGCCTTTACCATGAACATACTTGTATTGCGCAGGGCATTTGGATTTCTATCGTTCATCGTGGCATCTGTCACTTATATGTTGACAGTTCAGGAATCTGTTCCTTTTTGGGATTGCGGTGAATTTACTGCAGCTGTTGCTGAACAGCAAGTACCGCATCCACCTGGCGCTCCGCTTTTTCTTATCGTGGGGAAATTATTTCATTTGCTTCCATTCGGTGATCCGGGTTGGAGAGTGAATTTAATGTCTGCTTTTGCAAGTGCTGTCACAGTTGGACTTCTCTATTTGGTGATTGTTCAAGTGATCGAAAACTTCAGAGGGAAAAACTATGATACATTCAGTGATGCACTAGCTGTTTTTGGCTCCGCATTTGTTGGCGCGAGTGCATTAACGTTCAGTGATACATTTTGGTTCAATGCCGTTGAATCCGAAGTATATGCTTCGTCCACATTGCTTGTTGCGATCATTGTATGGCTGATGATGCGATGGAATGAAGAAGCAGAGAATCCTGGTAATGAAAAATATTTATTGCTGATAGCATATATCATTGGTTTGTCAACCGGTGTTCATTTGTTCAGTATTCTGGCAATTTTTTCATTGGCATTGGTCGTGTATTTCAGAAAGTATGATTTCAAGTTGACTTCATTCTTTGCAATGGGTGCAATTACTGTTGTCAGCTTTGGATTGATTTATCCCGGTATCGTTAAAGTATTGCCCGCAATGCTTGGCGGCAATCTTTTCAGAACGGAAGCAAGAGATTATGTCATCATGGATTCCATGTTCCCAAGATTATTGGCTGTGGGATCAATCATCGGCGCTGCTTTTGGGACCTATCATGCAAGCAAAAACAATAAACCCATTTTGAATCTTGCCTGTTCATCGTTTTTACTCATCATTCTTGGATATAGCACATATACGCAAATACTGTTGCGTTCAAATGCCAATCCTCCGATGAATGAAAACACCCCGAATGACCTCATCAAGTTGAGTGCTTATCTCGGACGCGAACAATATGGTGATGCACCATCTTGGCCTCGTAGATGGCAAGTTGACCCCATGTATACTTCACGTCACATGGAATATGGCCCTTGGTCTGAACCACCAAGAAAAGTGGTAACTCGCCAAGATGGCATGCAATACACAGTGCCTGATTATTCTGCCATGAAAAAGAATATGTCAGGTGAAATGAACTTCTTGTTCAAGTATCAACTCAATCACATGTATCTCCGATATTTTTATTGGAATTTTATGGGTAGAGTCGGCGATGTTCAAGATGCCCCCGCCACGATGTCGAGCAATAAAGAGTCGATCGAATTCAAAGAATTCAATTATATGTCCGGGTATAAAGACATATTCCCGATCACATTTTTCGCATTTCCATTACTTCTTGGATTGTTTGGCTTGATATTCCATTTCAAGAAGCAACCTCGTATGGCTCTTGTATATGTCACATTATTCCTCCTGACAGGATTGCTTGCAGCTTATGCACAGAATCAACAAAATCCACAACCAAGAGAGCGGGATTATTTCTATGTAGGTTCTTTTTTCGTTTGGTGCATGTGGATCGGTATTGGTACATATGGCATCATTTCAACAATTCTGAAAAGGGATGAAAACCTCTCACCTGCAATATCCGGATTAGTCATTGGATTGTGCTTTGTAGCTGTACCGGTAAATATGGCAATGGGTGGCTGGAAGATACATGATCGCTCAGGAAACTTTCTTCCTTTCGATTATTCTTACAATGTGCTTCAAAGCTTGGAGAAAGATGCAATTGTCTTTACCTATGGCGACAATGACACATTCCCGCTTTGGTACATGCAGGATGTGGCAGGTGTTCGACGGGATGTTCGCGTTGTGAATTTAAGCTTGGGTCAAACTGGTTGGTATATGTATGAATTGAAACATAATGCTCCATGGGGTGCAAAGAAAATTCCATTGACATTTAGCGACAATTCCCTCTTGGCAGATGAAACAAGCACCGAAGCAATCGGACCTGAATTATCAGAAGGTGAAAATATCACCATTCCTGTCAGTAAGGATATTTTAAAACGCTTTACAGGTGACTCAACTATTATTGCAAATGGCGTGATGCAATTTCAATTCACTGGAGATGGCAATGCCCGCCCCGGAGAGAAGGAGAATGTTCCTGTGTTCTATAAAGGGCCGCAGCACAAATTGGTTGCAGACATTCTAAAGGTGGTGAAATTCGAAAGACCTGTTTACTTTACTCAAGGTTCCGATTCATATATGGGATTGGATGAGTTCCTTCGCACAGAAGGTCTGGCACAGCGCATATGCCCAGTTAGACAAGGACAGGGTAGATCCTATGAAGAATCCATCATGAATAAATGCTTGTTGAATCCGGTTGCTGATGATATTTCTCATACACAACCACATTTCGGCTTCAAGTTTAGAAATCTAAACAATAAAGATGTGTATTATGATGAAGTTCACAGAAGATTCATGGATAGCTATCGCATGACATTTTTGAACTATGCAAGCTATCATTTAGAAAAAGGCGACAGTGCACAATGTATAAAGGTTCTTGATGCCATGAATCGATATATTTCACCCGATCAATTCCCTATTGCATATGTATTGGAATATCAAATCGGCGAAGTATATGCACGAGCAGGAGCAAAGAAACAAGCAAAAGAGTTTTATGATAGATGCATCAAAAGTGCTGACTATATCGAACAAAATCAACTTCATGCAATTGATAGATTTTCACGAGAATATCCCCCGACGGAAATCATGAAAAGAGCAAGAAGCATGAAATCGCAACTCTAACAATAAAGCCCGCACATCGCGGGCTTTATTGTTTTTGAGCAGAATGTATTCCAAATTCATCGATTATGATATCCGGCGAATGATCATGAGATTCCACCGGTAAAGCATGCTTGCTATACTGACATGAAAAACCAAGTCCGACTGTGATGAAACCTTTATGATTTGAAAGGAAAGCATCATAATACCCTCCCCCATAACCCAAACGATGCCCTTTTGCATCAAATGCAAGCAAAGGCATGATGCATAAAACGGATGCATGGTCTTTGAATATAAAGGGATTGCCTTTAGGTTCGCGAATGCCATACTCATTCATATCATAACGTGAGTTTTCAGTCACTTGCACCATACACATCGATCTATTTCCATCTATTCTTGGAAGCAATAGTGTTTTATTCAATGCAAGTATCGCATCATTCAGATCCAATGTAGAAACTTCATCGCCAAATGATGCATAAGAACAAATGACATCAACAGATCCTAAGATCGTTGAAGATAGGAGCGTCTCAGAAATTATAGCGGAAGAAGACAGTCGTTCCTCAATCGATAATGCTGCTCTTTGGGTTTTGTAGAAAGCCCTTAGATATTTTTTTCTCTCATTTACTGAAAGAGTTTGGTCATTGTTCATGATATGTGGGAAACTCAGATTGGCAAAAGCAGTGCAATACGCTAAATTAGTGAAGCAGCCACAAATCATTCCATGATTTTTCCACATGAAAGAAGAAACGATGCCTCAAGGAATCGGGCAGACCCTTGGGGATATGATTCATTTGCCCGGTATAACCGTTCGACCACCCTTTGCTTTCAGAACCGGTCAATTGCATTTTTTGCATAAACTTTCCGCACGACTATTACAAAGAGATCACTATCATCTCGGAGTATTCGTTCCGGGTTATGGGAAAACCATAACGGCATTGGCTTCATTCGTAATTGCAAGGCATCTCAAAAAAGCAAGTAAACTCATAGTATTCGTTCCAAGAGGAAATCTCCGCGATCAATATGCTGATGCAAAAGAATTATCGAGTGTATTGAGAAATATCGGAGCACCTCCGCTAACATTTTGCACTGCTGACTCAGATGCAACCTTTCTTAAAAATGCATCAACGGATATCATTATCACCACATATCAATATGCGTCCGGCAAATCGGGAAACACAGCACTTCAGACATTTGCTTCCAGAGAACAATGCATGTTTGTTTTTGATGAAGTGCATCATTTGTCTGACGAAGGAACATGGGCGAAAGCAATCAATAATCTTCCTCATACATGCAGTGTTGCATTGTCCGGCACTCCCGTTCGTTCGGATAATAAATCACTATTCGGAGTGCCTTTTGAGATCCGCAATGATGAACGCTTCTATACGGCCCTCCATGAGGTATTACTGAGAGATGCACATGAAGAAGGCAGAATCTTAAAGCGCGTATCTGTTAATATGATTGATTATAAAATCAAATTGAGAAATATAGACACGCAAGAAGAAGTAGAACTTTCGCTTGGACAAATGCATGATATGGCATCAGGCGAGAAGGATCTTGATGCATTCCTTGCAAGACGTAATATGCGTTTTCACACGGTGTATTTGGAATCATTGCTCAAGCCCGCATTTGACCGATTCAAAGAAAAGCGTAATGCAATGGTAGCACAGATCTTGAATAATTCTAACAGAAAGTCCAGATCACATCAAATGCTCATCATTGCAATGAGTAATTTGCATGCAAAAGCAATTTTGGAATTTGTACAAGAACGCTTCCCCGAGTGGAGTTCCGCTAGAATTGGACAAGACATACCTGAAAAAACCCGACTAGCTACTCTCGATCAATATCGAAAGGGCGAGATCGATGTCATGGTTCAGGTAGACATGATTGGTGAAGGTACGGATATCAAACCAATAAGCGTTATTGTCAAAGCTGATCTTGTGAGAGCATTTTCAAAAACGATGCAGCAGATATTTCGAGGCATGAGATATTATGATGGCTTCAGCCATGAACAAAATGTTTGCGATTTGTTTGCTTCGAATGATTCTGCTTTGGCAGTGATCTTTGAATGGCTCATGAATGAGCAGCAAATCGGCGTAAAGCTTCAACAAAAAAGACTCGATGCGGAGCAAGCCCGAGAATTCAACCCTGAGCAAGAATCATGGGTTCTAGCCGATGTTGAACACAAAGCCACGGAAACTCTTCACTGGGAATTGTTTCCTGATCCGAATAAACCAACAGAACCTGCGCCCGAACCAAAAATCACTACGATTGAGCCGGAGCAAGTCATGGCAGTGAATGTTATGGAAACGGAGCAGCAATTACGACAGGAATGCGCGAATCTTGCCTATCGCTTGACCCAATCACTGAAATCAAAAGGATTAAAAGCCGATATTCGAACAATTCATACTGCTTCGAAAAAACGATTTGGAAAATCCCAAGATGATATGAATCTTCGTGAATTGGAAGAAAAGA
>SXZI01000160.1 GCA_005788035.1 Bacteroidota bacterium
CCACACGTGCTGCCGTTGAAGAAGGAATTGTTCCTGGTGGTGGAGTTGCATATTTGCGCGCTGTCAAAGTTCTTGACGGATTGCGTGGTGACAATCATGATCAGGACACCGGTATTGCAATCATTCGTCGTGCCGTTGAAGAACCAATTCGTCAGATCGTGACGAATGCAGGACTTGAAGCATCCGTTATTGCAAATCGCATCAAGGAAGGAAAAGGTTCTGATGGCTTCAATGCACGCACCGAGCAATATGAAGATTTGATCAAGGCAGGTGTTATCGATCCAACGAAGGTATCACGTGTTGCGCTTGAAAATGCAGCATCAGTTTCCAGCTTGCTTCTTACAACCGAAGCAACGATCGTTGAAAAACCAGAGCCAGAAAAACCAATGCCGGCTATGCCTCATGGTGGTATGGACTATTAATGAATATGTGAGATTCCTTTCGGGGAATTTCCATCCCGCACAAAGAAATGGCTCTCATCTGAGAGCCATTTTTTTTTATACCAAACCTGCTTTCTGCAATGCCAAACGCAATCGTTCTTTATTCTCGGGCAATAATGGTTGCATGGGGAGTCGATATGCTTCTTGACAAATTCCCATCATGGATAATATTCCTTTGACAGGTATTGGATTTGTCTCGATGAAATTCAGTTTCATCAATTCAAACAATGCATAATGAGCAGTCCGAGCTTCATTCCATCTTCCTTCCAAAGCAGCCTTAATGCAATTGCCAAATTGTTTAGGAGCATAGTTAGACAAAACTGAAATAACACCATGCCCTCCTGAAGCAATGATTGGTAATGCAAGTGAATCATCACCAGCGAGAACCGAGAAATGTTCAGGTCTATGTTTAATGATCTCCATGATTTGCTCCAAGTCAGCAGATGCCTCTTTTGTGGCAATGATATGATCATGACTTTCAGCCAAAGCCAACTGCGTTTCAGCATGCATATTCGATGCAGTCCTTCCCGGAACATTATACAATATCTGTGGAATATCACATGCATCAGCAATGGCAGAAAAGTGAGCAATCATGCCACGTTGAGTGGGCTTATTATAAAATGGAGAAACCAATAAGACTGCATCTGCTCCTAATTCTTTGGCTTTTTTGGTCAAGGAAATTGCCGCAGCGGTATCATTCGAACCCGTTCCTGCGATGACCGGAACTCTACCGGCAGCATATTCAACTGTTGTTTGTATGACTGAGCATTTTTCATCAATGTTCATTGTTGCGCTTTCGCCGGTTGATCCACAAGGAACAATTGCATCAACGCCACCCTCAATCTGCATGTCAATCAGTTTTTTCAGAGATGCAATGTCTATGGAACCATCATGATTCATCGGCGTGACAAGAGCTGTGATTGTTCCGTGAACAGGAAGTTTTAACATGGGATTTATCTCATAAATAAAAGACTGTAGATAGGCCTATACTTGGTAGTATTGGGAAATCGAAATCAAAATCAAACCAGGAACTTGATGGCTTCTTCTGAATTTCTTGATGTGACATTTCAAACATCAATCCACCATCCAATTGCAAAGCTATGGTTTTTGACAATGCAAATTCATGTCCTAATCGCATATGCCCATAAGTATAATCATTGATTTCAAATTCACCGTCTTCATGCAAAGCTGAAATACCGATTTTCCCATACCATGGTGCTTGTCCATATTCATTTCTGGTTAAGAATATACGAAACAAACAATCAGCGCTCAAAGTAAGAAGAGAGCCATTCGAAGGCGCCGTTCCAACATTCACGCCGAGTTCCATGTGATTGATTCTATATCTGGCTCCCACATGCAATAATTCAGGCAGTGAACAACCAATGATGCCTCGTACCTTGGGTATGTTCGGCGCTTGTGTTTCATCTTCCGCATGAAGATTTCTTGGCACTATGGAAAAAAACAGTAAGCAGAGAATTATCGAAAATGGTTTCATGTCAATCACCACTAGACATATGTGAATCAAGCAGAGATGTTCTTATGAATGCATCAATTTCATATTCTTGAATAGCAAGATATTTCGCAATAAGAGATTTTAACCCATGTGTTTCAATTCTTGCATCATCCAAGAAGCGTTTGAGTCCGGATCCGCCGGATAAATGAAATACCTGTTTGCATATGATGGCACCATACATGTAATAAGCCAATGATTCTTTTTGTTCAGCCAGAATCACCTCGTCAAATGTAAGGGTCTGAGCTCTTGAAACATAGTCTTTAGCCATGATTTTACTCAATGTTTCAAATGATTGCCCCAAACTACCTCCAAGCCAAGTTGATAATCCTTCAATCAAGAAGGAATGTGTCTTTGAAAATGAGCCAAATATGAGATGGACCAATTCATGTGAATGAAACTCAGTATCCATTGCAGTGAATACATAATCCTTTTCGGGATATGTCAGTCCTTGGGGTATGGAAACAAAAAAGTCGAAGCCAAGTATCGATGCAAGTTCATCTTTAGATTGAGCGACATAGTACCTGGCTTGTTCAATGTCATGCAAATCAAATAAGGCCGTCAATGAATCGCAAAATTTTACAGCCCTTCTCGCCGTTCCGGATGAATATCGATGTTTAGGTGACATGATAAAAGTGATACCGCCTATTGTTCTTTGAGTCCATTCATTTGTGATTGACTCCAGAATATGTTCAAGATACCATGCTTCACCAGAAGTTTTTGCAAATACTTTGTATAAAGCAATTGGGATTGCGGATCCTGATGAATCAATGCCCTGAAAAAGAGTCTTTACAAGGACTGTTCCCTTCTCTATTTCTTCGGCACTAATGATTAATCCCGGGTATTTTTGCATGAAGTCTTTTGATTGAAAAACCCACGCTCTCGCAGGATCAAAAGAATATCGTTCATTTCTGTCTTTCTCCGGCCAAAGTTCATGCTCTTGTAGTGAATCAGGAGACGCGTTCACATACTTCATCCATAGTTCAATCGCAGATCGTATTCTCGGATTTGTAATGTCCACAATTGGCGAACATGAAATAAATGATTCTTCACACCATGCATTGAATGGTATATGCAAGGCTAATAAAAAACAATATGTAAGAATTGTTTTCATCAAGGTATGGAAAACTCTTCACCAATATTGGGTAAAATGAACGATATATTTTGTGATTGCATATATCCTTTCACTCCATCATGATCAATCGTAATTGGAGGAAATGTATCAAAATGCAAGCCCATGCATCTTTTTGCCTTGAGCATTGTGCAAGCTCTTGCTGCATCAATGTGATCCATGGTGAATACATTTCCGATGGGTAAGAATGCCATGTCAATTGAATATCGCTGGGCAATCAGAGCAAAATCCATCGTAAGGGATGTATCACCAGAATAAAACACACATGCTTCATTAGTTTGAATGATGAATCCATTTGGATTCCCTCCATATGATCCATCAGGAAAAGAACTTGAATGATATGCATGAGTCATTATCAATGTCCCGAATGGGAAGATCTGAGTTCCACCCGAATTCATCGCAAATCCTTGAATACCTTTATTAGCAAAGTGATTAACAATTTCATAATTGGCTATCAAGGTGCAAGATGATTGTTTCGCAAAATATTCCACATCAGCACAATGATCTCCATGTGCATGCGAAACAAGCATATAATCAGGTTTTATCGAAGCTATGTCCACATTTTCAGCAAGTGGATTATCATTGATAAATGGGTCCACAAGTATTGTATGATTGTCAATTTCCAAAAGGAAACATGAATGACCCAAATATGTACATTTCATAAGTATGCCTTATACAATCAGTTTTATACTGTGCAAAATTACCATTTTTTATTCAGTGAATTTTCGAATGAACCAAAGCTGCCTCAGAGTTGTTAATTTGCAGTTAGGATTATGTCCATTCAACTTAACTTGAAATTCATACTATGAGCAAAAACATCACTATTATCGGCGGCGGACCTGTTGGTTGCCTATTATCTGTGTATTTGGCAAAGCGAGGGCATACTGTTTCTATTTTTGAACGTAGACCCGACATGCGCTCAAATAGTATGAGCGCTGGAAGGTCCATAAATCTTGCATTGTCGGACAGAGGCCTGAGAGGCCTCGAAGCTGCCGGCATTGTGGATGATATTCTGTCTGTAGCTATTCCCATGCATGGCCGTATGATGCATTCCATTGATGGAAGCGAGCATTATCAACCTTATGGAAAAGAGGGTCAGGCAATCAATTCGGTATCGCGAGGCGGCATTAATAAAGCATTGCTTGAATGCGCTGATGGTTTCAGTAATGTGAATATTACATTCAATGTACGATGCTCACATGTTGATTTGGAAACAGCCACTGCTCATTTCACCCATCCGGACGGAACAACTTCCATCATTGAGTCTGATTGCATCATCGCAACTGATGGCGCTTATTCTGCAGTACGAGAAGTGATGCAAAAAACAGACAGATTCAATTATCAGCAATTTTACATCGAGCACGGCTATAAAGAATTGCATATTCCCGCAGGTGAACACGGTGCTTTCACTATGGAGAAACATGCATTGCATATTTGGCCAAGAAAGCAATACATGATGATTGCTTTACCTAATATGGATGGCAGTTTTACTTGCACACTTTTCTTCCCATTCGAAGGTGATCCATCTTTTGCTTCATTGCAATCCGATGATGAGATCATGTCATTCTTTACAGAGCAATTCCCTGATGCACTCTCAATGATGCCGACCCTATTGGAAGATTATAAAAAAAATCCGGTATCTTCACTTGTTACAGTTCGTGCATTTCCGTGGGCATATAAGGATAAAGTTCTACTTATGGGAGATTCCGCTCATGCCATAGTGCCATTCTTTGGGCAGGGCATGAATGCTGGGTTTGAAGATTGTAGGGTATTTGACGAAATGCTTGCAGCCCATTCAAGTGATGATTGGACTTCATTGTTCCATGCATATGAACTAGCAAGAAAACCCAATGGAGATGCAATAGCAGAATTGGCTTTGAACAATTTCATTGAAATGCGTGATCTTGTTGCAGATCCTGAATTCTTGAGAAGGAAAAAAGCAGAAAGAATGTTGTCCGATATGTTTCCTGATGCATTCCACACGGCATATTCGATGGTCACATTCAATCATATGCCATATTCAGAAGCACTGCGTAGAGGAAAATTGAATGAATCAATCATTGATTCCATGCTTGAAATCCCCGGCATATTAGAAAGCGACCCGGAATCACATAAAACAGCTTTGGAAACATTGATTCGGGAATATGGCGAGAGAATCAAACTCGCCTGATTGCATCAATGATAGAACTTGTGGATTTACCCTCCACAAATGGAATGATTTCCACTTTGCCACCATGCGCAAGAACCTCTTTTGCACCTATGATTGTTTCCATTGTGTAATCACCACCTTTTACCAATACATCTGGTTTGATTGATTGTATGAGCGTGAGCGGGTTATCTTCATCGAAAGGAACAACATAATCAACAGACTTTAAAGCAGACAAAACAAATGCTCTGTCTTCGAGGGTGTTAATCGGCCTTTCTTCACCTTTCAGTCTCTTGACGGACGCATCGGTATTCATACCAACAATCAATATATCCCCCATTGATTTTGCTGATTGCAAATAGGCAACATGGCCTTTGTGTAGAATATCGAAACACCCATTCGTGAATACTATGCTATATCCACTCAATTTGAGTTTTGCAACCAATTCGACGATATGATTAAGATCATGCATCATTGATCTCCGCTCCATCCTTGTTTGCCAATCAATGGGACAAAACTAACATCCTCAAGAGGATAATCCGCAAAACTTTGTTCATCCTCCCTTATGATGCAATGCATTACTTGCGAACGTTCATTGCCCACCGGAATGATGCAATGGCCACCGATTGCCAATTGCTTCAATAATGATTCAGGTATTTCCGGGGCACCTGCTGTCACGATAATCCCTTGAAATGGTGCAAATTCCGCCCAACCTATGGTTCCATCTCCAAATCTACTCTGGATCGGCTTATCAGGGTAGAGATCTTTGAGCACTCTTCTGGCTTCATTGTAGAGTTCAAAATGACGTTCTATCGTAAAGACTTTAACACCCATTTCAGCGAGAATCGCCGCTTGATATCCGGAACCGGTTCCGATTTCAAGGATAGAATCACCGGGCTTGATCTCCAGCAATTCAGTCATTCTGGCAACAGTAAATGGTTGAGAAATCGTTTGATGTTTATCGATCGGAAGTGCAACGTCTTCATAGGCACGTTGCTTGAACGGCTTGGATACGAATTGTTCTCTTGGAACATTGAGCATGGCTTGCAAGACGTGTTCATTGACTATGCCTCTTTTGCGAAGCGAATCAATCAATTGATTGCGTGCATCTTGATATTGACGGTTCATTGATTTTTTGAAATTAACCGAATGTGCTGCTTATTCGGGGAATGATTACTCTTTATCTGCAATTGTACCCGATGACAAGTACTTTTGCAAAAGTGTCGGGAATGTTTTTATCCCGATTTGTTGCGTAAGATGACCTTCTCTTGCAAGTGATATAGCACCTGTTTCTTCTGAAACAATAACTATCACAGCATCTGATTGTTCTGAAAGACCAAGTGCAGCACGATGTCTTGTTCCAAGATTTCCTAGATCATTTCTGGACATTGTACTCAATGGCAAAACGCATTTTGCAGCAGTGATCATATCGTTTTCAATGATAACCGCTCCATCATGCAATGGTGATTTTGGATTGAATACCGAAAGCAATAATTCAGAGCTCACCAATGCTTGAATAGGAATGCCGGTATCAATTGTCATTTTTATGTTCTGCGATCTTGGGAATACCAATAATGCACCTACATGCCGATCAGACAATTCTTTCACTGCTTCAACAATATGGTCCAATGTTTGAGACAAATTGCGTTTGACAATCACACGGAACAATTTTGTTCTGGTGATCATGAGCAATACTCTTCTAATTTCGGGTTGAAACAAAATGATGAAAGCAATGAGCCAAATATCAGCGATTGCACGCAGTATCCAATTCAATGCCTTTAGATTGAGTGATTGAGTGATGAATGAAACAATCAACATCAAAATGAAACCCAAGAGGATCCTCACCGCAATGGTATCTCGCAACACCGAATACAATGCAAAGAACAGGATTGTCACTATTCCAATGTCCAACACATCAATCAATGTGATTTGTAAAAAACCTATGCGAAATAATTCAATCATGCAGAGTGCCGGATTCTAAAGTATGATTCACTCATCGAATGATGGTACCAATACGGGACCATCGTATCGAGGAAATCTTTTTGAATATATCGGTTATGGGCCTACCTGTGTCCCAGGACCAATAGACTATCATCGGTGTGCCAATCACATTTTCCATAGGAATGAATCCCCAATAGCGACTATCCTCGCTATTGTTACGATTATCACCCAAGCCGAAGCAATAGTCCTTTTTCACCGTATAAGAGGTGGTTTCTTTTCCATTTATGAATATCTTCTCTCCCTCGACGGCAAATGTATTTCCTTCACGTCGAATGAAGGTTTGCCATTCCATGATGGCATTTTTGTCAAGCGTTATCACATCACCAGCCTTGGGAATGCGCATGGGACCCCAATCATCACGAGTATAACCTCTACCAATCGGAAATGAATGATCCTTTTGTGCTTGAAGCCATTGCTCTTTGAACTCCGTGGGTGGTTCCATAGACAAATCGAATTTTCCATCTCGTGGCAAACTAAATTCTTTTCCGTTCACATAAACTTTTGTTTTACGAATTTCCAATGTATCGCCGGCAATCCCAACACAGCGCTTGAGATAATAGGTGAAATCTCTTGGTTGAATATCATCTCTATCCCCGGGATAAATAAACACTATCACATCACCAACTTTTGGATCGGCATAGCCTGGCAATCGATAAAATGGCAAAGGCTTATTGATGAATGGAATCATTTGAGGAGTGGATGGAGCATAGATCAATCTATTCACAAATACAAAATCACCGGTTGCAACTGTATTCTCCATTGAACCTGTCGGGACAACAAATGATCCGAACAATAATCCATTCACGATCATGATAAAGAAAATTGCTCCAAACATTGTTTTAAACCAAGCAACAATATGTTCGACAGGAGTTTCCGGCTCTTTGCGCTTTGCATCCTTTTCCTGCTTCCATTGCTTGTATTTATTGATAAGATCGGTCATTGTATTGCTCAAATGTTAAATGATTATTGCCATTGAATGATTGAATACCAGGAATCAATTCGATTATACAATATCCGCAATGCCTCCGGAGCAGTGGCATCACCTTGATAATCATATATTCGCTTTCCACGAATTAGGCCTTTCTTTGCATGCAGAACAGTAAAGATAACCGATGGCATGTCTGTTGAAGACTGCATCACATATTCAGCTTGAAGATCATTAATTTTCACAGCCTCAATATCGCGCATCATTGCTGAAATCGAATCTTTGGCAATGACACCTATTCTTCTGCCTTTGAATGGGGTATTCATGAATCCTTCATATTCAACAGAACCATCACCATTGATGGTCATTGAATAGACCGGACAATTTCCTCTGCATGCAGTTCGCTCCAAGGTTACCGTATATGATGTTACGGTTTCATGCATAGGAACCGATGTGGTTGAACAGCCCATTAAAATCGGCATTACACAAAGCATTACAAGAACAATGCAACGCATATTATTTTCCTGATCTGAATTTATTGACGTCAATTTCGTAGCGGCGAATTTTATTATGCAGAGTTTCTCTGCTAATTGCAAGCAATACCGCCGCCTTACTCACATTCCCATTGCATTTTTGCAAAGTGGACATGATTTTCATTTTATCGGCTCTCGCTATATCATCTTTTAATGAACCATCACTAGTGATGGAGAATTGATCAGTTGTTGACTTCACTTCAGGATATGATCTGATCTCATTCGGACTTGCAACTGAATGAATGTCTCGGATTTCTATGGTATCGGCTGATACAGTTTGCAATACTACTCGTAGTGTACTTTGCAATTCCCTCACATTTCCTTTCCAAGTATGATCTTGCAAATATTCAATTGCAGCAGGCGAGAAAGATTTATTATCGACCATTTTATCATTATGTTTTTTGAGATAATGATCTACAATCAATGGAATGTCTTCTTTTCTTTCACTAAGTGGAGGAATGGTTATTTCACATTCGCGCAATCTGTGATATAATTGCTCTCTGAATTTTCCTTCGCGCATTGCACCTAATAAATCTCTATCCGTTGCTGAAATAAAGCGTACATCTACTTCTTCCGGCTCAACGGAACCAACGCGGCGTATGATCTTTGTTTCTATTGGGAGAAGGAGATTCGCCTGTAATTCAAGAGGCAAATCACCAATTTCATCTAGAAACAATGATCCTTTGTTTGCCTGATGGAACAGCCCTTTTTTATTGTCATGAGCACCTGAAAATGATCCGCGCAAATGTCCGAACAATTCACTTTGAAACAATTCTCTCGGAATATTCGGAATATCAACTGTTACCACAGGATGGGGTGCTCTTCTGCTGACAGCATGTATTGCTTCGGCAACCAGTTTTTTACCTGTTCCGGTTTCACCTGTGACAAGTACATTCAAATCAGTTTTTCCAAATCGAATGATTTTATCAGCCACCTTGAGCAATGCTTCACTTTTACCTATTATGCCTTGTTTCTCGATAATTCTAAGGAGTTCATGATGCTCTGATTGTACTTGTAATTTTTCCAAAGTACTTGTTAATACATCACGTAAGCGATCTGTAGAAATGGAACTTTTCTCAATGAAATTTACGGCACCAAGTTTTGTGGCATGAACAGCATTTTCAATTGTCCCTTTGCCGGATATCATAATGACCGGTAATGAAGGATATTTTTTTACACTTTGTCCCAGTACATCCAGTCCATTCATTTGAGAATTGATAAATTCTATGTCCAGCAACATAAGCGACAAAGAACGATGATTCTTCTCAATAAATGACAGAGCTTCTTCAGGTGCATTACACGCATGCGTTTTCCACCCAAAGCCCCCGATGATATCAGCGAGAGTATCAGAGAACTCCGGATTATCATCCACCAATAATATTGTAATTTCAGACGCCAAAATAATATCCCCCCTCGCAAGTGCGAGGTATATATGAAACATTCAACCCA
>SXZI01000161.1 GCA_005788035.1 Bacteroidota bacterium
CGTTCAATTGCATGATGCCCCTGCGTTGTGGCAATCTTTTCTGATCTACCAACTTTTTCAGCTTTAGCTGATATATAGTAACCGGCATTCGGTGTCAAGATGGAATAGGCATTTGCTCCAACTCCCTGCAATACCTTGCCACCGGCTGTTCTTCCATATCCCAAACCAACAGATACTACATTATTTGTCATTCCAGGTTGAATGAAAACCGGCAATTCAATACTACCAGCTTGAGTGGAAAAACGTAAAACTTCGCCTTGAACTGCACCCAATGATTCAGCAGTTTGCTTACTCATCATTGCAACATTACCCCAAGTCGCTTTTGTGATTGGGTCAGGTAATTCTTGCAGCCAAGAATTATTGGATTGCGTACCATCAAGCAGAGCATAAGATGGTGTAATCGCCAATGTTAATCCACCACTAATGGAATATCCAGACAATTGAGCTATTCCACCCGGTGTGCCTGCTTCAAAAGCTGTAGTATTTTGATGTACTCCATCACGAAGCAATTGTTCCCATGAACTCTTTGATGCAAAATCGGATTGCATCTTTCTGATGAAGTCATAAAATGTAGGCGTATCGGCAAAGCTTGAAGCATTGATGAAATTTGCCACCAGAATCATGAAATCTTGTGCAGAAATAGCACTTTGATTTAATGGAGCTATGATTGGTTGCTGAATGGAATATGCTCCATCGAAATTGATGGCATCGCCCCATGATTCCAAATAATGCGTTGTCGGTACAGAAACTGAGCACAATGTTTGAGCTGTTTCATGATCTGCAACAGATAATGCAGCAGAGAAATCAACATTCTCCGCCAATAATTTTTTGAGTTCTGAATCACCGCAATATTCAGGATTGGTTTCTACATAAACTATAGAACCAATTTCTTTATTCTTCAAGGCTGATCTAAATGCAGATATCGATGCAGTAGCATCACCGCTATTGTATAGTCTGTGATTGAGATTGATTGGTTTCCCTTCACCGACAGATCCAAGTGCTTGATTAATCAACTGACCATAAGCAATTGCTTTGCCGCTCAAATGAGAACCTACCAATACCACTCCATTCTTAGCGGAAAGAAGTGCCTTAGCTGTTTTTCCAACTGCATCATTATTTGCACCGGTCTGCATGCCTGATGGCATAGCCAAACCTTTTGCGGCATACACTTGCGAAAGGATGCCAGCTAAGACAGATTCAAATTCAGAGGGTTGAACTGCATGTCTGTGGTCTGCATTGGCACCTGTTAAACTAAAGCTCGCTTCAATTGAATGCAATGCATTCATTGATGGTGAATCAGCTGTTGGTTTTCTATTTGATGAGAATGAAGCTGTGTGATAGACACTGTGTTTGTCTGTTCCCAAGAAATCATAATCCACTGAAACGATTACATCAGCTTTAGATAAATCAGGAACCAATTCAGCATTTACACCAAACACCGCATCATGTGCAAGTGGTGCATTGGATATTAATGTGGGAAGAGTGATAACTGAAATTCCGGGAATAACAGAAGAAAGTTGATTGCATAAAGCTACATATGCAGGTGAGCAATGCTCATCAATAAGGAAAACTGCCTTTTTGCCGGATGCTATTGTTTTTTGAATTGCTTGTGCAATGGTATTGGCAGCATTGTTGATACTTGAATCACCACCATTTACTCTTGGACGACGAATTCTATCAGGATCATACAATGAAAGAAGCGTTCCTTGTACAAATGCAGAACTTCTACCAAGGGAAGCAGTATGCTTTGGATTACCATCAATTTTGATTGGCCTTCCCTCTCTGGTTTTAATAACCAAACCTATGGCAGCATTTTTATGTTGATATACCGATGTATAAAAATTCGGTAAACCTGGAACCAAATATTCAGTAGGATTGGTTGATGCGACCAGTTTATGTTCAGGTCTACGGCAACTTGCTGCTGCCATGGCCATCGAAGCCGAGAGAACTGTCATGAATGTACGGCGATTAACACCGGTATCAAAAAGTGTTGATCCCGAATCACCATTGAATTCCTGACCATTCATATCTACTGTAGGATTGTCTATTTCACCATAATGGCGAAAGTACTGTGAATCGTCTCGGTTTGACATTGCTAATTGCTTCTATTATTGATTGTGTAATTCTAAATTTATCAATGATGACATGAGGAACAATTCTCAGGTCCATATTGCGCATGCTTTGGCGTCAACATTCCGGCAACCATTGGCTTTGGTAAATCAGTAGTTTCAACCATTCCATAATGTGGTGAAACTATGTCACGCATCTTAGCAAGCGTTGCTTTTGCATTGGGATCATACGAATTGGCTTTCACGCCTATGAATTTCTCTATTGAAGCTCTATTCTCATAGTCATAGCTGTAAATACCAGAAATCGGACGTGCAGGAACTATAAATTTTTCGGGATTTCTATGGCAATCCAAACACCAACCCATTGACAAGGGTTTGTATTGTGAAATCACTCCCATTGTTTCAACTGGTCCGTGACATGATTTACAATCAATTTGTGCACGAATATGTCTGCTATGATTGAAGTGGACATAATCGGGCACTTTATGAATTCGAACCCACTCTATAGGTTGATTCTTTTCATATGCCGTACGAATCAATTCAAGTGGCCCTGGATTACCACGCTCATTTTCCAATTGCATGGGCAATACATGACAATTCATACATGTGCTAGTGGTTGGAACAGGTGAATGAGCAGATACTTCAGCTTGTGCATGACAATACATACACTTTATGCCTAGCCCTTTCATTTCCGCTCCATTATGTGAAATTGTTTCTTCACTTGCATGGAGCTTATGAGAAAAAGGTATGGGCTGTACAGGGCGGTAACCAACATCGGTCACTTTATTGTTTTGCCCAAAAATGACGATCAAAGCAAGCGTCAGCACTGTGCCAAGGCCTCCGATCGCAATTCCTTTGATTTTCTTGTCTGTAGCTTTGTTGAACATTGAAAGAACTCACAAAGAGAGATATATTCACAAATCAGTTTTTCTATTTTTTTTCGCCGCATAAGCAATGCGAAGCGATATGAATGTTATGGTTGCAATTGGCATCATGAGCATAAATAATACACTCCATGAATAACTTTCACCAATGCTCGCTCCGGTTGATCCCGGTGTATATGCATCCTTGCAATTTGGACAAGCAAAAACTTGCCCAAAAATGGAGAATGCAAAAAGTATGATCGATAATACAATTTTCTTCATTGTACTTTTTCCAATATTGATTCCAAAGAATCAACTTGCTTTTTATCAAGTGCATCAAAGTATCCTCTGATGCGAGAATTCGAATCCAATAAAATCAAACGTGCCGTATGATTTTGAGGATTTTCTGCATAACCAACCAACATGCCATTCATGAATGATTCCAAAGTAGAATCATTATCCATACGAACAAAAAACCAACGCTTATCAGTGAACTGCATGAGTTGTCTATGTTCTCGCAGGTGTTGCTGAGTGTCTGTAAGTGGATCAACAGTCACAGACATGAATCTCAGTGCATTACTCGCGTGATTCTTAACAATCCTGCTTTGAACAGTATTGAGTTTAGGACAAACATCACCACATGATGTGAAAAAGAAACTGATGATTGACACTTTACTCTTCAGCATTGATGAATTTGCTTGCTTATTCTCATCTGTGTAACCAGTAAACTCAGGTAAAGAACCATACACATTGAGAGAAGCAAATGGATCATTTGTTTGGTGTAGTGTACGTTCAGTTTGTACACAGGAATTGAGAAAGAACGAACTTGTCAACAAAATCATGATGAGTGATTTTGCTAGTGTTAAACACATTTTATGGACCTAATACATTAAGGGCAAATGTGAGAACAAAAAACAGAAATATAGGTACGAATACAAATGCACGAATGAACTTATTGTCAAACTTCAAATGCATGAAGATATAGAATACCATAAATGCTTTTACTACTGCAATTAATAAACCTATTGCAATGTGCAATGTATTACCTGCTTCACCCCAGCTTTTTGGCACCCAATCCAATGCTGCCAAAACAGTCAAAACTGTCAATCCAAACAATGCACTCGCAACTCTGATATAAGAACCAAACATTGCATCAGAATCCGGATGATGTCCACTCATGTGTTTTGCTCCTTAATGCGAAGGAAAAATGAGATACAATACCGGGAAGAGGAAAATCCAGACAAGATCAACAAAGTGCCAGTAAAGACCCAATGTTTCAACTTTAACCGGATGATTATAACCCTTCTTGGTAAATGCCTTAATGAACATGAATGTCATAGGTATCATCCCAGCTATAACGTGGATCGCGTGGAATCCAGTCATCAAGAAGTAGAATGAGAAAAAGACATTAGTCCATGGGAAAATATGATGTCCAAATTTTGTGGAATATTCAATTGTCTTTACAATCAAAAATCCAAATCCACAAAGTATAGTCAATCCAAGAAATAACTTGAATTTTCCTGTATTCCCTTTTTCAAGATTCAATATCGACAATGCCATTGTCAATGAAGAACCGATGAGAATGAATGTATTCAATAGGGCAAGCCATTTATTTAATTCACCCGCGGAATGAGAAAACAATTCCAAATTGGAATTTCTCAATACGATGAACGCACCAAAAAAGCCTGTGAAAAACATGATCTCAGAAGCAAGAAATATCCACATGGCTAATTTTCCATGTGGTACTTTACTTACCGGTTCATGTGCTAAAGATAGTCCTGATGACATTGTGTTTACAGTTGTTTATTGACAAACACCAACAAAAATATTCCTGACAAAAAAGCATAAGAAGCATATAATTGCAATTTCGCGCTTTTTCCATCCTGATTGCGTAGAAATGTAATACAGGCATAGAGAAAAAAGAAGGAAAGAACTATCGCTCCTATTCCAAAAACGAAACCAAGAGGTGCGTATTTCCACATCAGTATAGATGCAATTCCACCAAATACGGCATACACAATTGATAGTATAGCGACTTTCATTCCAGTGGAATCTCCACCCTCGGTATGCATCTTGAATCCCGCTTGTTCATAGTCTACTCTATAGATCCATGCAAGAGCCAAAAAATGCGGGATTTGCCAGCAAATCAATACCAAGAACAACAGCATACCGGGTAGGTCAATGCTATTGGTACATGCAGTCCAGCCGCCTAAGGCAGGTCAGGCGCCAGGTAAAGTACCTGCATATAATGACAACTTGGTTTTACGTTTTAATGGTGTATATACATACACATATGAAACTATTGACAGCAAAGCCAAAACCGATGTCAAAGGATTGACATTTAAATACAAAATCACCAATCCAATCACCGAAAGGGCAAACCCAAAAAGATTTGCTGATTGCCTGGAAACAATTCCTGATGGCAATGCTCTACGCGCTGTTCGCTTCATGGATTTATCAAATTGTATTTCCATGACATTATTAAGAACGCAACTTCCGGCAGAGGTTAATGCTGTACCCAACATTGCAAAAATAAAGGGTAACAACAACTCACTAGTTGATATGAATATCTCAAAATGAGTTTCAATCGCTAAATAATACCCTGTGGCCGCCGTTAAGACGATCATTCGGGTTATGCCTGGTTTCGTTAATTCAAAGTACGCTTGTAATGTATTGACCTGATAATCTGTGTCTTTTGTACTCACGGTAATACCGCTAAATGGTGAACAGTGATCAGGCCATCCTAATCTTATGCATGTTGACTCGAATGTGGATCTTTTGCTTGCACTTCCTCCGGTTGACCTTGCGGCTCTTCCCATTGTGGATAGAAATCAGTAGATCTACCAGGTAGAGAAAACTCATAAGGACCGCGATATACTGTTATGTCGGTATCAAAATTGCCATGACCCGGATGCGCAGGTGCAGCCCACTCCAAGGTATTAGCTTGCCAAGGGTTTCTTGGAGCAGCCTTACCATATTTGAGTGACCAGAATATATTAAAGATTAGAATGAGCTGAGAAAAACCAAGTATGATGGCAGCAAATGTTATGAACTGATTCATAGGTTGAAATTGCTGCAAAAACTCATAGATATATGGATTGTAAATTCTTCTCATATGTCCACCGACACCCAAAATGTGCATCGGGTAGAATGTAAGATTGAAGAATACAAATGACCAATAGAAGTGCTTACGACCTAAGCTTTCATTTAGCATTTTTCCATACATCTTAGGGAACCAATAATAGATTCCGGCAAAGATTGCAAACAATGCACCACCAAAAAGTACATAGTGAATGTGTGCAACAATGAAGTAGGTATCGTGAATATAGATATCAACCGGTGCTGAAGCCATAAACACACCGCTCAAACCACCAATGATGAAGGTTGCAATGAATGCAAGTGCATTGAGATTTGCGGCTGTAAATCGAATATCACCACGCCAAATCGTTCCAAGCCAATTGAAAATTTTGATAGCAGATGGAACCGCAATGACGATTGTTGACAACATAAAAGTGGTACCAAGTAATGGATTCATTCCGGATTGGAACATATGATGTCCCCATACGATGAAACCAAGGAAAGCAATACCCATGATTGCAAAAATCATCGCTTTGTATCCGTATAAAGGCTTGCGTGCAAATGTTGCCAATACGTCAGAGACAATTCCCATTCCTGGGAGAATCATGATATACACTGCAGGGTGAGAATAAAACCAAAACAGATGTTGCCATAGAATTGGTTGACCACCTCCACCAAGCAATTGTTTATGCTCAAGAAGTTCATTTCCTTTTTGTACAAATGCACCGGTCAACATGGAATTGTCAGGAGCACCAACAAGAAGATTATCAGGCATAAAGAACGAAGTGTGCAAATATTGATCAGCTAATTGCATTGAAATCGCAGCAGCAAGCACAGGTGTGCCCAATGTGATGAGAATGGCAGTAATAAACAATGCCCAAATAGTCAATGGCATTTGGAAGAATTGCATGCCTTTAGCTCTCTTGTTCACTATTGTTGCGAGATAATTTGTCGCACCCATAATAGAAGAAAAACCAATCAAAAAGAGAGAGATAAGCCATGTAGTCTGCCCTGCTCCACTTGAAGGTCCAAGCGGTGGATAACCTGTCCAACCTGCTGCTGCCGCACCGGAATCAAAAAAGAACCCAGATAGCAATATCAAACCGGCAGGAGGCACAAGCCAGAAAGAAAACATGTTCAATCGTGGTAATGCCATGTCATCTGTACCAATCATCAAAGGGATGCAGAAATTTCCAAACATACCCACTGCAAGAGGAATGATGACATAGAATATCATTACTGTCCCGTGAAGAGACAACAATTGTGTGTAGAAATTGGCTGTGACGGCACCATCTGATACCCAAGTGTCAGGCAAAATATTTCCAATCAATGGAATTGCTTCACCCGGATAAGCCAATTGCCAACGTATGAGAAGTGCAAAGAGTCCCCCAACGAATAAGAACAATAGCGAAGCAAGCATGAACTGCTTTGCTATGACCTTATGATCTGTTGAGAAAACGTATTTTCTTATGAACGAGACATCGTGATGATGAGCATGATCTCCATGTGCATCGTGTCCGTGTGCATCATGTGCATGAGCGATTGCCGTTTGCATATGTACCACCAATGGTATTCGTTAATGGTTAATTTTTCTTAGTTGTAGTGGAATCAGGTGCTGCTGCCAAAGTTGCGGTTGAATCCGCAACAGGTGCTGTTTCTGGTTTCTTGAGTTTATACTGTTGATCCAACCAAGCATCATAGTCCTGCTGGGAGTCCATAATCAACAGACCTCTCATATTATAATGTCCTGAACCACAAAGCTCGGCACATGCTATTTCATATCTACCGGCTTTCGTCCCATTGAACCATACCTTTATCCACTGACCAGGCACCGCATCTTGCTTCACTCTGAAATTTGGAAGAAAGAAACTATGTAATACATCATTGGAAGATAAGTTCACCAATACATTCTTGTTAATTGGCAAATGAGCTTCAACCGGACGCGCTCCGCCAGGACTGATAATAACCAAATCGTCTTTTCCATGCATATCATTGGAGTCTATTCCAAATGGATTTGCACTACTAATCTGATTACGATCCTTTTTTCCAAATACACCGTCCGGACCGGGGTAACGGAATTGCCAACCGAATCCGGATTGATAACCAAGTACATCAATTGTTACATCCGGATTTGGAACTCTGTATGCAGACTTTGATTTAGTCCATGCATCATCACTCCATAAGCCGATTCCGGCGAATAAAAATGTAGGCAATAATGTCCATGTAAATTCCATGAGATTATTGCCATGATAATGGTACGCCCTTCTTCCCTCTTGATGCCTGTATAAAATGATGAAGGCAATCAAAATTCCATAGGTAATGAAAAAGATGGCTACCGAGGCATAATATATCATCGCGAACAAATTGTCAAGTTCGCTTCCAAATGTGCTGACATTTTCCGGAAAAAACGTGAGCATGTCTTTGTATGCCCACTCCATCGCTTTCGAAACATCAAAACTCATTGTAATATGCCCGTAATACGGTGAAGGAGAAAATTTATCAATTCAATTCAGCTTCTGTATATGCAGAACTTCTACCAGAAGTTTGGTCTCTAACGGCCTTTACTTCATCAGGGGTAACGGCAGCTGCGGAATTACCCCAGCTAGATCGAACATAAGAAAGCACTTCTGCAATTTCTTGATCTGTCAATTGTGACCAAGCAGCCATAACACCATTATACGTTTTGCCATTTCTTTCAATCTGACCTTGAAAACCATGCAATACAATACGAATGGGTTTTGTGGCATCAGCATTCCGAGCCAATGCAGATCCGGCCAATGGTGGATATGTTCCAGGAACACCCTGACCTTTGGCTTGATGACATGTGGCACATACTTGCTTAAATGTTGTTGCACCTGGAGAAGCATCGGCTCCGTCAGCACCACCCTTGGCGGCTGCTGCATCTTGTGCAATTGGTGATTCGTAAACAGGATCATCTTCATATGTTGTGAAAAAACCAGAAACATTACAACCAGAAAATAGCGTAGTGAACGGAAGAACAACAATGATGAGTATAAGAGGCAGAAACAATTTTTTCATAGTGTATCAATAAAATTGTATTCAAATCAAAAGTGATGCTGCAATCACTATGACACCACTAAAATACATGGTATCGGAGTCATCACCAAAAAGAAAAGTTCAAATCTCAATAAATCAGAAATGGACAAAAAGATCAAGACCAAGCCATGAATGACACTTAACTCTGCAACCATTGGATTTGCAAGCAGTTACAACTCCGAAGGGAATACTTGCCCCTTGTTGAAGACATAAACGGGCTTTCCTTTAAGTCGTGTTCCAAAAAAGGGACTATTCTTGGATTTCGACTTCGAAGTCTCGGGAATCGGCGTCCATTCAGCATTTACATCAATGATAGTCATGCAAGCAGATGCTCCTTCATGGAAAGAAGGCTGCTGTAACTTCAAAATTCTTCTGGGGCCGATAGAGAGCAATTCAATCATTCTTGACAATGATACAACTTCCTTTTCCACCAAGTGGGTGATTGTCAAACCAATACAGGTTTCCAAACCCAATATGCCATTTGCAGCCAAACCCAATTCACAGTGTTTTTCATGTTCGGCATGTGGAGCATGATCTGTTGCAATTGCATCAATTGTTCCATCGGCCAATCCTTGCAGAATGGCTTCCACATCTTGCTGTTCCCGCAATGGTGGGTTCATCTTGGCTTGACTGCCATGAGTTTTTATTGCCTCATGGGTCAAGATAAAATGGTGAGGAGTAACTTCACAACTCACTCTTTGCCCTCTTTGCTTGGCTTCACGTACAAGTTGTACACTTCCAATTGTACTCATGTGAGAAACATGATACCGCCTGTTACCGCAATGCTTAGCTAATTGTATGTCACGAGATACAATCAATTCTTCTGCAATAGACGGGTACCCCTTAACCCCAAGTTCAGCGGATACCTCTCCCTCATGCATGACAAAATCCTGGGTAAGGCTATGTTCCTCGCAATGCTGGGTAAGTAATCCGTCAAAAGGAGCAAGATAATCGAAGGCTCTTCGCATCATTTCGGGAGACTCTACGCATGAACCATCGTCTGAGAACATGACGGCACCGGATTCCATCAGTTCTATCATAGGAGAAAGGAGCTCGCCTTCTCTACCAATTGTGGTTGCGGCACAGATATGGACATTAACAATGTTTCCATTTGCTTTATTCTTGATATAATCAAGAATGATGCGACTATCAATAGCAGGAAGAGTATTTGGCATGCACACAACATCTGTGAATCCCCCATTCGCCGCTGCTGCAGTTCCAGTTGCAATTGTTTCTTTGTATTCTTGGCCGGGTTCTCTGAGATGAACATGCATATCAACAAATCCCGGAGCAGCAATGAAGCCTTTGGCATCAATCACATGCAAAGAGGAATCGTCTGATTTTTCTAAAGAAACTGGATAGGAAATAATACCGTGCTCATCAATCATGAGATCACGAATCTCATCAATGTCTTCAATAGGGCTGATGACGCGAATATGTTTGAACAGGTACCTACTCATTTCCTAAAATCTTGCCGAGAAATGTTCGGCGATGATATGCTGATGGGCCATGGAGGACTATTGACTCTCGGTGCTTTGCCGTTCCATAACCTTTATTTTGTGCAAAATAATAAAGTGTGGCGACTTTCTCGTCTAGTTCTTGCATTATTCGGTCCCTTGTGACCTTTGCAACTATGGATGCCGCTGCTATGGAAAAACAATGATAATCCCCTTTTATGAGTGTTGTGAACGGAATGGAATCATGGATGAAATGATTTCCATCAACCAATGCATGAAGATTGATTGTTTCCAATGACGCAAGTGATTCCTGCATGGCTATGACGGTTGCATTTCTAATATTTACCGAGTCAATGATATCAACCTCGGTTATCCCTATTCCAACTTCCAAGGCCTGATTCAAAATCATTTCGAATGCGGTTTCCCTTTCCTGTGCAGACATCAACTTGGAGTCACGACAACCAATTGTATTATGGGTACCTTTTGGAAATACAACTGATGCAGCTACTACAGGACCTGCAAGTGAACCTCTTCCCGCTTCATCCACACCCGCAACCATCATACCCTGTTCCCAATACAAGGTTTCTATTTGATTATCCGGAATATGATGTTTGGAATGAGATTTCATTCTCTGATCAGTGTAAGGAATTCATTCCTAAGCGGTAACTCATCACGCAAACTTCCACGCATCACGGAAGTAACCATGGAAGCCTTCTCTTCAGATTCGTTTACCCCACGA
>SXZI01000162.1 GCA_005788035.1 Bacteroidota bacterium
CAAAGAAAAAATGCGGCCCAGGTGAGTGACGGAATATCCAAAGAAGAAATTTCAAAAACTCCTGATGGCGATGCGGGACAGGCATTGAAGCGTGTTTCAGGCGTTACGCTTGTGGGTGATAAATTTGTCTATGTGCGCGGCGTGAGTGATCGCTATAACAATACAACTTTGAATGGTGCTGGATTGGCGACCACAGAGCCTGACAAGCGTTCATTTGCATTCGACATGTTCCCATCCGAGTTTTTGCAAAGTGCAAATGTCGCAAAATCATTCACACCGGATCTTCCCGGAAACTTCGTTGGTGGTCTTGTTCAATTGAACACAGTCGATTTCCCCGATGGCTTTTCACTCAAAGCATCTATATCAAGTGCATTCAATTCAAATACAACATTAAGAGACAATGCATTCTTGAGTACACCGGGTAGTGGATCCGATTGGTTGGGATTTGATGATGGAATGAGATCGCTTCCTTCGAGTGCTCCCGGCAATAGAGCAGAAACAGACAGATTGGTCCGTGATGCCTATGCCGGAAAAGAGGATGCACAAAACAAACTCCAACAATTTGGAAGAGATTTGAAATCGGACTCATGGAGAAAAGATTCAAGTTCCGCGAATCCAAATACCAGCGTCAATCTTGCATATACAGACATATTTGAAGTAGGTGGAAATGAACTTGGAGTGATTGCATCATTGTCTCATGGGAATTCCTATGCAATCAAATCAGCAACAGATAGAAATACCTTATTGGGTGATGGCTCCTATGAGCGAAAGAGCAGTGGATCTGTGTCTAGCAGATCAGCAGGAATCGGAGCATTGATGAACGTTTCCTATAAAATAGGAACAACCAATTCAATCAGCTTCAAGAACATGTACAATCGTTCCATTGATGATGAGACATTGTTTTTACAGGGTGCTGATTCCACACAAGGAATTGATTTCAGACAATTCAGTGCTCAATTCGTGCAAAAAGAATTATTATCAACTCAAGTGAGTGGGGAGCATACATTGCCTTTGAATAATATGCTGCTTGATTGGAGATATGGTTATTCTCAATCAGAGAGAGATGAGCCGGATTTTAGAAGACTTCGTTATTCACGTCAATCAACTTCTCCTGATGCTCCATTCATTGCGGATATTCAGCCATTGGGTGATGGAACATTGGCAGGACGATTCTTTTCAAATCTTACCGATCAAGTGAATGGTGGCTCATTCAATCTAACAATACCAATTACAGCTGAATTGAAAGTGAAAACAGGTGCCTTGATGGAAATTCGTGATCGCGGATTCTCGGCACGTTCATTCACATTGGCTTCCAATGATGCAAATGGATTATTAGGAACAGATTTCTTTGCCACTTCACCTGATAAATTATTCACTCCTGAGAATTTTGATAAGCGTGGTGATACATTGTATATGCGTGAAGATTCCAAGCCGAGTGATGGATATTCAGGAACAGAGAGTCTATACGCCGGATATGCAATGATTGATTCTCCATTTGAAATTGGCTCGGAGCAATTCCGTGTGATCACCGGTCTTCGTCTTGAAGACAACACAATCAATCTCAATGGATTTTTCTCGAATGGACAAGTTGCAAATGTTGATTATCATACATTCGATTTTCTTCCTGCATTGAATCTCATTTATAAAATGAATGAGACAACCAATATCAGAGTATCGGCTTCACAAACACTCACTCGTCCAACATTCCGTGAGCTTGCTCCTTTTGAGTTCTATAATTTCAATGATCTCATCAATGTTCGTGGAAATACAAAACTCAATCGTAGTCAGGTAGAAAATTATGATGTGCGTTTTGAAACATTCATGGGCCCCGGCGAAGTATTTTCCGTAAGTGGTTTTTATAAGAATTTCAGAAATCCAATTGAAGAAACCCTAAGCGGTGAAACAGGCGGAAAGCCAGATAGAACATGGGAGAATGGTGGAGCCATTCGTGACTCACTTGGAAATATCATCAAGAATGGTTTTGCCAATAACTATGGGGTCGAATTCGAATTTAGAAAAGGACTTGGTTTTCTTGGTTCCATGTTCAGCAATTTCATGTTCGGAACAAATGTCACGCTCATCAATTCAGCATTGACAATCAGTCAAGGTAATTCACAAGAAACAAGACCAATGTGGGGCCAATCACCATATTCAGTCAATGCATCATTGTATTACATGAATCCCGAAACCGGCACATCAGTCAATCTTGCATACAACAGAGCCGGTCGACGCATCGTATCCGTTGCTCAGTTAGGTAGATTCCCCGGTTTGGAAGGTGATGGCAAATCACCCCATTGGTATGAAGAACCAAGAGATCTTGTGGATATTTCAATTTCACAAACCATCTCGTCAATGTTCGATGTAAAATTTGTTGTTCGAGATCTTCTCAATCAGACATTGTATTGGAAGCAGGGTGATCGCACAGTACAATCAAATGTATTTGGAAGTACATTCTCCTTAAGCATCGCTTATAGATGGCAATAAAGACAATTATCATTCACATATTCACGCAGAGAGCCATGAAACACATAGCTTCCCTCTTTTTGACAATCCTTGTATTGTCCACACAACTTTGGGCTCAAAACCCTAAGATATTAAGTCCAGGTGGATCAGCTTTGGAGTCCTATCGTGCCGGTAGTTCCTATGACTTGGTTTGGGATACAACCACAACCACTCTGGGACAGAGATTCAGATTTCAATTTGGTACTTCACCATCTGGCCCATGGACAGATCTTGCAGGTGCAACAAATGTGTTGGACAGTAATGCAAACTCAACGAATAGAAGAGGAAGATTCAATGGTGGGTTCAGGGCTCCGTCATTGCAAACTTTGACGGGTTATGTCAGAATGGTTCTAATTTCTGATACCACAAGATTTGGTGTTTCAACAAATCCTATTGTGATTGAAAGACCAAATCCAACTAGGATTGATTCCACCATTACAGGGACAATCACAAATAATCTCTTTTTATCGAATCAGAAAATATACGGTTTGAAAGGATTTGTGCATGTGGTATCACCTGCAGTCCTGACGATACAAGCAGGTACAATCATCGTAGGTGACACAGTTGGTGTGAACTCTGCATTGATCATCAATCGAGGTGCTCGCATCGTAGCGAATGGTACTCCAACATTGCCAATCGTCATGACATCATCAGCACCTCCGGGTGAAAGAAGGGCAGGTGACTGGGGAGGACTATTGATTTATGGAAGAGCGCGTATCAATAACCCAGGTGGTGAGGCCGCACAAGAAGGTGGCGTTGCTGATCCGAATGACAAATCCAAATGGTACTATGGCGGAACAGATGACAATGACAATAGTGGTTCATTACAATATGTGCGTGTTGAATTTGGTGGAATTGCGCTTCAACCAAATCAAGAATTGAATGGTATCACAATGGGTGGTGTTGGTCGTGGAACCACAATGCGCTATATCCAAGTGAGCTATGCGAATGATGATGCATTTGAGTGGTTCGGTGGAAATGTAGATGGAAAATATCTCATTTCTACTGGTGCCCTTGACGATGATTTCGATACTGACAATGGTTTCAGCGGTAGAATACAATATGGAATTGTTCAACGCTACACAACAAGAGCTGACCAATCAACTTCACAAGCATTTGAAGCTGACAATGATGCCACTGCAACATTTAATGCTCCTTTATCTTCATCGATCTTCTCAAATATCACGGCTATCGGCCCTTTGGCTGATACATCATTTACGCCTAATTCTCGTTTTGGTGCAGCTGCGCAGATTCGTAGAAATACGCGTCAATCAATTTATAATTCAGCATTCATAGGTTGGCCTCGTGGAATCGAAATTGCGCAGACAGCTACGATGAATGCAGCAAATGCAGACTCTGTTCATATTCGATACAGCGCATGGTATGGTATCAAAGGAACATGGCTCAATTTGGCAGGTGGAACACCACCGCCAGGCATGGATGCCAATTGGATAGCAAAAGGTACATATGCGAATGCTCTCGAAAGAGGAAGCACCACAGCAGCAAGATTGGAAAACCCATTTTCAGATGTGAATTTTAGTCCGGTGCTCATGCCTGGTTCACCACTATTGACTGGTGCAAACTTTACAAGAAATGGTGTGATTGCAATAGATGATGCATTTTTTGACAAAGTGGAATTCCGAGGAGCAATGGGTACAAGCCGCTGGGATACCCCATGGGCAAATTATAACCCAATCAATACGGAATATAAAGCACAAGAACCTCCCAAGCCAAAAATCACAACTCCAGGAGGAGCGGCAGGTGAGGTATATCGCGCGGGTACTTCATATGATATCAGGTGGGATACAACTACCACAAAACTTGGTGGTGTCTATAAGTTTCAATTTGCTCAATCAAAAACAGGTCCTTGGACAGATTTGGCTGGTGCAACAAGCGTAAAAGACAGCAATGTCAGCAGTATTATTCGAAGAGGTCAATATGTCGGTGGCTTCCGTGCGCCAGGTATAGAAACAGCAACAGGCTATATCAGAATGGTTGAATTGGCAGATACAAATATGTCCGGAATCACTACATTTCCTATTGTCATTCAAAGACCATTACCTACAAAAGTAGACTCAGTTCTTTCAGGTACAATCACAGGTAATGTGACATTGTCAAATAGGAAAATCTATGGATTGAGAGGATTTGTTCATGTTGTTGAGCCTGCTGTTCTTACTGTACAGCCGGGTACAATTGTTGTGGGTGACACAGTAGGTAAAAATTCAGCATTGATCATCAATCGTGGTGCAAAAATCATTGCAAACGGTACCCCGCAATTACCAATCGTGTTTACTTCTTCAGCTCCTCCGGGTCAACGACGTCCTGGTGATTGGGGTGGTTTACTTATTTATGGTAAAGCTCGCATTAATAATCCCGGTGGTGAAGCTGCCCAAGAAGGTGGAGTTGCAGATCCAAATGATAAAACCAAATGGTACTATGGCGGAAGTGATGATGCGGACAATAGTGGTTCGCTGCAATATGTTCGCGTAGAATTTGGTGGAATCGCACTTCAGCCAAATCAGGAATTGAATGGAATTACTATGGGTGGTGTTGGACGTGGCACAAAATTCGAAAACATACAAGTCAGCTATGCAAATGATGATGCATTTGAGTGGTTCGGTGGAAATGTAGACGGAAAATATTTGATTTCCACAGCCGCATTGGACGATGATTTCGATACAGATAATGGCTTCAGCGGACGAGTTCAGTTTGGAATAGTTCAGCGTTTCAAGGCAAGAGCTGATGTTTCGACCTCACAGGCATTTGAAGCCGACAATGATGCTACAGCAACATTCAATGCTCCATTATCTTCATCAATATTTTCGAATATAACAGCAATTGGCCCTGTCAATGACACATCCATTACGCCAAATTCACGCTTCGGAGCTGGAGCACAAATTCGAAGAAATTCACGTCAAGCAATTTACAATTCGGTTTTTGTGGGATGGCCACGTGGTATCGAAATTGCACAAACACCCACAATGAATGCTGCAAACAACGATTCTGTCCATGTTCGTAACACTGCATGGTACGGTGTTAAGGGAACATGGATGAACCTTGCTGGTGGTACAGCACCAGCCGGCATGGATGCAAACTGGATTAGCAAACCAGCTTATGGCAATCAAGTAGAACGTGGCAATATTAATGCTGCTATGATTGAAAACGCATTTAGTGAAGATGCAAATTTCAATCCTGCATTGAAATCCGGTTCTCCTCTGCTCACAGGAGCCTCTTTCACAAAAGCAGGAATTGTTGCTATTGATGATGCATTTTTCACCAAGGTAGATTATCGCGGCGCAATGAACACACAGCGTTGGGATTTGCCTTGGGCAAATTATGATCCAATCAATACTTCATATAAAGCTCAAGATGCACCCAAGCCTTCGATTACTTCACCAGGTGGAACAGCCGGTGAAACATATCGTGCAGGTATCTCATATGATTTGCGTTGGGATACAACAACTACCACACTTGGATCTACATATAAATTCCAATTTGGTACCAGCAAAACCGGCCCTTGGACGGATTTAACAGGTGCCACAAGCGTTAAAGACAGCAATGTGAGTTCAACTATTAAACGTGGATTATTTGTAGGTGGGTTCAGAGTTCCATCGCTACAAACAACATCACTTTATATCAGAATGGTCAATATAGCTGATACAAATCTTGCAGGTGTTTCCGCAAATCCAATTACTGTTGATCGTCCATTGCCAACCGCTGTTGATTCCATTCTTTCAGGAACGATAACTAAAAATGTTTTTCTTTCCAATACCAAGATATATGGTTTGAATGGTTATGTGCACGTGGTGTCTCCCGCAACACTTACAATTCAACCGGGTACAATCATCGTTGGAGATACAGTTGGAAAGAATTCTGCACTGATCATTAATCGTGGTGCAAAAATCAATGCAAGTGGTACACCACAACTTCCTATCGTCTTTACAAGCTCTGCACCTGCCGGGCAAAGAAGAGCCGGTGACTGGGGTGGATTGTTGATATTTGGCAGAGCAAGAATCAACAATCCCGGTTTTGAAGCAGCACAAGAAGGTGGTGTTGCAGATCAGAATGACAAATCAAAATGGTACTATGGCGGTGCATTCGATGATGACAATAGCGGTATTCTTCGATATGTACGTGTAGAATTCGGTGGAATTGCCCTACAACCAAATCAAGAATTGAATGGTTTGACCTTGGGTGGAGTTGGCAATGGTACAACTATCGAGAATGTTCAAGTAAGCTATGCAAATGATGATGGAATTGAATGGTTCGGTGGCAATGTCAATGCAAAACGCTTGATTGTCGTTAATTCACTTGATGATGATTTTGACACCGATAATGGATTCAGCGGTAAAGTACAGTTTGCAGTTTCTCAACGATTCAAAGCAAGAGCGGATCAATCAACTTCGCAAGCATTCGAATCAGACAATGATGCAACAGCTACATATAACCTTCCAAATACGAGCGCAATTTTCTCGAATGTGACAGCAATTGGTCCTCTATCTGATATATCCGCAACTCCAAATTCAAGATTCGGAGCTGCAGTTCAAATCAGAAGAAATTCTCGTCAATCGATTTTCAATTCAGTATTTATGGGTTGGCCAAGAGGAATTGAAATTGCTCAAGTTCCAACAATGAATGCCGCACTTGCAGATACTGTTCAAATCCGAAATAATATGTGGTTCGGTGTGAAGAATACGTGGATGAACACAGCAGGGGGAACGGCACCAAACGGTTTTGATGCAAATTGGATTGCTAAATCAGAATTTGGAAACTCACTCGACAAGGACAATGCAAATGCTGGATTGCTTGAAAATCCATTTGCTGAAGATGCAATGTTTAATGCATTACCAAAAACCGGTTCTCCAATTTTGACAGGAGCAGGATTCACAAAGAATGGTCCGGTTGGAATTGATGATCCTTTCTTCGAAAAAGTGTCATTTAAAGGAGCTTTTGGAACCCAACGCTGGGATTTGCCATGGGCAAATTATGATCCAGTTAACACAAACTATAAAGCACAATTGCCAAAAGCACCTTTGACAATACTCACCCCAGGTGGCAAAGCAGGCGAAGTATATCGCGCTGGTTGGTCTTATGACATCACATGGGATACAACTGCATCACCAATTGGTTCTCGATATAAATTCCAATTCGGTACTTCTGCAACCGGCCCCTGGACTGATTTGGCAGGCGCGACAAATGTAATCGATAGTACAACAGGTAGTTTCCGCCGCGGACAATATCGTGGCGGATTCAGAGCACCTTCTGTTCCAACTACGTCAGGTTATATTAGAATGGTGTTATTGTCAGACACAACATTTACAGCAATAACTACTAATTCATTTACAATTGATCGCCCATCTGCATCGAGAGTAGACTCTGTATTAACTGGTACAATTTCCACGAATCTGAAACTTTCAAACACAAAGATTTACGGTCTTCGTGGTTATGTGCATGTTGTTGAACCAGCAATATTGACAATCGAACCCGGTACAATCATACTTGGTGATTCCGTAGGTACCAATTCCGCACTCATCATCAATCGCGGTGCGAGAATCATCGCGAATGGTACGCCAACACTTCCTATTGTCATGACATCTTCGGCACCTCCGGGTCAAAGACGTGCAGGTGATTGGGGCGGGCTCTTCCTCTTCGGAAAAGCACGTATCAATAATCCCGGTGGAGAAGCCGCACAAGAGGGTGGCGTTGCAAATGCGAATGACAAAACCAAATGGTATTATGGTGGAACTGATGACAATGACAATAGTGGCTCATTGCAGTATGTTCGTGTTGAATTTGGTGGAATCGCGCTTCAACCAAATCAAGAATTGAATGGCATTACCTTGGGTGGTGTGGGACGTGGTACAAAATTCGAGCGTATTCAGGTGAGTTATTCAAATGATGATGCATTCGAATGGTTTGGTGGATCTGTTGATGGAAAATATCTGATTGCCACAGGTACATTGGATGATGATTTTGATACAGACAATGGATTCAGTGGTCGTGTACAATTCGGTATTGCACAACGCTTCAAGAATCGAGCAGATCAGTCAACATCACAAGCATTCGAAGCAGACAATGATGCAACGGCAACATATAATGCTCCTTTGTCTTCATCCATCTTTTCTAATATCACGGCAATTGGCCCCTTGGCTGATACGGCTACTTCACCAAACTCTCGCTTTGGTGCAGCTGCTCAAATCAGAAGAAATTCTCGTCAATCAATTTTCAACTCCGTATTCGTGGGCTGGCCACGCGGTATTGAAATTGCACAAGTTCCAACAATGAATGCCGCACTTGCTGATTCATTGCAAATCAGAAATAATAGTTGGTATGGCGTGAAAGGAACAGGACTCAATCTTGCAGGTGGTACGCCTCCTGCAGGTATTGATGCAACATGGATTGCAAAACCTGATTTTGGAAATGTTCTGGATCGTTCAACACCAAACAATGCAATGCTCGAAAATGCATTCGCTGAAGATGTAACATTCAATCCTGCTCCAAAAACAGATTCACCGATTCTTGGAACCGCATCATTCACACGCAGCGGCGTGGTTGCCATCGATGATGCATACTTTGAAAAAGTGACATATCGTGGAGCAATGGGCTTGCAAAGATGGGACCTTCCATGGGCGAATTATGATCCAATCAATACGGATTATAAAGCGCAAAATCCAAGCAGCATTGATGAAGGTGCAGTAAAAGGTGGAATGGCTATTGAAGTCACTCCGAATCCTGCTACAGATAGAGTGAGAGTTCGTTATGAAATATCGCAAACATCGCTTGTAAGCATTCGCCTCTACAATGCGTCAGGCACATTGAACACTGATTTCATTGGTGGTCAAAGCCAAGAACCAGGTATCTATGAATTCATCATTGATACACAGGATCTCGCATCGGGAATGTATTACATGCAGATCATAACCGATCAAGGTGTTCGCACAGAAACCATTAGCGTTATCCGCTAATGCACACACACAGAACAATGCCGATATGGGTTTCACTCGTATCGGCATTTTTTGTAGGCAATTCAATAGATTTATAGCATGAAAATACGACTATCATTTCTTGATCGTTATCTCACATTGTGGATTTTTGCCGCAATGATTCTGGGAATTGTCTTAGGGAGCATCGTTCCCGGAATATCACAATTCATTGATGGCATGTCAATAGGATCAACAAATATTCCGATAGCCATCGGCCTCATCATCATGATGTATCCACCATTGGCAAAAGTGAAGTATCAGGCATTGCCGGAAATCTTCAAAGACAAAACCAGCATTACCATATCTCTCATATTGAATTGGATCATCGGTCCGATATTGATGTCCGGATTGGCAATGATGTTCTTGTCCGATAAACCTGAATACATGATTGGTTTGATTCTCATTGGATTGGCAAGATGTATCGCCATGGTGATTGTATGGAATGATCTGGCAGGGGGCAATAGAGAATATGGAGCATTGCTGGTTGCATTCAATAGCATCTTTCAATTGCTCACCTATAGTTCATATGCTTGGTTTTTCATAAGCATAGTTCCTGAATGGTTTGGCTTGCATGCCGCATTGATCGATATACCATTCTCAGACATTGCTTATAGCGTATTGATCTATTTGGGAATTCCTTTTGCCTTGGGGTATGCTTCTCATGTGATTCTTCCGAAAATCAAAGGCGAACAATGGTATACGCGGACATATCTCCCATTGATTTCTCCGTGGACATTATATGCTTTACTGTTTACGATCATCATCATGTTCAGCGTCAAAGGTGAGTCCATCATCACGCTTCCCGGTGAAGTAGGAATCATTGCCATTCCTTTGATCATCTATTTTGTGATTATGTTCGTGCTTAGCTTCATCATATGTAAAGCATGTAGTATCGATTATGATAAAAATGCAGCCATTTCTTTCACGGCTACAGGAAACAATTTTGAATTGGCGATTGCCGTTTCAATTGCATTGTTTGGTATTCATTCACCTCAGGCATTTGTAGGTGTGATTGGTCCATTGATTGAAGTTCCCGCATTGATTTTCTTGGTTCGAGTGGCACATATGTTAAAAAACAAGATGTATTCAACATGAAAATTCTCATACTCTGTACAGGAAATAGTGCCCGCAGTCAAATGGCTCATGGAATATTGCAGCATTTAAATGCCGACTTGGATGTGTACTCGGCAGGAACAGCACCTGCAAAGCGAGTTAAGCCCATGGCTGTGGATGTGATGAAGGATCTTGGGATTGATATTTCTCATCATATTCCCGTCAATGTAGAGATATACAAAAAAGAGCGTTGGGATTATGTGATCACCGTATGTGATGGAGCCAAGGAATCATGTCCTGTTTTTACAGGAAAGGTTAAACATCGCATTCATCTGCCATTTGTTGATCCTGATATGAAATATGACGATAAAGCCCAAGAAAGGCATGGATATATGAATGTGAGAGACAAGATCATACTGGAGTTATTCCGATTTAATGCCAAGACTTTATCCACCTAGATGCTTGGCTCTCTGACCGTACTTGTCTAAGTTTGCATATGTGTGTTCACAAATTGCAGACTTCCATGGCATTCATTTTTCTTTTGTTATCGGCATTATGCATCTCGATGCCGAACATCAATGCACAATATATTCCGCTGTCTTATCCTGCCGGCTCAGGTAATCCAAATGGTTTTCATAGAAATGATGATATTCTGAATCCCATGCCCGGACAAGGATGGACAATCATTCATAATTCTTCGGATTCCGTTCCAAAATGGGTCTCCACTACACCGCTCCCTTTTCCTTTTTGGTTTAATAAACAACAAAAAAGTTCTGTGAAGATTTCAAATACTGGCATTATCAGTTTTGACACATCGCTGCAAGATCTTCCTTCAGACACGTCGATTACTCTTCCAAAAATTGGATATCCAAATTCGGCCATATATCTTCTTGGTCTGTTTTCTAAACAAAATCAAGCATCGCTTATGTTGAATCAAAGTGCGAGAGCCCCCATGATTCGCACTCGTATGTTTGGAACCTCTCCTAATAGACAATTCTGGATCTCTTTTACCGGCTTTTCATTTTTGCATGAAGTGCAAAACAAAGTATCCATTTGTAATTGGTCCGTGATGTTGGAGGAATCTTCGAATTTCATTTATGTGATTGATCATTCAACATTCACATTTGACATTTCGCAAAATGGTTTACGTCCTGATACATTGAATATAGGATTATCAATTGGATTGCAAGTGAATGATACAGTCGGTGTGATGTTGAATGGCAGAACGGGATCGAAAGTCTTGAATCCAAGAATTGGATTAGAACCCGATTTTAAGGGTGATGATAATGCGTATTATGTGTTTCGTCCCAAAGACGCGATTCCTAAGTATGATCTTTCCATTGCAAAAATAGTTCTTGGAGATCTAGTCGCCGGTTCAGCATCCGGAATACTTATTCCCGTCACTATCTCAAACAATGGTTCAGATACCATCCGCAGTTTTAGATTACGATATGCCGTGGATACACTTAAACCTCGAGACACTATACTGAACACGATTATTCCACCGGAATCACAAGTATCCACCTTCACGGCTTTGTGGAATCCCAAAAAATCAAAAAGGCATACGCTGACAATGTGGTGTGATAGCATAAATGGAAATAATCCCGATGATTATACTGTGAATGATACAGCAAGAGTCACAGCAGCATACATGGTAAATCCACCGAAAAAAACAGTATTGATTGAACACTTCACATCACCTTCATGTGGAGATTGCCCAAGAACGTTTACTGCCATAGATACAGCAATCAAGAATGCAAATGACGTCAATACCATTGCATATCATATTGGTGAAGGACCAATGAATATTGGAAGATCGGATACCATTGCCATGGATTATGAAGCAAATCTTGGATCCATCATGATAGACAGAACATATTTCCCATCATTGTCTCGAGATATTGTGCTTTCGGTTCCAAGAAATTCAGCTTTTGTACAAGGTCAACCAGTACTGAATGCACTTGAGATTGCTCGATCAACTCCAACACCCTTGGACCTGAGAGTTTATCATGTGTTTCACAATCCGACACGCATGTTTTCATGCACATTTTATTCGACATTTGAAGCAGAAGTATCCGGTGATTTTCGTGTGAATGCATTGATACTCGAAGATACAGTAACAGGCGGCGCTCCCTTTGATCAAGCAAATGAGATGTCCGGCGATACACTTATTCCTATCTGGGGAAATACTCCTTCAAGCATTGAAGGGTTCAAACACACAAATGTGGTACGCATGATACTTGATTCATCAAGTACTATTGGAACTGTAGATTCCATATCATTTGATACTCAAATCGGGAAGACATACACTTGTTCTTATTCTGTGAAGATTCCTTCTGAGTTCAATGTACAAAGGCTTAATCTTCAGGGATTTGTTCTTGATTATAATCCCGATAAAGTATACGGGAAAGTGTTGAATGCGATTGTATCTCCATTACGAAAAAGCATTACAAGCATAGAAGAGGTACCTTCTAATGATCAATTGTCAATTGTTCCTCAGCCAGCTACTGACAATATGATGATAACTGGAGTTTTAACTGAAGGATTGGTCAAAATCGAAATTCATTCACTATTGGGAATTCCGATCCTCAAAGAATCCATGCATCATTCAGGTGATGCAATGTTTGTGTATCAGCAAGATGTTTCAATGCTACCTGCAGGAATGTATATGATAACATTGAACAATAATGGAAAGAGTCTCCATCAAACAATCAGGATTGTTCGATGATGCGGTATTTGTTCATGTTATTGTCCTGTATGTCAATTGCATATGCACAGGTTGCACAATTTGATATCCGCGGACAATGGGCTGGCGAATTGCAAGTAGGGGCAACATTACAATTGATTTTCACCGTCGAGGGTGAATATATGATGAGTGGATCATTGGATGTACCTTTGCAAGGAGCAAAAGGTATTCCGATTTCCATAACAGAAACAATGCAATCAGTGAAATTCAATGTGGAGTCCATCAAGGGATTATTCGAGGGAAAGAAAATTGACACAGTTACATTAGTAGGTTCATGGAAACAAAATGGTGGTACATATCCACTGACATTAAAAAAACAACATATCACCATTGAGCAACCCAAAAGACCTCAAACTCCCAAACAACCTTTTCCGTATTTGATTGAAGAAGTGATTGTACTTGGAAAAGCAGGGAAACTTTCGGGTACATTAACAAAACCAATTGGTGAAGGTCCATTTCCTTTGATTATCTTGATTACCGGTTCGGGAGCTCAAGACAGAGATGAAACAATTTTTAGTCACAAGCCATTTTTTGTACTAGCTGATGCATTAACAAAACAGGGATATGCAGTCTTGAGAATGGATGATAGAGGTGTAGGAAATTCAGAAGGTGATTTATCAAAAGCAACTTCGCTCGACCTTGCCGATGACATTCATTCATGTATTGAAGCTATGAAGTTGAAACGTGAAATCAACAAAAAAAAGATTGGTATTCTTGGGCATAGTGAGGGAGGCTTGATTGCTCAGATAGTGGCTTCAAGCTATCAGAAGGATATTGCATTTATGTGTTCGATGGCAGGTATAGGTGTAACGGGATTGGACTTGTTGGTGTGGCAAACAAGGAAAATATCATCAAGCTCAATGCCGATGAATGAGGTTGAAAAAGCAGTAATAAGGCAAAAGACAATTCTTACCATGATACGAGATTCACGTGATTCTTTGCAGTTGAGACGTGCATTGACTGATTCTTTGGGAACTTGGGCGGTTGAACAACAGAAACTGTTCCTGGTAAATTCACCCGAATTCAGTGCACAATTGAATCAATTACAAAGCCCATGGTTGCATTATTTCATAAGCTATGAACCAGCTAAATACTTAAGGAAAGTAAAATGTCCTGTATTTGCAATTAATGGCTCGGAAGACATGCAAGTAGAATCAAGTGAAAATCTTCGAAGAATAGATTCCGTTTTGAGAGCTAATGGCAATACTTCGGTGAAGATCAAAGAATACAAGGGGATGAATCATCTGTTTCAGCGCTGCAATACTTGTGATGTGGCAGAATATGCAAAGATTGAAACAACGATTGAACAAGAAGTCCTTGACGACATTATTGTTTGGTTGAATCAGGTCACAAAAAAATCTTCAGAGAAACAAGTAAAACGGAGATAATCTTTTACTAAATTCTTCCGTATGGGGTCCACCAACATATTCTCTATAAGCGATATCGCATTCCTCTGCAGTATCTATGTTTTGGGTCAATGAAAACACACATATTTTTCTGATGATGGCATGCTGCACGGTATCACGAAAACAAATCGATTGATGTATATAAAATCCTGCTTTACAAGCATGTTCAGTGAATTCTTCCATTTCATTTGGGGGGAGCAGTATCCATGTGTTTGTTGATTTGTGAGATTTCTTTTTGATTGCGTACACCAATTCTTTGAATGGCATAGCAAGATCTGCATGAAAGGCCATTGCTTCTTTTGGAAGATGAGGAATGGTTGATCGAACATGAAAGGGAGGATTGCAAATGATCATGTCATATACTGCATCATGATTCCAGTTGAGGATATCTGCATGATGAAGAGTGATGGCTTCACTCCATGGTGATGACTTGATATTTTGCCGTGCATCGCATAATGTTTCCTCATCAATGTCTATTGCATCGATATGTATTTCATGTTCAGCTTTTTGCGCCAGCATAAGAGAAAGAAGTCCTGTGCCGGTTCCAATGTCGAGTATGCTTCTCGCATGTTGAATATCAGCAAATGCTCCAAAAGCACACGAATCCGTGCAAACCTTCATTGCACTTCTTGATTGATGCACCGAAAAGAATTTAAAATCAAAACGTTGAGGATTTCTCATGTATTACTGGACAAGGATTGGAAGCATATACGATTTCTGATCACCCGGAACATGTGATATGCTCAGTCGAATCAGTGGTGTCACTGCGCTGTCCGGCTTCATTGAGGAAAGTATGCATTTCCATTGTTTGAAATCATCATGGTTGGAAATCGCCCTATACATTTCTTCTGCAACCGAGGAATTGAATTCAGTGATGAATAATTCAATGGTGTTTTGTTTGTTTTCGAAGGATGACAAAAATTGTTTCAGGTATGATAAGCACTGTTGTTGATCTTTACAATGCCATAAAGTTGGCATCATTCCGGTGATACTTGAACCTGCTTGATTTTGTACTGTTTGTCTGATGCGAATCTCGACAGAATCTGAAATCACATTATTTTCTTTGTCAATTGCACTAACTTTGATTAATAGTGAATCTTCGGGTTTCACTATATGCTCTAATGTTTTATAGACGAAATTTGCAGGAAGTATCGAGTCCTTCTGTAGTTCTTTTCCATTGACATGTAATTTCCACTCTTTGACAGCGCCTTGGGGAATGCTATTCACATTGATTTGAATGCTGCTTGGATCACAAATGATATTCAAATTATCGAAGGGAGAAAACAAAGCCGGTCTATTTCCTGTAATCATCACACATGATTCTGTTGAATCATCATCGAGTATGATTTGTTCGGATCGCACCCCTTCCTTCTTAAGCAAAGCTACAATTCTTGATGTCAATTCATGTTTGGACACCCTGATTGTCGCATCGGGCATTGCTGCCAAGCGTTCTCCTAGTGTCGATATCATGTTGGCATCTCTTGATTCGAATGATGAAGAAAATATGCAAGTACGAAATGCAAGAGCATTTTGGATGGAGTAAATGTTTTGTAGAATCTGAATCACATTTCCCGTTGACAGATACAATTGCGCGGGTTTTGATTGAGCGGTTCGACGTTTTTTGAACCAATACAGATCTAATTGTCCTTCACCACTTGGATTATCTCTACTAATCACCGCGGTATCATTCAGAATGATGAAGTCAGCATCATTCCATTTGCTATTCAATTCTTCAACTGGTTCGGGGATGCTCCAAATTTCTTGTTCAGCATTTTCACGAATAGCGCGAAGAATATCAAAGCCGCCTTTTCCTCCATCCATATCGCTCGAAAAGTATAATGTGTCGGGATGAGGGAGATATGGATTTTTTTCATTGAATGAAGTATTGATTGTTCCGCCTAAAGAGAAGGGACCTCTCAACTGATCATCAATGATTTTAAAATACCATATATCGGTTCCACCGCCTTCCTTCTCATCCATTCTATTCGAAACGAAATACAAAGTTTTTCCATCCGGGGACATGAAAGGTTGAGATGAATAAGCCAAACCTTGCAATGTGTCCAGAGATCTCAAGATCCCATCACGAAATTCATAAATACTGAGCATTGCCTGCTGATTTCCCAATGCCGGCATGGCGAAATACAATGATGCATGTTGTTGCGACTTCATCGGGTAGATGATACTGTACGAATTCAATGTATCGGGATTCCAAGCGAAGGGAATTGCTCCATGCAAGTCATCAATCACAAATTGTTTTGGTTTACCCTTAATGATTCTGGAAAAGAGATATCGATCACCAAATTTCACAAGATTGAGTTCATTGTATGAAGTATTGACCCCTTGAGGAGATTTAACTGGTTCCCAAACATAACCTTGAGCATGCCCTTGAAAAGCGTGGAACAAGCTCAAAAAAAATACGGCTATGCCAAAAATGATGGAAGTCTTCATGTTTTATGGAATTAGATTGGATCCGCCTTGATCGAAATTAAGAATTCGGCATCAATGTGCATGAATTTTGCAAGAAAACCCAAAAAAGGATTTGGTTGGAATAAAGAAGAGTCGTAGATTTGTATTCCCATTCGGCTGCGACGGCGGCCGATCTTGCTTTGAAGAGAAGCAGTGCAGAATGGTTGACAAGCAAGGAAGAATCAACAGAGTCGGGTAGAAGAATGAAGCGGGTTATGATCCCGCTC
>SXZI01000163.1 GCA_005788035.1 Bacteroidota bacterium
AAAACCACGAGCGCACTTGCATTGATGGAACAATGTCCATCACCGGTTGCCAATGCTCAGCTTGGTGAATTGGGCATTGCAATCGCAAAAGGAAATGCATAGTGAAACGCGCGCTCATTATCATAGCGGGTATCCTGATCATCGGTGTGATCATCATCATCAAGCCAGCCGGCAAAACAAAGTCGAAAGGTCCTGCTGGTGGTCCTAAAACTCCAACTGCTGTCACATTTTCTATCGTACGTGATACATTGTTCACACGATCAATCATCGTGACGGGAAGTCTTGCACCTCATGACATGGTTCGCATCGCGCCGGAGATAGCAGGAAGAATCACCAGTGTTTCCTTCACTGAAGGTGCAAAAGTCTCTCAAGGACAAGTTTTGGCAAAACTCGATGATTCAGAATTGCAAGCACAATTGACAAAACTCAAAGCATTGCTTGCACTAGCCGAGACAAATGCCAAACGCGAACAATCATTATTACAAGGTGGCGGAACTAGTCAGGAATTGTTTGAACGCGCCGAAAATACCGTCACCACATTGCTTGCAGATATTGCGGTGGTAAAAGCAGCCATTGCAAAAACAATCATCAAGGCACCTTTTGCAGGAACAGTCGGCATCAAGCAATTAAGCAAAGGAAGTTATGTTTCCCCGGGATCTGTGATTACAGAACTTGTGAATACAACTCCTATCCGAATCGAAGCTTCGATCCCCGAACGCCATGGCATGAATCTCAAAAAAGGAATGAAGATTCAATTCCGGCAAGCAGGAAATCCAACTATTCATGAAGCGGTGATTCATGCAATCAACCCAATGATTGACAATGCAACAAGAACAATCAGCATCATCGCAGTGCATAAGAATTCTCAGAATGAATTCAAACCCGGTGCATTCGCCGAAGTTATACTTCCGATGTCACAACCTGAACCAACTATATTGGTTCCAACAGAAGCCGCTGTACCGGATATTCGCGGATTACGCGTGTTTGTCCTTCGGAATGGGAAAGCCATTCCACAGCCAATCATAACAGGTATGCGTTTGGATGCATCACTAGAAATTGTGAAAGGACTTTCCATCGGAGATTCTCTGATTATCAGCGGAGCTTCATTATTGAAACCAAATTCACCGGTTCAAGCCAAACCACATCGGAATTGATATGCAGGAAATCAAGTATTTCACTCCCGAGGAAGCCAATCGCACATTGCCACTTGTCCGCAGCATAGTGAACGATATTCTGCGTATTGGATCTCAATTACGAACTCGTATCACGGATTTGATGCAAACAGGAGAAGACCCGCGGAAGGATGAATCGTGCATGGCATTTTCTGATACGCTGAAAGAATTGCATGCAGAACTTGAAGAGCTTGGTTGCGAATACAAAGACTGGAATTTCAATATCGGACTCGTTGATTTTCCTGCAATCATTGAAGGTCGTGAAGTATTGTTATGTTGGCGAAGTGATGAAGACTCCATCACCCATTATCATGGATTCATGGATGGTTATGCCGGAAGAAAAGCATTGCCATATCCCTATCTCAATAATGATTCATTATTGGAAGATGTAGAATGAAAGATTCATTGATTGAACGCGAACATGAAGTGATGTTCCAAAATTATCGTCGACTCCCAATAGAAATTGAAAGGGCTATCGGCGCGGAAATTTTTGACACATCCGGTAAACGCTATTTGGATTTTTTGAGTGGCATAGCAGTAAATGCTCTTGGACATTCACATCCACGAATCATTAAAGCAATCCAACAACAAGCCGAACAATATCTGCATGTCTCGAATTTCTTCTATCAAGAACCACAGATTCGCCTTTCGGAATTGATAAAAGAAAAGTCCGGAATGGATCGCGTTTACTTCAGCAATTCAGGAGCCGAAAGTTTTGAAGGCGCAATCAAACTTGCACGCCTCTGGGGCAATGAACATGGAAAGCATCACATGATTGCATTCGAAGGCGGCTTTCATGGAAGAACATATGGCGCGCTCAGTTTGATGAACAAGCCATTATACAAAGATGGCATGGGACCCTTCCTTCCAAATATGAGCGTGATTCCCTTCAATGATGTGGAAGCACTCACTCAATCCGTGAATCAAGATACATGTGCGGTAGCACTCGAATTCTTGCAAGGCGAAGGTGGAATTACCCATGCAGACCCTGCTTTCATTACCGCACTGATGAATCTCAAAGAACAGTTCAATTTCCTCCTTATCGCAGATGAAGTGCAATCCGGTGTCGGAAGAACCGGATCTTTGTTCTTTTTTGACAAATATCTGATCAAACCCGATATTATCGTCATGGCCAAAGGTATAGGCGGAGGTTTGCCTCTTGGTGCCATTGTCACAACCAATGATTTGGCGAAATTAGTGGATAAAGGCCGTCATGGAACAACCTATGGCGGAAATTCGCTTGCCTGTGCCGCCGGAATCGTCGTGATGGAAGAATTATATGCCGGAGTGATGGCAAATGCTCGTGAAATGGGGTGTTATTTGAAGGACACATTACATGCAATTAAAGATGAATTTCCTGAGCTTGTCAGGGAAATACGGGGATGTGGATGCATGCAAGGTGCCGTTTTATCGTTTGAATCCGCCATCTTGGTGGAAGAATTGCTCAAAAACGGCATAATTGCCAACTCAACCGCAGTGAAGGTCCTCCGTGTTTTACCTCCCCTAACGATAAGTAAAAAAGATGTCGATGAATTCGGGGAAAAGCTTCGAACATCACTACAAAACCTTGCATCGAAGGGCATTCCCAAGGGATAAAATCTTTGGTCAAATGGCGTATTTCCCGTATTTTCGTGGCTCACTGATTGTCACATGGCACAACTATGTTTGAGAGTTTACAGACAAAATTGGAATCTGCTCTGAAGGTCTTTCGAGGTCAATCGAAGATCACAGAGGAGAATATCAAGGAAGCATTGAATGAAGTGCGTAATGC
>SXZI01000164.1 GCA_005788035.1 Bacteroidota bacterium
AAATGATGCTCTTCTGTGATATTTCTTAGTTTTTTTCCATCATACGAGAAAAGACCACCGCCATTATTGCCAAACCACAATATGCCTTTGCTATCTTGAAAAACCACACGAACAGCTGCGGAACCAAGTAGTTGTTCAGTGAGATAGGTCTTCTTCTTTCCATCATATATACATACCCCTTTTGATTCTGTACCAAAAACCATTGTTCCATCAATTGTGATGAGTGAACAATACATGGAATATGGTCTGCTATTATCAAAACGATGCGGTTTATATGAATCAGGATGTATCTCGAATGAAGTAAATGTTTCGCCATCATAATAACAGATATTTCTACCCAGTCCGAAAAACAATCCTCCTTTCTGAGCATTTACCGGCCCAGATTTCGCATTCTTGATGGAATCGGTATAAGTGAAGAATTGCAATCCATCGAATAATGAAATACCATCTCTGGTCGTGAACCATAATCTGCCGTGAATGTCTTCTTGTATTCCGAATACAAAATTACTGACAAGTCCATCTTTTGTCGTGAAATGTTTAAGCATGGATTGAGAATATCTGTAGACTCCGTCCCCATTGGTGGCAATCCAATAATCTCCATTGTTCAATTGGAGGATGCAATCAATATTCTTACCTAATGATGTGGCTGGCTCGCCAAGTAGTATACGACCAAATTGCGGTAGTGTCTGGGATTGCTTGTCTTGCGCCGAACAAGAAGCACAAGTCAAACACAATATGAGAAGAATAAAAAGCGAGATAGGTCTATTCTGATATGTCACGATTTGATTCTACCAAGTATAGGAGAAAATATACACTACCATATTGTTTGTATATCGAACAATTATGTAGTGATTGTGAATTGCGAAGCCACTTCACGTGCTTGTTCGATATGTCTATATTCATGAGCTATGATGATGTCAATGGCCATTGATAGCGGATAGACAATATATTTATTTGCAGGAGATGAAATGATCGCATGTGCCTCAATATGATGTTCGCATTGCACAATCATATGCTTCAATTCTTCTTGATGTTGCCTGAAACGTTGAATGATATCAGCTTCAATTTCACTGTGACTTGGCTCCCAGATATAAAATGTAGTGGTCTTCTTTTTCCTACTTCCTTTGATTGATGCCAATAAGGCCTTACCAAGAAACATAGGTATGAAACTGATCTTTCCAATAAATGGAATGGTATATGTACCATGTTCAAGAGCATGGACAATGGGGAAATATGTGGAGTTGATGATGATCAAATGCTCAAGTATTTGAGCAATGCTCCATACTTGCGGATTCGGTTTTTGATTTAACTGCTCTTTGGTCATATCACCAAATTCGCTTTCTATGATATTGGTGATTATATCAATATGTGAGAAATGATCTTTCATTGAATCCTTTTTTTGATGTCGCATTTATGGGGCAATCGGTCTTATTCCCCTCGGTGAGGAGTGGCTGAAAGCCGGGGTGAGACTCTTTATCATTTTCGATTTCATTTACAATTCTTCTTGTTGATTTTTACGTCTTTCCCACCCCCGCCTTCGGCGTCCCCTCATCCGAGGGGAATATCACAATGCCATCCAAAAAACATCTTCGCACTGGGTGCACAATTCGAAATCATTCCCCTCGGCGAGGGGTGGCTGAAAGCCGGGGTGGGATGTCTTTCCATGTTAGAATGTTTTGCCCATCTAGGGCATTTATGACGACATCACTCTCAAGAATTTTCTTTTTCCTGCTTTGATGATTTTGGGTGAAGAAAGGTCAATGGTTTGAGCGATATCTTGCACTTTTTCTCCATCGATGCTAACGCCTCCGCCTTGTATGAGGCGGCGAGCTTCGCCTTTGGATGCTACCATGCCGGTATGCGCCATCACATCTACGATGAGGGGATTATCGCCGAGATCATCCACGATGCGATCTTCAATTTCATCGGGTACATCTTTTTTTACGAAGATTCTTTCGAATTCCTCAAATGCTGCTTTGCCGGCATCTGCACCATGATAGAGCGCAACGGTGCGCATGGCGGTTTCCACTTTTGCTGCTCGAGGATGCATGGAGCCATCTTGCAAACCGGTGGACATATTCGCAACTTCATCTTGCGAAGCCATTGCTGCATATTGATAATATCGCGTGATCATCGTATCGGGTATGGACATCACCTTTCCAAACATTTCGCGTGGTGTATCGGTGATGGCAATATAATTACCCAATGATTTACTCATTTTCTCCACGCCATCTGTACCTTCCAAAATAGGCATGATGATGATTCCTTGTGGCATCACGCCATAAGCCTTCTGAATTTCCCTGCCAACAATCAAATTGAATTTTTGATCCGTGCCCCCAAGTTCAATATCAGACTTGATTGCAACAGAGTCCATTGCCTGCGCAAGAGGATATAAAAATTCATGGATACTCAGTGGCTCATTCGCATTGAAACGCTTTGAGAAATCATCACGCTCGAGCATCTGTGCAACGGTGTATTGAGCCGAGAGTTTGATCACATCGGCGAATGACATTTCAGAAAGCCATTCGGAATTGTATTTGATCGTGAGATTCTTCTCCGACAAAATATGCGATGCCTGATCAAAATAACTTTGACCATTCGCGCGCGTTTCATCCAAAGTGAGTGCAGGACGCGTTTTGGATTTTCCCGTGGGATCGCCAATCATTCCGGTGAAATCACCTACAATCAAAATTGCATGATGTCCCATATCCTGAAATTGTCTCATCTTACGCAAGACCACCGCATGACCTATATGCAAATCCGGACGTGAAGGATCGCATCCCAACTTGATGATCATAGGCTTCTTATGTTTCAATGAATATTCAATCTTCTTGACGATTTCATCTTCCGGCAACACTTCTGCAGCGCCGGATTTCAAGATGTCCATCTGTTCATTGAGTGTAGGAAACATTA
>SXZI01000165.1 GCA_005788035.1 Bacteroidota bacterium
AACCCGCCACACTTCCCGTTAATGGAAATCCCTTGTGAATTGTGAGTTCATTGATATTCCCGAAAGGATCATCATAGGTAGGTATCTAACATTACCAATAACAGACCTCGCAGTATTTCCCCTTTGGAAACAGTTCAGGATGGAGCAATCCGCTCATGACTTATTGGGGGTTGATCTCTATGCCATGCAATCCTATGCGGAATGGCCTCCAAAAACCTCAATTACTCACTGGGCGGGTATCGAAAAACTGGATGGAGTGGAATACCCTGAAGAATGGATTTCTCAGAAATTAAATGGGGGTACATATGCTAGATTCATACATCGAGGAACTCAAGCAGAATTTCCAAAAACAATGGCGATGATTTTCACCGAATGGTTTCCATCATCGCCATATCAATATGACTCCTCAAGAATGCAATTTCAAATCATGTCCGCAGACTATGTGATGAATGATCCTGAAAGCGAAGAATTTTTTTTCATTCCCATCTCTCAATAATACATTGCATCAATTGCATCTTTGTATTTGGCTTCGACGAATTTTCTTTTGACTTTTTGCGTCATGGTGAATTCGCCTGCTTCCACGCTGAATGGTTGCCGCTTAACGATGAAATTCTTCACTCGTTCAAATTTCGCAAGATCCTTTTCGAGTTTTTTCATGTCTTGCTCAATCCAATCATGTATCTCTTGATCCGGAATGAATGGATCTGCTTCTTCAAAGAAAGCATCATTTTTCTTGAATGTTTCTTTGATATCATCTTTGGAAGGAACGATGATTGCAGTGAGATATTCTCTTTTGTCTCCGATGAGAAATATCTGTTCGATCTTCGTGCTTTTTGAATATTGATTTTCAATCGGCGTTGGATATACATTCTTTCCAAAGCTGTTCACGATCATGTTTTTGATGCGATCAGTGATCTTCAAATATCCTTTGTGGAATGTTCCCACATCACCGGTATGGAACCAACCATCTGCATCCATCACTTCGGCGGTGGCTTCTGGTTTATTGAGATAACCATGCATCACATTCGGACCCTTCACGAGAATCTCTCCCTCGGGGCAAGTAAAATTCTTCTCGAATGATTCATAAGTCTGAACCGTATGCAATTCTTTGGTATCCGGATTTTGAATGGCAACGGTACATCCGGGAGCCACGCGACCAACGGTGCCATAGACTTGTCTTTCAAATTCATTCACGGACACAAGCGGTGAAGTTTCAGTCAAGCCATATCCTTCCAATACGAGAATATCAAGATTCTTGAAAAAGATTCCGACATGTGGATAGAGCGCAGCACCACCCGAAACGACGATGCGCATTCTTCCACCCATGCGTTCACGAATTTTACTGAATACGAGTTTGTCTGCGATAGAAAGTTTCATCGAAAGCAATGCTCCGGGTTGTTTACCATCTTCATTGAGCAATCGTTTTGCATCACCTTGACTGAATGCCCATAAGAAAATTTTTGATTTCAAACCGCCATCCGCAAGAGCCATTTTTTGCACGCGATCATAAATGCGTTCAAGAAGGCGAGGGACGGATGCCATCACTGTTGGGCGCACTTCTTTGATATTCGTTGCGATTGTTTCAATGCCCTCGGCAAATGCGATTGTGCCACCGATATAGGTTGAGAGATAATAGGTGGCGAGTCTTTCGAAGACATGGCATAAAGGAAGGAATGACAAGAACACATCATCGGGTCCGATATTGCTCACGATTGTTTTAGCTGCTTTTGCATTACTCATGAAATTACCATGACTAAGCATCACGCCTTTTGGAACTCCTGTTGTGCCTGAAGTATAAATCAGTGAAGCAAGATCATGTTCATGAATCGAATTGAAGATGTCTTGAATCGTTGAAGCATAGTCAGAGTGTTTCTTTTTGCCATGTTCAATGACATTCTTGGCACTGATTACTTTACCTTGAGATTCCGTATCGAAGACCGTAAAGATATGTTGAAGCGATGTGCCTCGTTCATCAATGCCCAAAATTCTGCGGAGAAGAAAAGGCGTACCAACCAAAATTGCTTTTGATTCACTGTCTTTCAGAATATACTCGATTTCGGATTCGGACAATGTTGGATAGAGCGATGCATTCACCAAACCCAATTTCAAACATGCCTGATCGAACAAAATGTATTCCGGAGAATTTTCCAGAATGAATGCCACGCGATCGCCTTTGCGTAAACCCATGTCATGCAAAGCCGATGCAATGGCATCGATCGAGGAAAGAACTTCACCAAAGCTGATATTTGTATATGCGCCTTGGACTTTTTTCATGAGGAATGGCTGATCCAATCCTCTCAATGTATGTGCGGAATTGAGAAAGAAGCCGTGTAAAGATTGTGCTTGCATACGCTTATCCCATAATTTGTGAATGATGTAAATCTACGAAAAATCAAGGTTTTGTATGAAACTAGGTTTCCACAATTGAATACAATCAATTCCATGCGTATTTTGCACTACGGTTTATTAATCTATAGATACAATATGAAATCAATAGTCCTATTTCTTTTCCTTGTTTTTGGCATCAATCTACATGCTCAAATCATCAGTCAATACACGCCTTATGATGA
>SXZI01000166.1 GCA_005788035.1 Bacteroidota bacterium
AAGAGAGGTGTATAGAATCACATCTGAACCAGAAAAACGCATCATCCCCATCAAAGAGGGTGAACGTATTCAGCTCGGTGAAACAGTGCTAATTCGCATTCACGTGCAAAGTCCATTAACGATGAACTATGTCCACATCCAGGATCAATTCCCCTCTTGCTTTGATTTAATGGCTAATAATTCTGAATATCGTCATTATCAGCATCTTTGGGCTTATACAATTCCTAGAGATTCAGGCATGAATTTCTTCATAGATTATCTTCCAAAAGGGACTTCGATGTTGGAATATGAAGTGAAAGTTGACAAAGCAGGAGTATTTTCAAAAGGGATGACAAAGGCATACTCAGTATTCGCTCCCGAATTCGGGGTTACAAAGGGTGGCGGAAAGGTGACAATCAGCCCTTAAAATCAGGGCAAAATCCCTCGGAAAAGTCGCAAAAAATCGCCATTTTTGCAGCATGGAAAAGTCTAATCAGAACATAGATTCCATGCCCCATTTGATTGAAAAACCGAGCCTTGCAACACGCATTTCTCGTTTTATCGGTCAAATGATTTCAGGGTTATTCCTTTTAGTCATTTTGGGGATGGTTGGGTTATATGTGATTGTGCAGACAGACTCCTTCAGAGAATGGTTTCGGCCTGTGCTCATAGAGCAGATTAATAAGCAGATAAAGGGAAAGGTATATTTTTCTGATATGCGGCTGGACATATTCAAGGGAGTAATTCTTCATGATGTATCTTTGACAGCCGCAGGTGACACCGTTTTACGGGCCGGAGACCTTGCTGTTTCCTATACACTTGAAGCTTTACTAAAGAAGTCCATAAGTATTGGGACTCTTACATTAGATCATCCCACGATCAAAATACTTCGCTCAAAAGATGGAACATGGAATGTGGAGCATATTTTGCATCCTGTTCCGGAAGATCCAACAAAACCACCATTTGATTGGCAAATTACACTAGGTAACTTTGAACTATGCGGCGGTTCCATTCGTATAGTTGACTCCTTGGATATGATTGCCAAACCAGGAATATTCAATTTTTCTGATCTAGACATACGCAATGTAAATGTCATCATGTCGGGAAAAGCATTCCCAGGGATTCACCGTTATGAAGTTGATATTGCCTCATTGACTTCACATGATCTTCGAAGTGGTTTGGATATTCAAGACTTTGCATTGGATGCAGTGCATCATGATCAAGGCATAAATCTCAGATCATGCAAGATCATTACATCAGGAAGTAACCTTTCAATGAGTGGCAGGCTCAATGATGTCGATCTCTTCGATGAACACTTCTCAGACAAACTTTTAACTGCACCAATCTCAGTTTCACTTCTGTCCGAACGATTTGATTCACAAGATCTTCGACGTTTCCTTCCGGACTTAGGCATATTCGGAGTCTATGACATTGATTTGGAAGCTGAGGGAAAATTTCGTGATATTTCCATTGCTCATTTAAACATAGCAACCGGTAATTCATCTTTACACCTCACAGGCAAGTTGAATGATGTGGATGATGCTAAACGACTCTTTTTTTCAGCAGAGTCAAATGGTCAATCCATCATTGATTATGATCTTTTGCTCAAACAAATTCCGGCACTTTCACTACCTTCTCTTCCCTATTTGGGAACAGTTGCTTTTAGATCATTGCTCGTAAAGGGAAAACCGTCGGATTCACTGCACATCCAACTTGATGCAACAACGAAATCCGGAACCGTGCAAGGATATACAAATTTGATATTTCGTGGAAAAGATCTCGGGTATAATGGTGATCTTCACTTTACCGATTTCAATCCGGGGGCCATTGCACAAAACGAACAATTCAATGGCATGGTCAACATGCAGCTCAATATAGAAGGAAAAGGCACCACACTTCCAACACTTGATGCACAAATCAAAATAGTTGCAGGGCCTTCACGATTGGGTGATTATACTATTTCCGGCCTCATCCTTGATGGCAAAACATCCGAAGCAGGTTTAATTTCTATTGATACTGCAGACATCATTTTCAAAGAAGCGCAGAAAGGCATCGATGAATTTGAGAATGAGAATCGATCCGCACTGCACATATCCGGCATCATAGATGCTCGTCAGGCAAATCCACTTTTCGATCTTGAAGCGGAATGCGAAAATCTTGAGCCATCAGCTTTGTTCAATACAAAGAAATTACCATCTCATTTTGATGGATCGCTTACTATGGTGATGCGCGGTATGCATCTTGACAGCTTGGAAGGTGATATGCATATTCATGCTCGACAGCTCATATTTAATGATAGAACCGTGCGGCCTCAAAACATAGATATCAGCATCAGAAGAGAAAATCCTGAGATACGACATGCAATCATACATTCAGGAATGTATGCTATCAAAGCTGATGGAAGATTTAGATTCATTCCACTCATCACAGCAATTGATCATACAGTGAGCAGTATCATTCTTGAGGGTGAGAAAAAATACAAAGGCATGTCAGGACTGGACATGACCAATCTTCCATTGATGCCTATCATGGATACATCATTACTTGATGCGACGATTACAGTAAATGCAAAAGACCTTGCACCTGTCAATTTGTTCATGGACGGCATACATGCAACAGGCGAGGTGAAGATGAGTCTTCGACTGACTTCCGATAAGAATGCAACAATCATGAAAATCGACTCATTACATGCTTTGAATGGACATATATTCGGTCCTGACAATGATGGAGCCAGCTCCACTTTCTTGCTCAAAGGATATGTCAAAACACAACCGGGAATTGATGGCAGAAGAATTCTTAGTGATGTGAACATAAAAGCAAATACAGATGATTGGCTCACTATCAATGATCTGATGCTGAAACAACCTTCATTGTCATTTACCATGAACAATGAAGATGTTCATGGAGAGTTTTCCGGTACAATCGGTGATGACATTCATGTTGACATGAATACCGATGCTCAGTTCAACGATACCTCTTTTCGATACTCAGCAAAATATTTCAGTTTGACATATGGCCAATTGAATTGGAAAAACATTGTTCCATTGAAAGGAACATTTTCCAGAAGTGGTATCTATATAGATGATTTCAAAGTAAAACGCATGCTTGCCGAAACAATATCGGCAAAGGGAAAGATATCGACTCGAGTATTTCATGGGATGAATGTCACATTAAATGATTTTCCTCTTAAGGATGTTAAAAAATTACCATTCATTCCCAAAGACATTCAGGAAGTGCTCTCGACATTGAAAGGAAATGCGAAAGAGGCAATCATCACTGCTGATGGCTCATTCAAAAATCCAACATATACCTGCAATGGTTATATGGATAGCATCTATTACAATGATGTTGCTGTTGGCAATCAACGTTTTACTCTTAATCATGCCGATTCAATGATCACAGGATCAGTCACAGTAACAGATTTGAAGACTTCCTTGACAAAAACATTGAACATAGACATTGAACAAATTCCCTATAATCTTGCAATTGACAATCCAGGTAAAGCAATGCGAAGTGATGAGCCATTTGTTGTGATAGCACAAGCAAATGGTTTGTCAATAGCGACTATTGCTCCATTCATACCCGGCGTAACAGATCTTCGTGGCAAGGCTGACGCTACCATAACATTGGGAGGTTATGCACCCGATCGAATCAACTATGGAGGAAAGGCAAAACTCAAGGATATGACTTTTGTTTTGGATGCAACCAATATTCGATATTTCGCTGAAGGAAATGTATTTCTAAAGAATGCAACCGCAACCCTTGATTCTGTTTTTGTACGTAATGATAAGCTGGATCTGCCCAATGGAGAAGCAATCGTCACCGGGAATCTCAATCTCTATGATATCATCTATATCAAGAATTTTGATTTGAATATCGTGTCCAAACAATTATTGGTATTGAGTGATGCATCTGTGACAACAATGCCAACCATGTATGGTAAATTCATTATTGCATCGGGAGAGCAGCCTTTGCGATTTTACGGAACTTTCAAAAAGCCATTTTTGAGAGGCGATGTAAAAGTAATGCAGGCATCTATTACAATGCCTCCCGAAGAAGAACAAGTTAGTGCATCGGGCGTTCGATACACCGTTCTGAATGATGATCAAAGAAATCTTCTTCAATCGCGAGAAAATCCCATCACTGATTTGCTCAAAGCAATATCACAGGCAACAAGCGATAAGGCAATTCCAATCGTAAAGAGTAAATCGGACGAAGATATTGATGAAAATGAATTACTGAGAAGAAAAAGAGCTGGATTCAATGATCTTTTGGATTATGATTTGAATGTACTCATGCCTGGTAAATTTTTATTGAAAATGATTCTTGGTACCTTTGAAGAAATCAGGGCCAATGTAGAACCCACAAATAAACAAACCCTAATGCGCTTTCAAAAAGAAGCATTCAAATTACCTCGGCTCTTTGGTGAGATAAAATTACTCGAAGGATCTCAATATAAATTCCTCAAAGTATTTGATGCATCGGGTACGCTGCTTTTCAATACAGGTGAATTGACAAATCCCACATTGGATTTGCTAGCCGTTTACAAAGGTCAAACACGATACGATGATGAATTGGAGAACTTTAGAGTCATCATGAAAATCACCGGTACGAAAAACCTTCCTCAAGTGGCAATCACATGGGAAAGAAACGGTATTGAAGCAACCGGCGATTCTGCCCAAATCAGAAATGATGCGCTCATGAAATTGATTGTTGGAAGAACTCAAGCCGAATTGTTCGGAAGACGTTCGGGCGGTGGAATAGGAACGCGAGATCTTGGCAATCAGTTATCAAATTCATTGTCTGCAGCCGCATCGCAGCTCTTCTCCGGATTGCTCGAAGGAACAGGTCTTCTCACCAATGCCACAATAAGTTTGCAGGAAGGTCTATCGGATTTATCGCAAGCGCGATTGAATCTCAGCGGTCAATTATTCAGCGATGTTGCTTGGAGAGCAGCAGGAACAATAGGCGATCTCTCAGGTAATTATGAATTCAGTGTAGATGTACCGATTACAATTCTCGGTGACTATGATGCATTGAAAAATCTTCTTCTTCAATTGACAAGAGCATCGGCTCCCGCTAATGCAATTTCCACCAGACAACAAAAAGAATGGGAAATGAAAATTAGCTGGAGATATGCCTTCTAATACATGACTAATCCATGATTTCATTACAAAATCTCCATAAATCCTTCGGTTCCAAACACGTATTGCAGGGCATTGACCTTCAAATACCTAATGGGCAAATCACTTGCATCATCGGAAAATCCGGATGCGGAAAGAGTGTATTACTCAAACATATCGTTGGATTGTTAACTCAAGACAAAGGAGAAGTTTTGATCGATGATGTTTCCGTTGCATCGATGTCAAAACAAGAATTATTCGAAGTACGTAGAAATATAGGTTATGTATTTCAAGGTGCCGCACTATTTGATTCTTTGACCGTTTATGAAAATGTGATCATCGGTCTTTATGAACATGGCGAGCGAGACATGGCATTATTAAACAGCGAGGCACGGAGAGTTCTTTCTGCTGTAGGATTACTCCCTGATATCTCTGAATCCGGTTCTTCCAACTTTGAGAAAGAGTTCGCATTGCTCAGTTCAAAAAAACCAAGTGATTTATCCGGAGGAATGAAAAAACGTGTAGGAGTTGCCCGAGCCCTTGTAGGAAGTCCTTCCTATATCTTTTACGATGAACCAACAACCGGCTTGGACCCTGTAAATTCAGAGCAAATCGATAGAATGATTCTCGAATTGTCAAAGAAATTATCCATTACATCGCTTGTCATCACTCATGACATGTTCTCTGTATTCAATATAGCCGATCATGTGGCAATGTTGGATAATGGCAAGGTTTGTTTTGAAGGTGATGCTCATACGCTTCAACATACAAATGATTCACGAGTATCGGAATTCATAAGCCGATTCCAACCAGGCGCAAGATTACAATAAATTTGATTTCACCACATTGTTTCATATTCAAGAAATTATCATGACGAAAAGAACCATAAAAAGAGAAGATGCACTTGCATATCACTCTTCCGGCAGAAAAGGTAAAATTGAAGTAATACCGAGTAAATCTGTATCTACCCAATATGAATTGTCACTAGCATATTCACCGGGTGTTGCAGAACCCTGCAAAGATATCGCCGAGAATGAGGAACTCGTCTATGAATATACCGCCAAAGGCAATCTTGTTGCAGTTATCTCGAATGGTACCGCAGTCCTCGGTTTAGGAAATATTGGTGCCGCAGCAGGTAAACCGGTGTTCGAAGGGAAAGGCGTTCTTTTCAAAAAGTTTGCTGACATCGATGTATTCGACATTGAAATTTCAACACAGGATCCGGATGAGTTCATCAATACTGTCGTGAATCTTGAACCTACATTCGGTGGTATCAATCTTGAAGATATCAAAGCTCCGGAATGTTTTTATATCGAACAGGAATTACAGAAACGCATGCAAATCCCAATCATGCATGATGATCAGCATGGAACCGCAATCATTAGCGGGGCAGCATTATTGAATGCTCTGGACATTCAGCAGAAAAAGATTGAAGAAGTGATCGTTGCCGTTAGTGGAGCCGGAGCAAGTGCAATAGCATGCTGCAGAATGTATGAAAAACTTGGTGTTAAGAAAGAGCACATTTTCCTGTGTGATAGAAAGGGGCTTATTTATCCCGGTCGTGATGCAGACATGACGGAAACAAAAGCAGAGTTCGCAAATGGTACCGGCCCGGCGGATCTTGCAGATATCATGAAGAAAGCAGATGTATTTCTTGGGCTGAGTTCTGCCGGACTTGTCAGTAAAGAAATGATTGCATCCATGCCTGCAAACCCGATTGTATTTGCCCTTGCAAATCCGGATCCTGAAATATCCTATGAAGATGCTTCATCGGTAAGAACAGATATCATTATGGCTACAGGTCGAAGTGATTATCCAAATCAAGTCAATAATGTTCTTGGTTTCCCTTTCATTTTTAGAGGCGCTTTGGATGTACGGGCGAAGGCAATAAATGATGAAATGAAAATCGCTGCTGTCTATGCTTTGGCCGAATTGGCAAAAGAACCCGTACCCGAAGCTGTGGTTCGTGCATATGGTGGAGATCCCATCATTTATGGGAAAGAATATATCATTCCAAAACCACTTGATAATCGTGTATTGCTTTATGTTGCTCCCGCTGTTGCAAAAGCAGGGATCGAAAGCGGAGTTTCAAGAATTGCTGAATTGGATATAGATCAATATCGCATTCAATTGGAATCACAACAAACCAATGTTCGTCGATTCATAGGCGGAATCATTTCAGGACTCCAAAAAGCCAAAAAGAAGCAGCGTATAGTATTCACCGAAGGTGATGATGTAAAAGTGATGCGAGCTGCTGAAATCATTGTACAATTAGGAATCGCTGAACCGATCTTGATTGGGGAAACAGCAAAAATTCAGTCACTAGTTGATGAATATCAGATAGATCTCTCAGGAATTGAGTGCATCGATATTCAGAATCTCTCGCACCTTGATGAATTTGCTGAGCTTCTCACTGCCAAACGGCAAAGAAAGGGCATGACAAAGAATCAAGCAAGTCGAATCGTAAGAAGAAGAATAGAATATGCCGCTATGATGCTTGAAACAGGCAAAGCGGATGGAATGATTTCTGGAATCAAATTAAATTATGGCGATACCATTAAGCCGGTGATTGAAATCATCGGGACTAATCCACGATTCTCTCGCGTTGCCGGCATTCAGGCCTTCATTTCCAAAAAAGGAGATACCATCTTTTTTGCTGATGCAACAATCAATATTTCACCCAATGCTGAAGAGTTGGCAGATATTGCAATCATGACGGCAGAGGCTGTAAAGCGTTTGGATATGGAACCACGTGTCGCAATGCTTTCATTCAGCGACTTTGGGTCATCAAATGATCCTTCTGCGATCAAGATGCGCGAAGCTGCTCGTTTGGCCAAAGCGCGTAATCCTGAATTGATCATTGATGGTGAGATGCAAGGTGATACGGCTGTTTCGGATGAAAAAACCGAAGATCATTTTCCATTCAGTGCCATTCAAGGTGATGCGAATGTATTGGTATTCCCGGATTTGAATGCTGCCAATATCTGCTACAAGCTGATGTCAAAATTGTCAAACTCCGAAGTTGTAGGACCGATTCTTGTTGGAATGAATAAACCCGTGCATATTCTTGATCGCAGTGCAGATATCAATGATGTTGTTAGCATGGCTGCGATATGTGCCGATGAAGCACTTGCAAAAGTTAGAGGCAAATGATGAATCGACAAAGAATGATCACATTTCCATTGATGCAATACATTGTTATTGCATTGGTGATGATCATTCTACAAAGTTGTGCAAATCCATTGCCACCATCCGGAGGGCCACGCGACACTGAAGGTCCGCTTATCATTCGAACTATTCCAAAAGATAGAACAATTGGCTTCAATGAAAAAACTATCACCATTGAATTCAATGAATATGTTGATAGGAATAAGGTATTGCAGAATATACACATCACTCCAACCATAACTTATGAAGCTACTTGGAGTGGACGTGAATTGGAACTCACATTCATAGAGTCCTTACAAAGCAATACGACATACTCTTTGACAATCGGAACCGATTATGCCGATTATGCGGGGAATAGACCTTTGGAAGCAAAGACTATCATTTTCTCCACAGGAAGCGCATTGGACACCGGCTCGATTTCAGGAATGGTTGCGGGACAATCACTCGGTGTTTCAGTGTTTTTATTGCCTGTGAATGATTCAATTGAATCATTCAATCCAACGAAATCAATATCGATGTATAAAACTCAAATTGGTTCCAATGGACAATTCACATTCTCGGCATTATCCAATGGACGATACCGTATCTATGCCATACAGGACATCTTTAAGGATGGTTTCTATGATATTGGTACTGATGGTTATGCAATGGCATCGAGAGATGTCACAGTCCCTACCAATATCGCGCCGGTGATGATGAATGTCTCAAAACCTAAAGATACCACGGCACCCACTGCCATGCAGGCATTGTCCCAAGGTTCCGGTTTAATTGAAATTCGTTGCTCTGAAATCATACTCGAACAAAGCATCAATGCTTCGCAATTCATGGTTGTTTACGCAGATGGAACATTACGTAAATCTCATGCTGCATATTCTTATCCCGGAAGATCTACTTCATTAACGATCGAACATGATTCATTAATGTCCGTTAGAAAAGTACAATTGAATGCAGAGATTTTACAAGCGACCGATAGCTCCGGAAATCAATGTAAAGATGGTTTACAATCTACAGAGTTACTCAAAGCTGAAGCTCAATCCAAAACCCCTAATATTTATTCTCTTTCAGTAAAGGATAGTTCCGTCATCGACATATTACCCAACATTGAACTGGTCTTTTCTCATTCAATTGATTATGATTCATTACCTGCAAGATTAACTCTTAGCAATGGAAAAGGATTGATTCCTCTTTCATTCAGAAAGGTTACAGATAATCATGTGTCCATATCAACCATCCAACCATTGCAACCTGATGCATGGCATACATTACGAATGAATTTAAAAGGTCTTAAGGATAAAAGAGGCGCATTCTATGCAGATACATCAGTCACAATACAATTGCAGTCAATTGATAGCAGATTATTTGGTGCAATCAAAGGTGAGATACGCGATGATATGAAAGGTGGTCCTTATATAATTTCAATGAAGAGTGATAAAGGAAAGACTATCATAAGAAGCATCGAGCAATCCGGTTTATTCACATTAAACGATATTCCATCGGGTTCATATACGATTCACATTTTTGAAGACAAAAACAAAGACGGAGAATATGATTTTGGATCTATTACTCCATTTCGATTCTCGGAGCGTTTTACTACATTGAAAGATTCAGTCACTGTTCGTCCTCGTTGGACGATTGACGGCATATTATTACAATTCAGAGAACCATGAAACACACATTCATTGTCAGCTTATTTCTTACAGCATGCACAAGCATGTTTGCAGACACTCTTACAGTCCATCAAGCAATCTCTCTTGCACTTGAGCAATCATATGCAATCAAGATTGCCAAAAATGAAGCCCAAATTGCAGAAGTAAATACCGGATATGCTGCGGCAGGTATGTTACCAATCATTAGTGCATCGGCCGGACAGGTAGGCGGTGTAAACACGATCAATCAATCATTACTGAGCGGTCAAGAAATCATAAGAGAGTCAGCCGGAAACTCGGGAACCAATCTCGGCATAGCATTGAATTGGACACTCTTTGATGGATTTGGCATGTTTGCATCCTATGATCGTTTGCAAGCATTGAAAGAAGTCGGCGAACTGCGATTGCGCTCATCCATGCAACAAACCATCGGATCTGTTTTGAGGGCATATTGCGCAATGGTTCGCAATCAATTATTGATTCGAGCTGCAATTGAGAGAGTCGATCTTTCTAAAGAAGGTTTACGTCTAGCTTCTCTCAGATATTCAGTCGGGCGATCCGGTGAACAGGAGCAATTGCAAGCAAGCGTAGAATTGCATGCAGATAGCACAGCGCTTATGCGTCTTCAAGAGCAATTACGACAATCACGATTCCAATTGAACAATGCGATTGGCGGTCATAAAGATACCCTTTATGTTGTCAGCATGGAATTTCCATCATTTGATATTACAAATGAAATACTGAATGGTAATCTGATTCAACAACAAAATCCTGAACTGATGGCTGTAAAAGCAGGCACAATTGCTGCTGATGCAATGCTGAAACAAATGGAAGCGAGGGCTTATCCGAGATTGTCGCTCAATTCCGAATATAATTTCAATCAAGCAAGCAATGATGGATCATTTGTAACATCTAGCCGAGTAAGAGGTGCAAGCTTCGCCCTGACCGCTCAATATTCATTATTAGATGGATTTAGACTTGGTCAACAGATTGAATCAGCAACCATCGAAAAGCAAAACACGGAACTCCAAACTGCGCAGATTCTAGATAATCTCATGGCTTCACATGCAATTGCAAAAGGGGCATATCATACAGGAACTTCAATCGTCACTTTGCAGGAACAAAATATCTTGCTGGCGGAAAAGAATGCGAATATTGCTCTTGAACGATATAAACAAGGAGCTTTGAGCAATTTTGATTTCAGAATTTCTGCTCAGTCTGTCTTTGATGCCAGATCAACACTCGCACAAGCACGTTTTGAAAAAGCTATTTCTTCTGTGGATCTTCTGCTCCTCACCGGTACGCTTCAAGATATTCTCAAAAAATGATGAAACGATGCAATGCCCATATAGTTTGTTGGATATACATATTCTTTTCGGTATGGACTACAGGAATTGCACAGGAATATTATCCCAAAGTATATTCTGCAAAAGGAAGAATCGATGAACAAACAGTATTTGTAGATGTACGTTTCGATAGAGTAATCAAAGTCAAACGCTCTTCTTTACTTGCAGATGGTAATTCGCAAGTGTATATATCGAACACTTTTTCATCGGAGAATGGAATATCACTTTCATTCCCCTATGCCATTCAGGATATCATATCAATCGACAAGCAGCATTGTTTGATCTCAGTCGATGGACAAAGTCCTAGAGTATTACTCATTGACTTGCTAGGAAATGTACTTTCCACCCTAGATCTTCCCTTTTCTTCAAATAGAAAGAAATCCATATTTCTTGGCATTCATGATTCATTGGCCTTCATTGTTCATGATGACAATGTATTTGGCATCTCATTTACAAAGAATCTCTTGACCTCAAGACTATTGGCCGATGAAACTCTTGTCACTCAGCATTTTGCAAATGGATTTCATTGTATACGTAAAAGCGGTGGTGGCCATGTATTAAGAACGGTGAATACCAAAGGTAATATTATTCGGGAAATTCCCTTTTCACCCTTGGGAGTTTCATATAGCATACAATCTACAAATCATGCCATTTTGGTGCTTTCCACAGCCACCGGTACAAGCACAAATGCTTTTTTGCTTGACATTAACACTGGAAAGCAAACCATGATGTTTTTTCCCGGAACATTGAAAACTATCGCCATGTGGGAAAAAGACTCAATACCGATGATTTCATGGCTTACGGAAAATGACAAAAGCGAAAAGACAATCAATATCAAACAACAAGGTGGATCAACCAAATCAATTACCATTCCCGGATTTTTTGCAAAAACATTATCTGCATCCGGAAATGGAACAATGTTGCAATATTTATTCGATAATGGTATTTGCCTGATCAATTGCAATGCTCTCGCAATAGAAAGCGCATCACGTATCGGAAACATGAAGGATTTTTCAGAGACTGATCCTCACCTCATAATGTTTAAATCAGACAAGATCATTGTATCCCCAAAAGGATATATGATGCTCAGCATGGTAGAAGATCCATTTTGGTGGCTACGCAGATTTGCAGAGACTTCCGGCAAGCTACTATTCTTGGGATTGATTTGCATTGTGATATTTCTGTCCTATCGGCATTATTCCAGACAAAAGCGGTTTTTGGAAGCCGGACTCGAATTAAGTGGCATGGGGCTTATTCTATACCTTGATAATGAGGGCCGCTTGAGCAAAGTGAATTCAACAGCCAAATCCGTTCTGCAGCTATCTTCTGATGTACCGCTTCATAGGCCAATCAGATACTATGTCAATAAGCCCCACATGGCAGAGTTATTGAATTTTTTTCAAGAAGCACTCCAAGCACGCAAGCCGATGCAACATAGAATCACATTGATAGATGGTGATTCCACTAAAGAATATATTTGGTCAACAACTCCTTTGTTTGGTTTTGCGGGAACCTTCGCCGGCTGTATTTTTTCCGGTATTGACATTACAGCTGAATTGGAAAAGAAAAGACTGACAAATTGGGCACAATTGGCTCATGACATGCAAACAAATCTCTCCATCATTTTGCTCAATGCACAGCAATTGCAAATCATTGATGAAAAAAATGTGCAGAGGCAAAGGAAGATCTTGGGGCAAATCACGCTTCTTATGCAAAGGGTTCGAGACATCGTCACAGTTGGACGTGATGAAGATGCACAATTATCCTTGAATGATGCCTTGGTTATTTGCAGAAATGTTATTCAAGAATTTGATGATCAACTATATCCTAACGCTCATTTAAGTTATGGTGGCAAACAAGTCATGTTTCTTTGCGATCCCATAAAATTGACCAGAGGTCTTCGAAATGCTGTTGAAAATGGCATAAGGGCATTACAAAAAGAAGAAGGCACCGTTGATCTTAGTTGTGCGTTCGATGATAACCATGTTTATTTCAGAATCAAAGATTCGGGTATAGGCATGGATGAATTCACCCGTGATAATATGATGAAGCCATATTTCACCACCAAGAAAAGTCATGGTGGATATGGGATAGGAACAATGGTAATGCAAAAAGTTGCTGAACTTCATAATGGCAGAATAGACATCATGTCTGAACCGGGCAAAGGTACTATCATCACTTTTACCATCCCCAAACTCATTTCTGAACAATCAGAATTTCAGTGATTCTTAGTAGACAATGCCATGGCTTTCGGCATATTGTAATTGAGTAAGTTACATTCAAGTCAAGCATTGTATTCTTAATATTTTTCCTATAACCATGACAAACATACCTGCACTTACCGGAATTCGAGCTTTGGCTGCAGGTGCTGTCTTTTTCGGCCATGTATTCCAGCAACATCATCAAGATGTTTTGCCCATATTCAAATATGGCTGGATGGGTGTCAATGTATTTTTTGCATTAAGCGGGTATTTATTTTATCATTTATATGCTGATTCTATCGAAGACCATACATTTTCATGGAAACGATATCTATCAAAGAGATTCATTAGGATTTATCCTCTTACTATATTGATTACAGTCTTAACTGTTGTGATCTCGCCTTCTGCGTTTAATCTTTTTGATATACTCACGCATTTGACATTACTCCACGGATTTATTCCGGATTATAGATTATCTGTCAATACTCCCATGTGGACATTGACAGTGGAACTTTGTTTCTATCTGATAGCGCCGATATTGATTACATATGTAACGGCTTTGTATCGAGAAAAAACAAACAACTTGCAAAGTGCTGGTACATTTTCAGCAAATACAAACATTGCTTTATTTGCTCTAGCACTATGGGTTCTCATCGTTGCCAGTTGCAATGGATTCACACAATTCTATCAGAATATCACTTATTTCTTTACCGGATTATGGGATAAGGGTGCCGGTACACTCACCATCTTCGGAAGACTTGATGATTTTGTTGCAGGAATGTTGGTTGCAGGGTATGGAAGAAGCATCATAAAAGGATTCGTAAAAGGTGACTTATTGGTTTTGCTTGGAGCTATAATCATTGGATCAGCTTTGACTTTCACGGAAATGCAAGGTGGCTCTGATTTGGTAGGCAGGCATAAATTATCTGATTTCGTCTATCCTTCTATTGCGCTTGGCTCTTCAATTATCTTTTTGGGATTGCATCGAGGTGGCTTTATCGCAAACATTCTTTCTTCACGTTTCATGGTTTTACTTGGCAATATATCTTTTGGACTATATCTCATCCACTTCATCACATTGCCTGGCTTTGCTCAGGCAGCTTTGGAAACACAAGTATATTTAGAATCAATGGGGTTAGGGATAACATTTTCGGGTATTCTGAATTATGTTTGCTATTCCATCTTGGCTTATGCAACTTATCTTTTCTATGAAAAACCGGTAGGATTATTCTTATCCAAACGCATGTTATCAAAATAGGGGTTTCAATTTTCGACGAAGGGGTAACAACATGTATCAACATACTAATCACGGGGCTGTGAGTGTATTCATTCCCACGTACTTTTTTCTTATCTCATTATCAATGTTTACGATGAGCAATGTATCTGGTCAAATTCCACCATATTCTTGGGGATTTTATCATCGTGCCGAACCTTTAATGGATGCTCATCCGCATGATTACTTTCATGCAACTGGTGAACAAATGCCTTTCTCTGGCATAGGAGCTTTTTCCCTTCATCCAAGAAGCATACTTCCCAAGGCACTGTTTCACCTGTATGCCTTTCATGATGATATAACGCATCTCATTAATGGACATTCGGCAGTATTGCGATTGCAAACAGCCGTAAAGTCAAATCATGAAAGACCAGTACAACAAACATCATCAATAGAATTCAGAATCGGAGAAGTTTCACATCCCTTGGGTTTGGAGGAGCAAGCATGTGTAATACAAAATGTGGAGTCTACCCGAAAAATTGGTAGTTCAACCATTTTACCAAGCCAACGTGGACTATCAATATCCGTTCAGAAACAAGGAAAATCAGGCATAGAGCAAGATGGCATGCTGGATGCAATGCATATATTTTCCGAACGCAGAACCGGTTTGATGGGGCAAGCACTGAATGAATGGTATCCTAGAATCGGAATTGGGAATGCACAACCACTCGAACATCTTCAACTTGGAAGCAAATTTACTTTTCACGCAGGTGGTGCTAGTAGAATAGGAGACAATCTCTATTTTGATATGCATGAACAAAAATCAAAACGCATAATATATGGCGCTGCTTCATCAATTGGTATGCATCAAGGAAGCATCATCTTAAGTAATGCATTACCAGGAGCGATAAGCGATCCTGTCAATTTTGAATGGGGTGATCTACATACATTGCGTGGAATAGAAATTGATTCCTACAATGGAATGAGCATTGGGAAACGATATCCTCAAGCAACATTAGATATCATGTCGAGAACAAGTGATGAACAATCCGGAGCTATCAGAATTCAGAATAGCAATCATTCAACTTTATTATATCTCACTTCTCATGGATCACTGGGAATTTACAATGCTCAGCCAAAAGAACGTGTTCATATAGGCGAAACATTCACAATTCATGCCGGTGGAGCCAGCGTGCTTGGCGATAATGTCTATGTAGATACAGTTGCAAAATCGATTAAACCCGGAAGAACCGCATCATTGATGTTCCAAGACGGCATGATTCAATTGGCAAATACGGATTCGAATGCTGCGAATACTCATATCTCATATCGATCACTCCCATTTCATGAAAATACAGTCCGAGGATTAATCATAGAGAATAAGCAAGGGCATTGCGGAATTGGTACAATATCACCCAAAGCAAGACTTGATATACTTGCATCTCCGCTTGATACAATTTCACCTGCATTGAGAGTTGCGACAATTGACCAAGAAGCATTCTTTACGGTCAATGGTCAAGGCAATGTTGGAATCGGCATTCCTGACCCCAAACATATGCTGCAAGTTGCAGGAAATGTCATGATCGGAAAACAATGGAATGAAGCACCTGAATGTTCTTCATCCGAAAACAAACTGATTGTTGATGGTGCAATCATCGCAAAAGAATTACTGATTACCAGTGATTATTGGGCTGATGAAGTATTTGAAGATTCATATCAATTGATGACATTGCACGAATTGGAACAGTATATCAAAACAAATAAGCATTTACCTGATGTACCCACCGAATCAGAGATTCATCATACAGGAATGAATGTCTCGAAAGTCATGGTTGCATTATTGAGAAAAATTGAAGAATTAACATTACATATACTCACTTTAAATAAAGACATTTCGCGAATGAATACCATCATCGATACTTTACCATTCAATGATTAAAGGGGAATATCATGAAAACGCGCATACTATTGTTGATAGGAATATGTATACTATTCCAATCAGGTAAAGCACAAATACCGTATTGGGACATATCATATGGGAAAAATTTAATTGGCCCCGAATCAGCTCCTGTGGCCTTGGCAATGTATGATGCTGCATTGCACATCGGAGGGCATTTCAGACGTTTGAATAGTAATACACAGGACATATTGCAGACAGGATATATCGCATTCATGAAACAAGGAAAATGGGAAGGACTGAATGGTGGCATGAATGCTCCAATAACGGCATTAACTAATGGTCCGAATAATACACTCTATGCCGCGGGTCCATTCACAAGATGCATAGATGCTCAATTGCAGGGCATTGCATCATGGAATGGTAATCGGTGGTCTGCAATCAATGGATTATCAGCAGGTAGCATCAATGCACTTATCTCACAAGATAATATTCTTTATGCCGCCGGAATATTTGATACAATAGGGAATGTTCCTGCTTCTTCAATCGCGGCACTGATTCAAGGAGAGTGGCATCCTTTAGGAAATGGTTTCAAAAAGTCAAGGGCAGATGCAATCTCGAATCTTCTACCGGAAATCAAAGCACTTGCAAAACATAATGGCTACATATTTGCCGGAGGGGATTTTGATACTGCCGGGATTATACCTGCGCAAAATATCGCATACTGGGATGGAATACGATGGAACAGTATGGGACAAGGAATTCAAGGTGAAGTAGATGCCATAACCGTACTCAATAATGGTCATGTTATTGTTGCATCAACGATTACCAATGGGAATGTGATTCTCCCGGCCCCACTTATGTCATGGAATGGTAGTGAGTGGAAAGAACTTGGCCTTCCACCGGGATGCATTTCGATCAATGCACTCGAAACCGATGGTAAACAGATATTTGTTGGAGGTGATTTCATTATCGATTCCACTCGCAATGAC
>SXZI01000167.1 GCA_005788035.1 Bacteroidota bacterium
GACATATATGCCACCGGCAATCTATCTTTCTAAACAAATAATTCAATTGGCATATAATGGTATATGGGATGTGTTCAATGGTGAAGACATGATTCGCCCTGACATGAAGTCACAGGTAACACTGCTATACAATGATGGTGGCGTGAAGAGCATAGATACGATTGTATTATCATGCTGTCACAGTGAAGCGATGACAGTAGCGGATGTGAAGGAATACTTTACTTCTCATGTATTGGCAAAGATGAAAGAACTAAATCCTGAACATATTCAGAGTTGGTTTACCAATGAAACCAAGTTCTTAATCAATCCGGCGGGCGAATGGACGATTGGTGGTCCAATTGCAGACTGTGGGCTTACCGGTCGTAAAATCTGCGTGGATCAGTTTGGTGCAGATTCACCTATTGGTGGAGGAGCTTTTTCGGGCAAGGATCCCACCAAGGTTGATAGAAGTGCGGCTTATATGTGCAGACATTTGGCATTGGAGACATTACGGTCTCATGAAGAAAGCGAAAAGATAATCGTACAATTAGCGTATGCAATCGGCGTGGAGCATCCGGTATCATATAGAATCATGGATCCGGATACTAAACAAGAATATGGTTTGGGCTCATTCACTCCGGATGACCTGACTCCAAAAGCGATTCGTGATAGATTTGGATTACAAAAACCAATATATCTCGAGACGGCAAGGAAGGGTCACTTTGGAAATACTCAATATGAGACAAATGATATAAGATTCTTTGGTTGGGACATCAATTCACAATTTCCATAATTCATAATGGAGTATACATATGAATGAAAACATCGTTGAAACAATTGCTGCAATCGTCATGGAGGACTTGCATGTACGCAGCAATACACAACTAAGCTCAATGAAGGAGCTGTCAAGAACGGAACGCCTTCAAGTATTTCGTAGAATAGCAGGAATCACTGCCACAGTCAATGCATTTCATCAATCCATGGAATTGCTAACACCGCAGGATTTTCATCCTATTGTAGCAAACGAATTTCTCCAAAACAGGGAGAGCTTCGAAACACTCATGGATGTTCTTGTCAGAGATGGAGAACTCGAAGGCGAGTTTGCCCATATCATTGGAACATTCACATTGGACGTCTTCATCCCAATCATGTGCGAATTTGAAGATGTACATGCGGAAGAAGAAATAGAAATAATCGCACAAGTCTTCATGCTCATCAATATGCTTTTTGAAGAAGATGTCTTGCACATCGTATTGGAATCTTGCTTCACTAAGTATAACAAAGCAGATGTGGATGCATGCGATTGCATGTCTGCTCTACTCGTGGAAATCTTGGAGCATAAAGAAGAAAAGGACAATCAGCCAATCAATGCAGTTCATACTATGGGTAATCATTATGAAAACCATAAAGAATTCATTGTGGATGCAATTGTCAACTATGGCAAGCAATCCCAGAGTGAGAATGAAACAAAGACGGTCCAAAGACTTGCCCTTTATCTTGCCGTGCATGCTGAAGACGTGGATCTTATCAAGGATAAAAGTCTATCGGAATTCAGTATTAGCCATCCTGTGGGATTGTATTTCACGGATAATCATGAGGACATTCATGCATTATGTGAAGAAATTCAAGAAATGCTCTTTGAACATGAGAATGCAGCAAGAAATATCATTCGTCATGTGAACAATCACTTGGAAAAAGCGGGCAATGTACCAGTAATGCATACAAAAGCAGACTATGTGAAGCATATCTATGAAATCTTTCACATGCTTAGAATAATCTGCATCATTCGCCAAAGAGAAGATATCCTTAATGGCCTGAAACTCATTTTCACTGAAGAAGAAAAGGAACGTTTTTCATCATATGTATCGTTTCTCAACATCATTACGCTCATAGATATTCAAGTAGAATAATATGTTTCACAAAATGCTATCGCTATGAACATTCAATTTATCCGATCAAGAAATCCTAAATCGGAACATGAACATAAAGCTCGGCAGAGCTTTCCCACGATAAACAATACATGAACCGCCTTGTGATGAATACCACATGGCGGTTTTGCGTATCCGGCAATATTGATACCTGAATACTTCCCCCATCGAATCAATAGTAATCCTACAATTAAGATCTGACAAAGATACTATGCTCGACTGTGTAATATTTATGTAGCATGCATCATGTATCTTCTTATCATTCAGCATACAATTCAAGGTGTGGAATATGTGTGAAATTAGCATCACACTTTGACAAAATATTCCACAGTGTTTACACAAGTCCGATTGAACGATTTCACACTGACACATAGTTGATGATCCTCTACATAACGCATGTTTACTTGCTTGTAGGGTAGGTTCTTTTTGCATCATAAACTTTGGCACGAGTTTTATATCATGTAATTGTAGAGTACATTGAAATGATCAATCAAAGAATGTAAATATATCTTAGGGAAGCATAGAGTGATGTAGGGGTGAAAGAACATCCGGGGGCTATGCGCTAACATGTGATATCGGAAGAGAGGGATTGAGGGGACATCCATGGGGATCTCGGAAGATATCATCACAATTGTGTCGGCGAAGAGAAAGGGGTACGGTAGGGGCATGTATCGGGGGTGTATGTAATGATGACAGGGTGTTGGAATCATTGCATGCATGATACGGTTTCGCCGTATCCTGTGCCGAAAATATTGTAGATTTACAATCAGGGAAGATGAAGGGATTTTAAGCGATATTCACATTCATTGAAAGGAAAGATAAATGAGAGCGCATGTAAACACCATCTTAATTGCTATAGCAATCATAGTGTCGACATCAACATTGGCTGATGCAGTCATCAAACGTTATAGCATCGACAATGGAATCATGGTTACGGGATTAGGAAGTAGGGACTTCACTTCTGATTTGATCATCTGGCAATCTTCGGTTTCTGCACGTGCAATGAACTTGAAGGAAGCGTATACATTGATTGAAGGCAGAAGGCAAAAAGTGAAGGAATATCTTGTTAAGAAGGGCATAAAGAATGAAGAGTTGAACATATCATCAATTGACATTGAAAAAGAATTTCAAACGATGTCTGATCCAGACGGAACATCATATTCACAATTTATTGGATATAAACTGATTCAAAGAATCACAGTTGAGTCCAAAAAGGTCGACCTTGTAGAGAAAGTTTCCAGAGAAGTGAGTGAATTGATTGATCAAGGCATAGAAATCATCACAGAGAATCCGATGTATTATTATACCAAGTTGTCGGAATTGAAATTGGAGATGATTGCTCAGGCAACCGAAGATGCAAAGAATCGGGCAGAGAACATTGCAGATAAATCAGATGCTTCATTGGGTAAACTGAAAAAAGCATCGATGGGGGTATTTCAAATAGTCGGTCAAAACACCGATGAAGATTTCGAATCAGGCGGATCATTCAATACATCTTCGAAAAATAAGACAGCAACAATCACGGTTCGTTTGGAATATGAAGCAGAGTAATTTTATATGCAGAAAAGGGTAGGGGTATTTTTTACAATTTTGTTAGGGGTAAGCAATGAAACTGAAGTTTCTGAGTTTGTATGTATTGGCAATGGGAATAATACATCTTCATGCCGATGAATATCGATGGACTAAAATCAAAGACAAAGGGGAGTTCAAACATGAGAATCTTGGATTTAGCTCTACAGGTTATGACAGAGTGCATAACCTCATTTACAGCATGAAATATGTTAATGACACACTTGTTGTGATGGCATATGACATACATCAAAATGTTTTTATCGAGATTCCAAATCAGGGCGCGCCGAGTGAATTACGAACATTCACATATGATTATACGAATGATCGACTGATTGCAGTACGCAGTGGTAGGGAAAATCTATATGCATTATCTTCATCTGGTGGCGAATGGACACAAATCGCGACAGGATCATTTGATAATGAAAGTTATAATGCCGGATATTTCTGGAATAATAAAACTCAAGCTGCAGGATTTGTTGGCGGATATGGTTTATATAAGGTCAATAATTGGGTTTGGGAATATAAAGATCAATGGGTTAACACCATTCCGAATGACGTATTTGTGAATAGTAGTTCTGTTCCCATGAAGCGATGTCCTTCTTTGATACTTGGAAAACCTGGTGAGAACAAAGTGTATTTTGCATCGGGATATGGCAATGCATCAGGAAGTCAATTTGAACAAGAATGCACAGTCGGTGAACCATGGGCAAATGATATTGGTAAATATTGTTGGTTAAAAGATATTTGGGAATTGGACCTCAACACAAACAAATACAAAAATATTCTTCCACTGAATCATGATAGTTATAAAACCGAAGGGGCAGTATCATATAATCATGATGATAATAGTTTTGTGAAAATAGGTGGATTCATACCACCTAACGACTATATACCCGGCTATGAGTGGGGTAAAAATCAATACTATACGATGCAAGTCACAGTGTTCAAGCCCGGTAGGACAAATGGGTTTGAAGAGGTAAAAACGGTTGGAGATATTCCGCCAACGATTCTAGTATCGCAATTGGGACAGAATGCGGTTTTTTATGATGGGAGTGAACAACGCATATTGTATTTCCGCGCTGATGGTATTTGGTCATTATCAAAGAGTGAGCATACACTAGAGAAAACATGTAATTACTCAATTTTGGAGGAAGATACCACAATTTGCAAAGGGGAAACTGTTCAATTATCAATTGTCAAACCAATAGATACAACGTGCTTTTCACGGGACAACAACACTGTTCAATATTATCTTGAAAATGGCGCTGCACCAAATCCTGCCGGATTTCCCGATTCCAAAAAAGGTGGATACATTGAATTGGGTACCTTTGGTCAACAAGAACTATTTTCAATTTCTATGTGGGTGAAGGTGCCGGATGTGCAACCAAATACCTATGGGGTTTTGCTTGATTGCAGCCATGGAGGTTCAAGAAATTGGGTTGTGCAAACATTGGACGGCGGGAAAAAATGGTCATGGAATGATTTGGATTTTACATTGAAGCCAAATGAATGGCAACATGTTCAGTTTGTCTATAATAAAGGGACAAAGAACATATATGTTAACGGAGAACGTATAGCCAATAATTCTGAACCTATAAGATATTCAGGCATTCCATCATTGACACTGGGTAATTGGAGAGAAGGGGGAAGAAGATTCAAAGGATGTATAGATGAAGTGTATATCACATTGGAAGAGTATGTATTTGCTGAGAATAATCTTCCAAAGAGAATTGAAAAGCCATCACATACAGCATTCGGTTTGTGGCATTTTGATGAGGGTTCAGGTGAATCAACAATGAATGCATTGAATAACAATGTAACATTGATCAATAATTGGATATGGAATAAATATCCTGATCAATCAATTAAAAGCAATCCATTATATGAATGGTCAACAGGTCAAAAAGATCCAGTTATCACTGTAACACCAACAAAAACATCCACTTATTATCTGACCACTTCGTATGGTTCAATATCATATATAGATTCTGTCACAATAAATGTTTCAGAATCGAATGTTGACATTTTTGGATATACCAAAGTTCATGAAAAACAAGTTAATCACTCCTATTATACCGCGTTTCATGAGGGTAGTACGTATAATTGGGAAATCAGTGGGAATGCAGTTATAGCAAGCAATAATGGTGGTTCTTCAATTCTTGTTTCATTCACTAAACCCGGATTAGCATATCTTAAAGTGACTGAGACCAATAAAGAAGGATGTATTGCAGACACAATGTTGACAATTACAGTTCATAGTTTAACAAGTGTTGATGAAGGAACAATGGGAGCACATGTCAACATATTTCCAAATCCCGTTAATCAAGAAGATGCTATCACTGTAAGAACAATGCTATCTCCTAATGGACAAGGATTTGTTGAATTATTGGATATGATGGGTAAACAATTATACCAAACGAGCACACATTCGGGAGATTCATTTGAACAATTCACAACCACTATTCCCGTTGCATCTTTGTCAAATGGCATGTATGTTATCAGAATACATGATGGAGATCGGAGTTATTTAGAAAAACTACTGATCAATCGCTGACATGAATAAAAAAAGGCATGATTTTCAAATCATGCCTTTTTGATTACATTTTCAAACCAATTTCTCTTAGTCTTTCATCGAGGTATTCTCCGGCAGTCATGTTGGAATATTGCTTGGGATTATCTGCGGTAATGCATGATTCCAAGCATGTCAAATCCATATTGGATTTTGGATGAAGGAAAAATGGTACCGAGAAACGTGAAGTACCCAATAATTCTCTTGGAGGATTCACCACACGATGTGTTGTTGATTTCAATACATTATTGGTTAAACGTTGAAGCATATCCCCAACATTGACCACGATGTCTTCACCTTGAGCTTTAACAGGAAACCATGTACCATCGCGGGTGAGAACTTCCAAACCATCTGCGCTTGCACCTATGAGTAATGTAATGAGATTTATGTCTTCATGTTCAGCTGAACGCACAGCATCCGGAGCAATTGAATCGGGATTTTCTATAGGGAAATAATGAAGAGCCCTCAAAATGGAGTTTCCATTATGGACATGCTTGTCGAAAAAAGTATCGGGTAATGAAAGATATCGTGCAATGGCTTTTAGCAAATGCTTACCTGTTTCTTCGAGTTGTGCATAGACTTCTCTGAGTATCACATTGAACTCTTGAAGTTCTGCAACCATGATGTTTTCAGGATATTCATGCTTTATTGGATCATTATCAAGAACGGTTTGACCACATTGCCAAAATTCCTTCAAGTCCGGAGTCAGAGCATCTTTTGCCTTTTCTCTCCCTTTTCCAGTATATCCTCTTTGACCAAAAAGACCGGGAATTTCATAATTGCGCTTTATATCCTCCGGGAGAGTGAAAAAGGCTTGAATTTGTCGATAGAGTTCATCAATTCGTGCAGAATCCAAGCCGTGATTTGCAATCATCACAAAACCGGTGTCATTGAATGCTGTACCAAGTTCTTGAGAAAATGCATGTTGTTTCACATGATCATCACCAATGAAATCAAGTAAATCCAAGCGGGGTATATTGATTGCGGGCATAAGTACTCCTGATATTGACATGCGAAAATACACATAAGAAAGCATACATCCTTAATGGATGAAAAGCAGTGCCCAATACGACAGTTGTGTGTATTTTTGAATAATCAAATCGAAAACTGTCTTTGAACCACGAGATCGTTATGAATACCAATGATAATTCACGCATAGAGCAAGGAAATGTCCTTTTGCGAGAAGGGAAATTTGAAGAAGCAAAACAATATGCGCAGCACTATGTGAATGAATTGAAATCAGGTATATATGAAGCACAAGAACTATTTGAAGCATTGAATATTCTTGCATTTTCATATATCAGAAGAACACTGTCAAAAGATGCAATCCCCATCGTGGAGGAAATGCTGTCATTATCTGAGAATTTACCCGATGACATACGATTGACAAAGACATTTAGATGCAATAATATTCTAGGCCTATTGCATTTTGAATTAAGTAGAAGCAATGAGGGATTGACCTATTTAGAAAGGGCTTATGAGATTGCGTTGGAGCTGGGAGACAAGAATAATCTTTCCACCATTACAGGAAATCTTGGACTTGTTCATTCTTCACTTTCCAATGATGTGAAAGCATTGGAATTACTTAGATTTTCCGAAGATATTTCGAAAGAGATAAAAACCTATGATCATCTTGCAATTGTTTCAGACAATATAGCAACCATCTTCAATAAGCATGGAGATTATTCCAAAGCACTTGAATACTTTTCAAAGGCATTGGAATTGCATACGATGAGCAATGCAAAAGACGGAATTGGAAGAGCTCTTGGACATATAGGCTCCGTGTATTTTTCCATGCGTGATCTAGATAAAGCAGAAGAATATTTATATAAAGCTTTGTCTATTCATGAAGAAATCGACTACAAAAGAGGCATAGAAACATGGCATGAGATCTTGGGAGATATCATGCTTGAAAAAGGTAATGCAGATGAAGCATTACAGCATGTTACCAAAGCAATAGAAGTAAATCGTTTTCTCGGCAATCCTATAACAGAGGCAGTGCACATTGGGTCGCTTGGCAATGTTCATTTCCATAGAGGCCAATTGGATGAAGCTTATGAATGCTATAATACAGCATTGGGAATGTTGCGTGATACCGAGCGCGTCGGCGATTATTATAATATTCTCTTGCAAATGATAAAGATTCAGTCTAGTCCGGAATTTGCACAGCAAGACATTACGAAAGTAGAATCAGTATTGCTTGAGTCTCTTGAATCACTACGCAAGCTCTCTTTGAAATCGATTGAATTGGCATACCTCAATCATTTGTCTGATATGTATAAATCACAAGGAAATTGGGAGCAAGCGTATCAATTTTATGTTTCATCCATGAATGTGCAACAGGAAATCAACTCGAATGAAGTTCGAGACAAGATTAAAGACATGGAATTTCAACAAGCATATCATCAAATGGAGCAACAAAGATTGGTTGAACTAACCAGACTTCAGGAGAAAGAACAATTACTTCATGAAATTCTTCCATCTCATGTGGCTGAGAAGATTATTCGTGGTGAAAAAACTATAGCAGAGGAATGTCATGACATGACAATCATGTTCGCTGATATTGTTGGATTCACATCACTCTCTGAACATTTACAACCATCACAAATCATCGAATTGCTCAATGCTGTTTATTCCAATTTAGATCAATTGGCAGAACTACATAGAATCGAGAAAATCAAAACTATCGGTGATGCATATATGGCAATTTGTAATACTGATGAAGATAGAAAAGAACATAAGAGCCGAATGCTTACATTTGCAAAGCAGATACTTCATGCTTGCAAGGAAATACGACTTCCGAATGGCGATTCATTGCAAGTAAGAATTGGGATCCATTCCGGACCAACCGTCACTGGAGTGATTGGTACAAAAAAACTCAGCTATGATGTCTGGGGTGATGCGGTGAATACCGCAGCGAGAATGGAGTCATACGGAGAACCAGGAACGATTCAAATATCTCAAGAGTTTTATGATGAAGTGAAAGATTTCGAAGTAGTGAAATCATTGCAAATCCTAACTCAAAAAGAAGTGGCAATGAAGGGAAAAGGCGTGATGCACACAGTACTTCTTCAATTATGATACATATTCTTTTACAATGTAAATAGGTTATTTTATGAAACATGTTCTATTGACTATCTTTTTTTTATGCACTGCCTTTCAAAGTATGCAAGGATCAAGCGGTGGTATAACAGGAAGATCACAAACAGGTTGTGGCGGTTGTCATGGAGGACAAAACAATGCGACGACTGTTTCATTGAGAGAGGGTGCAGGACCTTTTACGGTTGAAGCTGGATCTTCAAAAGCATTTACGGCTGTCGTTGCTCATGCAACATTGACGAAAGCCGGAATGAATCTCAGTATAAAAAATAGCTCGAATGTCAATGCTGGTACATATTCAGCATTGAGTAATTGTAATAATTCCGGAGGTGAGCTTACACATCCAACACCCGCAAATATGAATGGTGGAGAAGCTGAATTTGGATTTACATGGACTGCGCCTTCCACACCTGGTACATATACAATCTACATGGCAGGAAATGCAGTCAATAATAATGGCAATGCAAATGGTGATTCTTGGAATATTATGAATTCAATTACCATAAATGTGGTAAGTGGATCATCTATTTCATTGACAAGTCAAACCTCGCCAAGCACTGTTTGTAGAAGTAGTGCCGTTAATGTGACTTGGACAGGGGATGGTCTTTCGGGAAATACAATCATTGAAGCATCTCCAAATGGAAATGCACCATGGACTCCGATCGGATCTGTTCCTGCTTCAACTTTAAATTATACATGGAATATATCCGATAATCAAGCATTTAGTTCCAATTATCGAATACGTGTATTGAATGGAACTGCGATAGATACAATTGATGCTCCGATTTCCATTTTACCTATTCCTGAAATTCTGACTCATTCCGCACCATTTGATACAGCATGTATTGGTACAAACAAAACGTTGAGCATCACAGTGAAAGCAGATGAAAATTTTCTGACTTTTCAGTGGTATAAGAATAATGAACTGATTCCCGGTGCTACAAGTAGAACATTGAATATCACCCAAGTAACAGAATCCATGGCAGGTATCTATACATGCCGTGTTAAAGGGTGTTCTGAAATTAACAGTAATCCAAC
>SXZI01000023.1 GCA_005788035.1 Bacteroidota bacterium
TTGTTGAAAGGGTCAGTAATACTCGCATCGGAACAAGTATAATACGTATTCATATACCCAACCGTAATTGCATGTTTGCCATCCTTGGAGATTGCTGCCTTATTCTGAGTGGCTATTCTATCAGCTATTAAATGATTGTTCCACTTAACTTGTCCCATTAGAGAATTGACATTCAACAATGAAATGAGAATAATCATTGGCAATGAGAGTGAGAGATGTTTCATATATTGTCTCCATAATCCATGTGATAATCATTGCGAACTTATGATGTAAAATACCGAGAAAATGAATGCACTGTATAGCCGAGTTTCTCAGTTCTGTTGCAAGTAAAAATCGTCGAAACAATACGCTTGTATTCGGCCATGAACAAGTATTCATGAATCATCACGAAATACCTAAGTCTATATAATACAATCAACTATAAAAGCAATAACTCGCATTTACTCATTATTAGATATTACTTTTACTCATGGAACTGATACAAAAATTAGCGTCAATTGTTGCAGACTACTCTCAGGAACAACCGCAGATTTTTATCAAGTCGAAGTTGGATGCATTGAAAAAAAACGGATTCAAAGAAAAAGAAGGGAAAGATGCATCATATTATCGTGCTTTTCATGCATTGCGACATGGTGAAGTACAAACAGATGAAGAATTGCGCGCTCATATTTTTCCCAATGGTACAAGCGATGCAAATTATCGTTCATTCAAATCTCGCTTGAAAAAGAGACTTGTGAATTCATTAATGCTGATATCCATAGATGCGGATGAAGTTTCAAATACGGATGCGGCTGAAGCTGAAGCAATGTACTATGTGTATACTGCTTATATCTCAGGAATATTAGGCGGTACTAATATCACAAAAGAGTTGCATGATAAAGCGATATCAATTGCTCGTAAGTATGAGTTTTTTCATATCGAATTACGACTTCTTGAGGATCAATGGCATCAATCAAGGGCGCATTCAACTTTAAAGAGATTGAATAAGGATTTGGCATCAATATCTTTGGTTCATGAAAAACTACAATTGCATGTTGAAGTGTTTAAGATTAAGAATGAATTTATAAAATTGACAAGTAATCGGATTACTGTTGGTAAAGCACAATTGAATGCGCATTTAGTTTGTATTGAATCGCTTAAGAAAATACTGGAAGTACATGAGATTTATTCGGCAGTCAATACTTACTATGCTTTTTTATTTAGTGTTTGTTTACTGCAACATGATTATCGTGCATTACTGATTTATTGCCAAGAGCTTGGCGACTATCTTAAAAGAAAATCACATTTTGATAGTCCGAATAGAAGGATGTATTTGGCAGTGTATATGCAGGTTGCACATTTTCGACTTGGGGAATATGAACAATCAAAAGTGGTATTTGAAGCTGCAATACAAAAACTTCCATCTTATAGAATTCGGATGAATGTCAATCAGCGAGTTCAAAGTTTTCAACATGCTGTATATGCCTTGGACACTGAATATGCATTTGATCAATATTGTTTTATGTCCAAAAAAAGAAATGCTCAATTGTTGGATAGACCTAATAGATCACACTTCATTTTTCTGAAAGCATATTTATGGCTATCATATTTTCTCGGTATTGCGGAGAATTCTCACTATCCTTCCGGAATAGACAGAGATGATGTACAACTATTCATCTCCAAAAGACCCATTATATCCTCAATCCGAAATGATATTCCGGAATATGAGCATGATAAAAGTGGTGGTTTGTCCTTATTGCGAATGTTAGAAAGCATCATGATGATTCTTACAGCAAGGGAAGAGATCATTTCAAAAAATAGAAGCGCCGAGGAACCACTGTCCAATGAGCGTGACATCCACCGTGCCATTGATAATGCCATCCGTTATATCAAGAAACATGTCCCCAAAGATCAAAAACGCGTATGTGTATTTGCGGAAATAGTGCACATCATCTCCAAGAATCTCTATGCAGATGGCATGGTTCTACGAAAGAAAGTAGAAAAACACAGAAAGAAATTACCCTCAACATTTGTGTGCGATGATATCGAACTCCTACCCTTTGATGTCTTGACCGATCATTTGATACTATGGTGGGATAAGAGTGTAGGTAGGTCGAAAAAAACAGCAAATGTCTCCAAGAAAAAGTGAACCTAAGATGTTCTTCAATCAACATATTGTGAGATACGATTTCTATCTTCACTTCCTTTGTCATTTTTATGATATAATTCAATGAAGATGATTCTCTGTTCATTGGGTTTATAAGCATAGACAAGTCTCAGCCCTGAATTCACACCGCGTCCTTTTAATGCTTTACAGGCAATCTTTTTTACTTTGATGATACATGTTTGAATCCCCAATTGATCGATGCGAAAGCTAAATGGTGGTCTTTCATCGGGAATTACGGTCAATACTTTTCTGACCACTTCCAAATCATCATGGAGTGTTCGATACTTTTTTATCAGTCTTTTTATATCTTTATTGAATTCATCTAATTCTTCGAATATCATTTCGATCGCATTTCATCCCCATAATTTCTGACCGAGAAAGGTGCCTCTCTATAAAACACCAATTCATATGAAATCTCTTCTCCATCTTTTGAAGCAAGCCAAGGCATATCTTTATGTGCATAATTACTAATTGCTGTGGCTGACCAATCGCTCATTTGCTCAATGACTCTGTCAATGACCTCTTTTTCACTTGCTTTCAATAGTGTTAGATTGGCTTTTTTCAAAGGTATATATCGAATCAGCGGAATGCCATTGAATGTGGTCTTTAACCTCTGTACATGTTTCTTCTCAACCATCTGTTGTATGATTGCATCCATGTTTTCAGGAACGGGTCCATAGTGCAATTTCCGATATGTGGCACCCGATACATGTTCTTCATATTTTTCATAATGATTGAAGTCAGAGAAATACAGCAATCTATAGAGCATTGTCTCCCCAATATTCGGCTTGCCTGCACATCGCTCAAGCAAA
>SXZI01000168.1 GCA_005788035.1 Bacteroidota bacterium
TGAATGGTAGATCCATCTTTTTTATCGATTCTTCCGGACAACATCAACGGTATATTCAACCACTGATATTTCTTAATCCCACCATAGTATATCGTTTGAAATAAAGCAAAACCTTCTTGTTCATATAATGGTCGGGCTTTGATGTCAATTCTTGGGCTATCATGATGGGCTCCAATCAATCTACTTCCTTTCATGATGGGCTCATCGCCAATTATCACAGCGATCAATGCTCTATCTCGATTATTGAACAGTAGCTTTGCTCCTTTCTTAATCTGGGATTTCTCAGAGTACAATGTAAAACCATTGGATCTCAACAATGTCATCAATTCTCTTGTCGAGGATAACTCCGTGCGAGCCGCATCCAAATACTCTGTATATCCTTTGATATACATATCTATTGAAGTGCGGTCTTTTAGCTCAATCCCAAGCCAAGATGAGCGTTTTGCATTCCAAATCGATTGACCATGGAGATTGACGAAAGTGAAGAGGCAGAGAGAAATCAGGATTGCTTTCATTGTTTTCCAACCAATAATCTATAATTGACTTTGATATCCGGGTGAATACTCATCATGACGGGACAATTTTTAGCTGCAAGATGAAGTGCCTCCAAATCGGCTTCGGAATATGATGCATTTGGGAGTGTTAGCGTGACATTCAGTGAATCAACACGGCGAATCGGTTGATTGATCATATGCTTTTCCACGAGAACAGTCGCTCCGGTAATATCCAATAACCGTGCGTCTGCAGCCATACCCATGATGGTTAACATGCAAGATCCAAGCGAAGTTGCCAATAAATCAGTCGGTGAGAAGCTGGCTCCTTTGCCCTTATTGTCAATAGGGGCATCTGTAAAGATTGTATTGCCCGAAGGATCATGAGTAGCTCTACAACGAAGTTCGCCTTCATAGGTCAAGGAAATGGAAACCATGATTAACCTCAAAATGAATACTCAAAGGCAAAATTACCCATTTTTTGAGGACTCATAGAGAAAATAAGCCAAGTTTATATGATTACGGCATACTTCTGTAAAAGGAAGCCACAAGACCAAATCAAGTCAATTTCAAGGTTGCTTTTCTCGTGTTTTTGGCCTAATTTTGCCGTTTATTCAGTCCCTTACTGTAAGACGGTAGGGAAGATATTATTTTCGTCTACGCTCAGGAGTATACAATGGGTATCATCTCACGCATGCGAGATATTTCCCCGTACATGTTGGTGATTTTTGTTGTTTCATTCATCGCCTTCATGGTCGCATCCGATTCCAATCTCGGAACATTATTAAATAGTTCTTCATCAACAGGCAATGTTGTCGGTACGATCAATGGTGAGGAAGTCTCATATCAGGAATTTGAACAGCGCGTCAAAGAACAGTCTGATATGCAAAGACAACAAAATCCACAAGCAGAAGTTGACGATAATATTATCCGTCAAGCTGTTTGGGATCAATTTGTTGAAGAAATTCTCATTCGTCAAGCAGGTGAAGCTGCAGGAATAAAAGTTACACAGGACGAGGTCTTGGACATCATGTTGGATAGCCCTCCGGATTATCTCACGCGAAACTTTACTGACAGTGCTGGAAAATTTAATCGTCAAGCATACCTTGACGTGATGACTAATCCTGATATCATTGCCCAAAATATTGCTGCCGGAAAGAAAGCGGGGATGATACCACAAACAGTAGATCCAGCTGAAGAAGTTGCTAAGTTCAAGAATAGTTTGCTCAAGATTGAAGAGTTCATGTACAAATCACGTTTACTCGAACATTTCAGAAGAGCATCGGGTACAGCTGCTTCTATTGTATCTCCTGCATATTTGAAAAACAAATATGTAAATGAAGGCACCACATTTGACTTTGACTATATTCAATTCAATATCAACAATGTTGATGCTAAGAGCTTGGGTAAACCCACTGAGCAAGAATTGCAAGCAGAATATGAAGCAGTCAAAGAGTTCAGAAAACAAAAACCTGCACGTAAAATCAAGTATGTAACATTTCCGCTTGAGCCATCAAAACAAGATACACTCATTGCTTCAAAGAAAATTGCAAGAATCCAGCAATCTTTAACTGAAGCACTGACACCTGCAGACAAGCTTACAGCATTTGATCAGTATTTTGCCGAATATGCAGGAACTCAGCAAGAATATCAACCAGTAAAAAAACTTGCGCCTGAGGTAGCATCCTTGCTTGGTGCTGCTAAACAAGGAGACATCATCGGTCCTGTAACCACTGCATCCGGAACTTTTCTGTATAAAGTTGATAGTCTTCGTTCGGGGGTAAATCAACTAGTGAAAGCCAGCCATATCCTTATTAATTTCGGCACAAATAAAGACAGCTCAAAAGCTTTTGCTACTCAAGTACTTGCAAGAGCAAAAAAGGGTGAGGATTTTGCAGCTTTGGCTAAAGAGTATTCTCAAGACAATGGTTCAAAAGATCGCGGTGGAGAATATGATTATTTTCCAAAAGGACAAATGGTTAAACCATTTGAAGATGCATGTTTCAATAATGCTCCCGGTTCTATAGTTGGTCCTGTCGAAACTGAGTTTGGTTATCATATTATCAAGATATCAGACAAGATTTCTGATGAGATAAAATATAGTGAGATTATGATTTCAATTGCTTTGACCATGAATACCAAAAAGCAACTGAGAAGAGATGCACTCTCATTTAAACAGCAGCTTGACGATGGTCAAAACATGGAATCCTTGGCAAAAAAGATTAAGAAAAATGTAGTTGAAACTATGTATTTCGATACACAAATGCCTGTGCTTGGTTCACAGTCCATGACAAACTTTGCTTTCTCGAATGAAGTAGGAGCTATTTCAGAACCCTTGGAATTAAAATACTATGGTATAGTAATAGCTCAAGTAACCGGTGTAAGAGAATCTGGTTTAGTTCCTTTTGAAGACTTAAAAGAGGAATTAACAAAGAATATTTTGATAAAGAAAAAGATGAAAATGCTTAAAGACAAAGCATTTTCAATCTATCAGAAACTCAAAAATTCTGAAAGACTCTTTGCAGTTTCAGGAATTGATCCAACGATAGAAGTAAAATCTGTTGCTAAGGTAAGAAATAATGGGTTAGTCGATGGTGCAGGCAATGAACCTGCCTTGACTCAAAAAGCTATGCTAGCCCCTCTTAATAAAATCAATGAGCCAGTCCAAGGCGAAAGTGGTTGGTATATTTATCAAGTTATACAGCGAACAGATGCAGATATAAAAGCTTTCCCTAAAGCTAAACGTGATTTGCAAATGACATTGTCATCACAAGCAGCATCATCTGCTTACACTCAATGGTTCAATGCTTTAAAAGAAAAAGCTGATATCAAAGACAATCGAGGTAAACTTTTCCGCGACTAATCAAAGCCCGCTTTATGCGGGCTTTTTTGTATCCAAATGATATCAATGTTCAATCATCATGATTTATTTGAAGTGGCTTGTACTTCCCATGGAGGGAATCAAGCAGTGAATTCATTGCAGGGTGCAATTCAGTTCTGCAGGAATCTTGCTACTAGTCACTATGAAAATTTCCCTGTGGCTTCCTTCATCCTACCGGCAAAAATCAGGGATTATGTCGTAATTATCTATGCTTTTAGTCGAATAGCTGATGATATCGCTGATGAATATGTGGTAAATCATGGTATTGACAAATCAGATCAAGCACTTTCCATAATGCACCATTTTGTCAGTATTTGTTATAAAGGTGAGTATTCCGGTACCAATCCTTTATGGATTTCATTGGGTCATTTGTTCAAAAAGACAAGTATACCATTCGAACCTTTCGAGAGATTGCTAGCGGCATTTATGCAAGATGTTCATTTCAAGAATATGAAATCTATGAATGAAGTGTTTGCTTATTGTTCCAATTCCGCTGACCCAATAGGAGAATTAATTCTTCGGTTGCATGGTGTATGGGATTCCAAAAACAAAGTTACATCCGATGCTTTGTGCACCGCACTTCAAATGACAAATTTCCTTCAAGATCTATCCGTTGACAGAAGGAATGGAAGACTATATATACCTTTAGAGGGATTTGTCGAGGATGTTGATGTGGAAAACTATTTGGCGAATGAGAAAATAACACCTAATTTTTCCAAAGCGTTATATGCTTTTATGCTTGAAACAGAAGAGAAATTCATTGTATCCAAAGGACTATTTTTCACATTGCCAGGTTTTAGATTACGTTGTGAGTTGATGATAATATATCTTTCCGGATACAGAATGTTTAAAAAAATCAAGAAATGTCTACCATTATTACATAATAGTAGACCAGCATTGGAATTCTTTGATTATTGTATAATTGCCTTGCAATTCTTTGTATATCTTCCAACAATTATTATCAAACGTTGAATACTACAACTGATATTACAGAAATTGATTACTCTGTAGATTTAACAAATCAGAGTAAAACTAATTTCTACTATTCGTTCACCTTCTTACCGAAGGATGAAAGAGAAGCAATTCATACAGTGTATGCATTCTGCAGAAGAATTGATGATATCGTAGATGAACAGGATCAGGGAACATCCGAAGATATTATCAAGAAAAGAAAAAGATTAACAAAGTGGAGAAATGAAATTGATGCTTTGTATAATGGTGGTATATTCTCAACGTATCTAAGACCATTGCAATCTGCAATAAGAAGATTTGCAATTCCAAAGCAATATTTCTTGACATTGATAGATGGCTGCGAACGAGATTTAATACAAAAACGGTATGAAACATTTTCCGAATTAAAAGAATATTGTTACGGGGTTGCTGGTATTGTGGGGCTAATGTGTATCGAAATATTCGGATATAAATATGAAGAAACTAAAGAATATGCGGTTCACCTTGGTTATGCTTTGCAATTGACGAATATCTTGCGTGATCTTAAAGCTGATAAGGATAGAGGTTATATTTATCTTCCGAAAGAAGATTTGCGCCGCTTCAAGTACTCTGAGGAAGACTTGATAAATGAAGTGTATAATGAGCAATTTATTGAGCTCATGAGATATCAAACCAGGCGAGCAAGAGAATATTATCACAAAGCAAGAACTGCCTTGCGACCAGATGAAAGAAATTCCATGATTGCAGCTGAAATCATGGATGCTATTTACTATAGGCTTCTCGAGAAGATAGAATTAAATGACTTTGATGTCTTTTCAAAGCAAATCAGGGTTTCCACTATTCATAAGATTGCGATTGCCATCAAGCATTGGCTTGCAACTCGCATATTTGTTGGGCGAATCAAGAAGTAAGGGCATCAGGTCTGATTACCAATACAGGGCATGGTGCTTTTCTGACTACACGTTCAGTTGTACTACCCAATAGTAAATGTTCTACCCCGCCCCTTCCATTAGTAGCAATGCATATCATTGAAATACCATGATCTTTCGCATACTGATTGATTTCATCTGAAGATCTTCCACCATGAATAATATGAGGTATAACAGAAAATCCTTCTGTATGTAATATTTCAACAATTCTATTTAGCTCTTTCTCTGCCGCACTCTCATATTCCTTTTCTACATCGCTCAAATCTACCGGTGTATAACCCCAATCCACTGGGAAAATCACGGGTTCAATAACATGAATAAGATGTATTGTCGCAGACCATTGCTTTGCCCATTCTTTTGCATAGGACAAAGCATTTTGCGAATGTTGAGAAAAGTCAATCGGTATGAGTATTGAAGTGATAGGTAACATAGTGAATATCCAAATGAATAATATAGAAAGTATATTAACGATGCCGAGCTTTTTTACGTAGTTTCTTTATTCGAGAAACTCGTCTTTGTTTAATCAATGTAATTACTCGTTGTTTGATAATACGGTAAAAAATGACGAATAATCTTGCAAGTGGAATTCTTGCAGCTTTCTTTAAACCTGAGCGCAAGATACGAGATAATTGCAATTGATCCGAATCGGATAATTGTAATTGAAGTTCTTTAGCTGATTGTTGTTGAACCAGATTTGTTAGGATATTACCTAATTCATTCTTTTGTTCTGTTAATGTTTCAATATGAACATCATTGAAACGCAATACTGTCTCTAGATGATCATAGAGTACAGCTGCCAATTTAGCATCTTCTGCTGAAGGATCTTCTTTCAATAATGTAAGGATATCCTTTGACAGAACTACGAATTCATCTATCCGTTCTGGAGGAAGTGTAAATAATCTTTTAGGATCTATGTCAGCGACATTAACAAATATTGATGATAGTTCGATGATTTCATTTCCATAATTACTCATTGCTCTTTGTGCATATCGCTGAAGTCTTTCATGTAATTGTTTCTGTAGATATGATATCTCGCTATTAATTGCTGATTTACGACTTTCGGTTTGTGTTGCACGGACTGCTCCTTCAAGATCCTTTACTTTGTTTTGTATATCCCGAATAACTTTTGCATCATCAGACTCACTTGAATGTATGGTATTCATGATAACTTTAGGATCAGGTTTGATATTTGCATCACCAATCTTAACACAATGAATACGAATGTTCTCACCAAGTGCGATTTGCACTTTCGTTACATCAATATGTGCAGCTCCGTCTGTTATGACTAGTATTTCGGCTTCAGACATGAAGCTGTCAACCCTGATGTCCTGTATGGCAGTCAATAGTGCTTTTTCCAATATTGTCCCTCTTCCTTCTGCAGGCATACACATAATTTCAGCTATCAAAGAATCAAAATCAGTTTTATTCTGAACAATGTGTAATGGTCCAATCTCAGCATCAAATGTTCTAAAAAATACAGTCCCCATTTCAGTCTGATTGTTTTTTAAAAAGAAATAGGCAATCGCTTTAGCAAGATGAATACGATATGAATCTTGCATAGATTGAGATGTATCAAACAATACATACACTTTCTGTTTCCGTGAATCAGGGGCATATTGTGTACTATCGGATTGATATCTCTTGTTCTTTGGAGCTTTTGGCGCAGGCATCCACAAGGATCTTTCAACCAATCTTTGCATAAAGACTTCATCCGGTAGCAAGTATTGATGGGGATAAATCTTATTGATGTCTCTGTAACTTCGAATCAAATGCGCTTCATATTCTTCAGCTGCAGGAAGATGCGGTATGATATCTATGGGAGTTGATTTTGAATCTAAATCTGGTTCAGCTAACCAAAGCACTGGTGACAACACATTTGTCAATGGATGTGTAATATCTTCAAGAACTCGAGCAATTTCATAAACTAGTGAGAAATCATCGGGCAGGGAATGAATGGCATTATCCAAAAATCCATATTCCACCATTCTGGTAATGAAAGGCGAATTTCGCAATATGGTTCTTTGAGATAATTCCATGCATTTAATTTTCTATGTTTTGGAATATGCGAATAGTCTCTTTTTCTAATGCTTGTCGTAATTCACGAACTTCATCGCAAGAGGGAACCATGTTCTTTAGGAAAGATTCAAGTACTTTTTTGTTATGAATTATTGTGTGATCAATATTGAGTGTGTCTTGTATCCATTCCAATAATGTTCTTCTCAATGGAGTATGAGAAAGTGAATTTTCCAATGATTGCTTTAGAAATGAAGGATCCTCCTCGATTTGTTCAAGAACTTCTTCATAAGCAATAAGTGATCGTATTTGTTCGAATCCGTTGGAAGAGGTAAGTGAATTATATATTGTTGTAAAGCTCTTTTCAAAAAGATGTTTTTCTTCTGGCAAACCACCTGTACAGTAAATCAAGGATAATTTTCTTATATCTTCAGCCTCGGCAAGAGTTCTTCCATCTAAAAATGTTAGGGCACGCAATAGATCCAAAGACTTTGCTTGAGTTCTTGGAGAAATATAATAATCATTGTATTCTGCACTGGTATGTCCTTTATGACTTTCTCTCAATGTACGGTTTCGTGAATACTCATAATGCCTAACAACTAAATTTGTAAAATAGAGCATTTCGGCTGAAATCTTGAATTCATGTGAACGATCTTCGGCTGTTATTAAACGTTTTAATCGTAATAATTCATCATACTTAATTGTTACCGGTGGTTTGATTATTCTATTTGAATGCTGAGAATATTGAACACCTATTTTAAATTGAATAAGTGGATCTTTATCAGGCAGTACAACAGACTTGAAGAGGAATCTGTCCAATATTGCTTCTGTTACTTCACTGATACGAAGATAATTAGTTGCAGCAATTACTGTATGGAGAGGAGATGCAACCTGTTGAGTACCACGAATCATTTTTCTTTCATTGAGAAGAGAGAGTAAAGCTCTCAATGTAAAATCATTTGCATCAAAAATCTCATCAATAAACCCGAAATGTGATTCCACCAAGGAGCCTCGAGTATTGTGCTCAATGATACCTTCCTTTAATGACTCTATGTTCAAGCCGCCAAAATACGTATCGGGCTGCTGCTCTTTGCTTGCCTGAACTCTGAATAAAGATGCTTCTTCAAAACATGCGAAGAGTTGCTCTGCAAGAAGTGATTTTCCTGCGCCTGTACGACTTTGGAGTAATAAATGTTCACCTGTAAGAAAAGCACAAAATGCCTGTTCAATAACTTCTTCACGATTTATTACTCTTCGTCCAACAAAATCTTTTGCTTGTTGAATTTTGACTGCGATTTCTTCTAATGAAAATCCGGTACTCATGCGAACTCCTTATTATAGGATGCATTAAAA
>SXZI01000024.1 GCA_005788035.1 Bacteroidota bacterium
ATTTATGCCGGGATTGATTTATTCTCAGGACTCTTCTCAACCAATTCAGGCGTTGCACATTTCGCGCATTTGGGCGGTGCATTCTTTGGATACATCATGCTCAAACATGGTGATGATTTGAAGATTTATGCGATGGTTGACAAGATATTTGGTCGCTCAAAACAACAATCAAATTATGGCAATATCATTGATTATCCATTTGAAAAAACCTATGTTGAAGTCGTTGAAGAAGTGAAACCACCCGAGCCGAAAGGCACCATGACAGGAGTATTCATGGATGGTCGAGAAATCACGACTGAAGAAATCGATACCATTCTTGAAAAAATCACGGCAAAGGGTTTTGCGAACTTGACAGAACAAGAAAAGCGCATACTCTATGAAGTCTCAAAGAAACTTGATTAAATCTCGGAACATTTGACCTATACTGATGGTTAGAACACAATATCTTATTGGCTAATACTTATGAATCTCCCAATTCTCGATAATCAAACAGAATCTCCTTATGTGGTGCGACCTTTCCGCAGAAGAATCAGTCGTCAAGTAATGGTTGGCTCTGTACCTGTCGGTGGCAATGCCCCGATCAGCGTGCAAACCATGACAAAAACCAAGACTGCGGATGTCAATGCAACCGTTGAGCAAATTCAGCGGTGTCAGGAAGCAGGCGTGGATATCGTTCGCGTGACCGTGAATGACAAAGAAGCTGCTGAAGCAATTGCTGATATTGTCAAGCGCACAACGATTCCGATTGTCGCTGATATTCATTTCAATCACATTTTTGCACTCAAAGCGATTGAAGCAGGTGTTGCAAAAGTCCGCATCAATCCGGGTAATATCGGCTCAAGAGATCGCATCAAAGAAGTTCTCACAAAAGCGAAAGAGCGTGGAACTCCCATCAGAGTTGGCGTGAATTCCGGTTCACTCGAAGAAGACATTCTCGAAAAGCATGGTTATCCAACTCCTGAAGCGCTCTTTGAAAGCGCAATGCGCCATGCGGAAATCGCAGCTGAATTCGGTGTGGATGATGTGATTCTTTCCGTGAAATCCACTGATGTTCGACTCATGATCGAAGCATATCGCATGCTTGCCGAGAAGACTGATTTTCCATTGCATCTTGGTGTGACCGAAGCAGGTACTTCACGCGTTGGAACAATCAAATCTTCTGTCGGTATCGGCACATTGCTCGCAGAAGGAATCGGTGATACGATTCGCGTTTCTCTCACCGATGAACCTGAAAAAGAAGTTGAAGTCGGAAAAGAAATCTTGCGCTCACTTGGTTTGACGCAAAGATCCGTTGAGATTATTTCTTGTCCTACATGCGGAAGACTTGAAGTTGATCTCTTCAAGATCACGGGTGAGATCGAAGAACGACTCAAAGGGATCAAAAAGCCTGTCAAAATCGCACTTTTGGGTTGCGTTGTGAATGGTCCGGGCGAAGCAAGTGAAGCGGATATCGGAATTGCTGCAGGTAAGGGCGTTGGTATTCTTTATCGTAAAGGTGAGGTCGTCAGACGTGTAAAGGAAGAAGAGATCATTGATGCCGTCGTACAAGAAGTCATGGACTTCGTACCGGAAGAACAACATTAAAAATAAACTTTGGACAGTACATAAAAATGCCCTAAGTTGTATTTGAGTTGAGTGGCTATCTCTCCCCTGAGAGCCACGCGCGATGCTCACACCTGGAATTCCACATTCCGGGTTTTTTTTTGCCCAAAAGCGAAATTTATCTCAGCGAACCGATGATCACGGGCTTCTCGCTCACACATGCCTGCATGATTTCATCCACATGTTCTGGTGCAACTGCGATGATCATGCCGATACCGAGATTAAATGCTTTGCGCATTTCTTCATCTGCAATAGAACCGGCTTGTTGAATGATCGAGAAAATCGGAGGTATGGTCCAGCTTGACCAATCGATATGTAATTCCAAACCTTCAGGGACAATGCGTTTTGTATTTCCGACAATGCCACCACCCGTGATATGTGATAATGCTTTGATATTTCCTTTGTCAATCAAAGGAAGCAAAAGATTTGCATAAGAGCGATGCACCGCAAGCAATGACTCACCCAATGTTCCACCGAGTTCATCAATATGTTGATTGACATCATATTTCGGGAACAATGCGGCTCTCGCGAGAGAATATCCATTCGTGTGTAAACCGGTAGAGGCCAAACCAATCAATACATCACCCTTGGCAAGTGTTTTATGCGGGAGGATTTTTGGTTTGTCCACCACGCCTACAATCGTGCCGGCCATATCATATTCACCTTCGGCATACATTGATGGCATCTCAGCAGTTTCACCACCAATGAGCGCGCAACCATTTTGCTCACAAGCAAGGGCCAAACCTTTGATGACATCTGTTGCTACTTCCGGCTTCAATACACCTGTTGCAAAATAATCCAAAAAGAAGAGTGGTTTCGCGCCACATGCGAGAATATCATTCACGCAGTGATTTACGAGATCTTGTCCAACAGTCCCATGAATGCCCGTCATGAAAGCAATTTTCAATTTCGTTCCAACGCCATCCGTGCTGGCCACAAGCACCGGATGCTCAAGCTCAGGGAATCGACCATCATATAATCCACCAAATAACCCAATATCAGTCATTACTGCCGGCGAAAATGTTCGTCGAATAAATGGCTTAATCGCATCAACTGTTTTGTCTCCGGCTTCTATGTTTACACCGGAAGATGAATAAGTCAACATGGCAATTGTATTTGATAGATAAAAAAAAGGCAGGTACACGATTATTGTGATACCTGCCGATAAAAATTCTGGTATGTGGTATCAGCTTGTCTTTTGACGAATCTTACGCTCGCTCATGCCACGAAGATAATACAACTTCGCTCTGCGAACAGTACCACGCTTCACAACATCAATATTGGAGATGATGGGTGAATTGAGTGGGAAAATACGCTCAACACCTACGCCATTGGAAATCTTGCGAACGCGGAATGTAGCATTGATTCCTGAACCTCGGCGAGCAATGACGATACCTTGGAAATTTTGTACACGTTCTTTTTCACCTTCGATCACGCGTACCGCAATATTGACGGTATCACCGGGACGAAAATCAGGCATGATGAAAGAGCCGGACTCATTCTTTTGATTCCGTACTTCTTGCGCGGCCTGCAGATATTTTTGCTCAACGAGCTGAACTTTCAATGACATTATAGTCTCCTTAAGGCAGATTTCTTTCAATAGAGAACACAAAGTTAAGGAAAAGTATTGTGTCGGCAAACAACAAATTCAGCCATCTTTTCCCCCAAACTTGATAATACGGGCAAAATTGGGGAAAAAATCGCATAAAATGTATTCCACAGCTCATGATTCTGTGGTAATTTTGTGGACGTAAACTATGTCAAACCGATGCATTGCATCAGGTTTTCGCCACCATTTTCAGACTTACTCAGGAGCTTCCCCATGATTATCGGCGTTCCACGCGAAATCAAGCCTAATGAGAACCGCGTCGCACTTACTCCGGGCGGTGCAGAATTATTGATCGCAAATAAACATACAGTCATCATCGAGAAGGATGCCGGAGTCGGCAGTGGTTTTTCTGATGACATGTATATCAAAGCAGGTGCAAAGATCATCCCGACCGCAGCAGAAGTGTATGGTCAGGCAGAGATGATCATGAAGGTAAAAGAACCGATTGCACCTGAATATGGACTCATCAAAGAAAATCAAGTGCTCTTCACATATTTTCACTTCGCTGCTTCAAGAGAACTCACGGAAGCAATGGTGAAAGCAAAAGCAATTTGTATTGCATATGAAACTGTGATGAAGTCAGACAATTCTCTTCCACTTCTTATTCCAATGAGTGAAGTTGCCGGAAGAATGGCACCTCAAGAAGGCGCAAAATATCTTGAGCGCACAATGGGTGGCCGAGGTGTATTGCTTGGTGGTGTTCCCGGTACCGAGCCGGCAAATGTCCTCGTACTTGGTGGTGGTATCGTTGGTACGAATGCAGCAAAGATTGCTGCAGGATTTGGTGCAAAGGTTACCATCATGGACAATAATCTCTATCGCTTGCGCTATTTGGATGATGTCATGGCAAAGAATGTCATGACTGTAATGTCTACTCCAGATAATATTCGCCGCCATGCTCAACAAGCTGATCTTGTTATTGGTGCTGTATTGATTGCAGGTGCAAAAGCCCCGCATTTGATTACAAAAGACATGCTCTCCACCATGAAGCCAGGTGCGGTCGTTGTTGATGTGTCTGTTGATCAAGGCGGATGTATCGAAACATGCAAGCCAACAACACATGAAAATCCAACCTATGTCGTGGATGGCATTCTTCACTATTGCGTTGCGAATATGCCCGGCGCTGTTCCCTATACATCAACGATTGCCTTGACAAATGCAACTCTCCCTTATGCTATTCAACTTGCAAACAAAGGATGGGAAAAAGCATGCTCGGATAATCGCGAATTGTATTATGGCGTGAACACAGTGAGCGGAACAATTGTGTATCAAGCAGTTGCAGAAGCATTCGACATGCCTTATAGCGAACTCAAACTCTGAGAATGAATTATTCTTTCATGAAGGGTGTTTGCTTGTGCATTCACCCTTTTTTTATCGGACATCATGTCACTTTGCGCAATTCCATCAGCCCAAACCATTCCGGATGATAGCATCTTCGCCGGATATGAATCAACTCATCCTTTGACGGTGAAGCATTTCAAAGAGATGCAAGATGGAACATATTGGTTTCAGCGACTTTTGACTATTGAATCTTCATTCATGAGGAATGTGAATGATACTCCGAAACAAGTTATTTCACATGTTCAGAAAGTAGAAGGTAAGAAAGATTTCGACATCATCTATGGAGGTGGTGGACTTGCCATCATTCATGCCGCATTGATGGCAAAAATTCATGGATATTCCGTTTGTTTGTTCGATAAATTCGGCGTGGGTCTTACGCATCGCGATTGGAATATCAGTTATCAAGAATTGCTCGTTCTTCGTGATTGCGGACTCTTCACCGAAGAACAATTGCAATCATTCATCACTTGCACATATCGCAGTGGCTTTGTGAAATTTCATGATGCGAATTCTGCAATCAAAACTCCGCATTTGTGGATGGATCATGTTCTCGATAATGCACTCGATGCAAACGCTCTTCTTTCTGCCGCAAGAGACATCGTGCTTTCGCATGGCGGAACAATTCTCGACAATGCGCATTTCGAATCAATCACCGTTGATGGAAGAATGGCTGAGGTAAGAATCAAAGAGCAAGGCATTGAACGCACATTGATTGCATCACTCTTCATTGATGGCATGGGTGCTTTTTCACCGATTGCAAAATCTCTTAATCCCAAAGCGCCATTCACGCATTGCTGTCCTACAGTCGGAACAATATCTTCAGGTTTCAAAACAGGTACAGGCGAGCGAGAAGTTGATTTCAGTGTTGGTGAGATTCTCGTCACGAATGAAGACATGCTCCCCGATGGCAGACAACTCATTTGGGAAGGTTTCCCAAGTTCCAATGATCGCTTTGTGACCTATCTGTTTTTCTATGATGCAATTGATTCACCTTCTGATAAATCACTTTTGAATTTATATGAATTGTTTTTTGAAAAATTACCTTCATATAAAGAAGCAGGTGAACATTTTGATATCGGAAGACCACTCTTTGGCATCATACCATCCTATTCACATAAGGGATTGGGCAATGCTCGTCTCTCAGCGGATGATAATATCCTCTGCATTGGTGATGCAGCCGCTTTGAGTTCCCCACTTTCTTATTGCGGATTTGGTTCATTTGTGCGAAACCTGCCTCGCACGACAAAAGCATTGCATCATGCACTTAAGACAAAACAGCTAACAAAGAATTCACTCAAAAACATCAATGCATTTGAATCGCGCGTTGCCATCATGTCGAATTTCGCGGCCTTTCTTCAAGGCAAAAAGGGTCAACCAGCAAATACAGTCAATGAAACCATGAATCTCTTCATGGATGTTCTTGCTCATTTGCCAAATCATGTGGCACAAGAAGTTTTTCGTGATACGATGAAGTGGGAATCATATAATCTCATGATGAGCACGGTGCCAAAGCGACATCCGATGTCATATAAGATATTGATTCGCACACATGGTTTTTGGGGTTTGCTCAGATGGGCTTTGAATTTCGTAGGATTCACCCTGAGTGAAAAACGCAAGAAGTCTTAACGTAAAATCACTTGTGAAGCATGGACATAAGGCTCATCGCCTCCATGCACATGTCCGAATACGGAAATCTCGACTCCCTCTTTCATAACAGGCAAAGGATCCTTGCCTGTATATTCCACTTTGAATATTGTTCCTTGTTGATCTTTTGCATATAGATGCCCCTCATGGCTTTCATGTCCGTCAGATTCAACAATCGTGTACACGGCATCAATCTTCACTTTTTGGGCTTGTTCCACATCCGATGATTGCTCACTCATCTTCATGGCAGTGGCAAAACTCACCGATTGCAATGCGCCGAATTGCATGGCATACCAAAAGATAAAAGGAAGAAGTACAATCAGTGCTATGAGAATGATGCGTTTTTGCATGAATGATCCTGGTTTATGTGCCGGATTTGCGGAGTTGCTCAGCATTGCCTTCATATTTGGAAGGACATTTCGTGAGGATTTCATATGCAATGAATTGTTGATCTTCAAAGAGACCTTTCACCACAATGCTTTCCGCAATGTCAAAATTATTTGGTCTTGCACCCTGATACTCAACTTGAATTTCTTCACCTTTTTCATCTTTCATCGTGAAGGTGAACAGATTGCGTCCGGCATCATAATTGGATCCTTTGTCACGAACCCATGTCCCCTTCACCTGCATTTTTTTTCCCGTCGCACGGGCAGCTTCAATCGTACCATAAGCAATTTTGCTCGAATCAAGAACGGTGATTCCCAATATCAAAAATCCAATGCCTGCAATCAGACCTACCCAATATCTCGTTTTCATTTGTTTCCTGATTATTTGATCGATTGTTCAAGTTCTTTGACTTTAGCATCCAGTTTATTGACATAGAATGCCAGCCCTAACCAAATGACCAATGCTATGACAAGCACGACATAGATTGCATTATGTTCAAAAAAAGACATCATGGATGAGATTCCTTATGAAGCATGGTTGATTGTATGTCTCTTCCTGCAAGACGAATCCGTGAAGCAAGACTGAGTAACCAGAAATACAGCATTGTAAATGAACAGAATGCCATGCTGAGAATGATTTGTTTTAAGATATCCAGTGTTCCTGCTTGCTGACTCAAGACCGGCCCTGCATTTGTATCATCGGCCGAACCTGGATGAAGTCCGCCATAAATGCGAGGCGCAACATAAATGAAAAAGACAGCGGCAATTGCGCCAATGATTGCATATACGGATGAAAGTCTTGCTCTTGTATGTTCTTGTTCAATTGCAGATCTCAGAATAAAATATGCGCCATAAATCAAGAGCAATACAAAAATCGATGTCTCACGAGGATCCCAATTCCAAAATGATCCCCAATTGAATTTTGCCCAAATTGCACCTGATATGGTTGCAAGGATGCAAAACACTGTACCCAAAGCAGCAGATGATGATGCGATGATATCCAGCCGAGGTGATGGATTTCTGAGATAGCGAATCGACATGATCATGGAGACGATATAAGCCAAAAATGCAATCCAAGACATTGGTACATGGAAATACAAAATGCGTGCTCTTTCTTCAAGACCAACGATATATGGAAGTGTTATGTGAGGATCAATCTGAATAATGCGAGATATTCTCAATTCAGCATCTGAATTTCCTCTTTTCATGTCGGCAATGATTGGCGCTCCATCACCCAATCCATCAAGAGAATTTGCTGTCAGTCGAAGCATGAATATTCTCTCTTTTCCTTGCACCGGTATAAGCCATTCACCTGAGGCTTGCTTCTCGGCTTTTGCTGCATCGATGGTGCAAAGTACGGGTATGTCTTTTTGCATACCCATCCGATGTACAAGCGCCACATCTTCCGGTGTTCCGGCAATGCGTGGAAACAATGCCAGGAATACCATGATTGTCATCATGGAGATAAGTCCAAGGCGCATCCATAATGGGCGCGGTTTAAGCAATCCGGGATAGACACCCCAAAAGATGCCTACGATGAAACCAATGGATAAAATGAGAGCTTTCATGCATTCATTCGTTTGTGAAGTCCAAATTTACTTTTTTGATGATATATGACCACTACTGTTTCCAAGGATTGGATGCCCAAACAGAAAATTCGGGTATCATAGCCCGATCATCCAGCTCCAGAATGGACTTGATCATATAGGCAATTTCTTGTGAGCGAAGTTTATTGTCAGCCGCTGTACGCTCGATTCTTTCATCAGAATTGAAAGCTGTTGCCACTTCACTGGGATTTACCTGCATCACGCGAATGGAATGTTTGCGTAATTCATGTTGCCAACTTTCTGTCATGGCCCTAAGCGCGAATTTACTTGCAGCATAAATGCCGCCACGCTCAAAACCTCTAAGCGAAGCTGTTGAACCGATATTGATGATTGTTCCGCTTTGCTGATTGATGAAGATTTCGGCGGCTTTTTGTGCCATCAAAGCAGGACCAAACACATTTGTGCGGAATATATGCTCATATTGCTCCAAGGTTGCATCAAGAAGCG
>SXZI01000169.1 GCA_005788035.1 Bacteroidota bacterium
ACTTCATTTGTATTTGATCATCATGTGGAGCCAATGATTAATGTTCATTCATTGAATGTGATCACTGAAGCTTCTTCCACCTGCGAGATTATTGCAAGAATGGCCTTTGATTCAGGAATTAAAGTTTCTTCTGATGCTGCTCATGGCCTTTATACAGGGATTATGACAGATACAGGTGGATTTAGACATCCAAGAACCAATGCAGATGTCATGAGGCTCGCTGCTCTTCTCATGGACTGCGGTGCAGATCCTGTCATGATTTATGATAAAGTGATGAATGCTCAATCTTTCAGATCGATGAAATTACTCGGGGCAGCTTTATCCAATTTGCGTTTGGAACATGATGGATCTTTAATCTTGATGATTTTGCGAAAAGAAGATTTGGCCGGATATTCCTCAGAAGATCTTGAGGGATTTGTAAATTATACATTAAGCATTGCAGGAGCCAAGATAGGGGGATTGATTACCGAATGGCATGATGGGACAGTGAAGATGTCTTTAAGAGCAAAACCTCAATATGAAGTGCGCTCTATTACCGAACATTTCGGAGGCGGTGGCCATATGCAAGCTGCTGGAGCTAGGGTGAAAGAGGGGAATATTGATCATATCATTGAAACTATCATTGATCTAACCCAATCAAGCATCAATAAATAGGTACAATCTCAACCCAAACCGTATCTCCTTTTCTTAGCTTATAAGAAGTGCGGTTATAGTCAGGTCTGATGACAGGATTATCAAGTGTTTCTATAAGCTCTGGATTGATCACAATTAAAATCAAACTATTCTGCGAAGCAAGATTCCTTGCCTCTTGTAGTGTGATGTCGCCTTCAAAAAGAGATATTTCTGCTTCAGGAGGTGCTTGACTTACTATTAAGTTGATTGTAGCGCCATAAGGCAAATTAACCCCATAGTGCGGGTATTGTGCAAGAACAACCCCATCCGGTTTATCATCACGTTCAACATATTCAATATTGCCAATATTAAAACCAAGTCGCATGATATCTATCCATGCCACTCTTTCAAGTTTCCCAATGACATATGGTACAGTGATTTTCTCAATGCCTCTGCTCACTGTAATATATAGTCTTCTTCCTTCTCGTACTTCGGAACCTGCAAAGGGTAATTGACTGATTATATAACCTTTGGGAACGGTTTCATTATATACTTCTCTAACATCCGCAACTCTGAGTTTTGAATTTTTGACGATATCATCTGCCTTTTTGAGCGACAATCCCGTTATATTTGGAACTTTGATAGTTGCAATGGAATGTACATACGGTGGCATCACACATGAGTCTATGAGCCAAAGTATGAGAAATAAAATAAGCAGGATCACTGCAAAAGTTTTGGAAAACTGCTTAATCCCTAAGCGCTGTTCAAGAAATTCTTTCATCATGTAAACAACCTATATCCCTATGCAAATCAAGGCGCAAATTAGTAAAAACCTCTTTCTTGCCCTAATTTCATTGCAAGTCTTCTTGGCCATGGAAGTATATGCAGAGGCATGGCCAAGACCAAAAGGGAAGGGATATGTGCAGTGTTCTGTAGGATCAATGTCCGGTTCCAGTTTTTTTGAATCTGATGGATTACGCTCGAGTGGTTTATATGACAGTCTCGCATTGAGTACGTATACATTCGATTTTTCGGGTACATTGATGACATTGTCAGGAGAATATGGACTGACAAATGATATCACGATTTATGCAACTTTACCATTTGGAGCATATTCTTTAAATGAAAAGTTTGTCACAGATTCCATAGGCAATCGCCCAATTCGTGCAATATTGAATAGAACATTGCTTTCATGGTATGCTATTGGTTCGAGATATACATTGTATTCCGGTCCATTGACGGCAGCCATAAGTGGAGAAATACGCCTGCCACCATTTATGGGCATTCCAAATGATCCAAGTGCGGAATTCCTTGGAGGAGGCTCAAATGAAGGCATAGTTGCCTTGCATATTGGTATTCCATTCGAGAAAAGTTGGCTCGAAGTTAAAGGTGCACTATCTCTTCGTGAACAAGCTTGGAATGATCGCTTCTTAGTACATGCCGAAGCAGGGTTTTCATCGGTAGAAAGAACTGCATTGAAATTTTTTGTCGATCTGCAACAACCATTAGGAGCAGTAAGAGATATTCCGGAATTTGATATACGAAGAATCCATCCTGCAGAATTCTATGCATCTGCGGGTGCATCTTTCACCATAGCATTGCCTGATGGCGTGTCATTCGAGGCGATGTATAATCTTCGCATGCTTGGTTCTACGGCATGGAGTCTGGGAACTGTCATGCTCAGTGCTGGATATACATTCTAATGCCGTCAATCATTGAAATCATAGGTTTTTTGTCAGGTATATTGGGAGTATACCTCACGATTAAGCGCTCTCCATTGTGCTGGCCGATAAGCGCAATCAATGTCCTACTTTATTGTTTTTTGTTTTATACTGAAAAACTCTATGCTGATGCAGGATTGCAATTGGTCTTTTTCTCTTTTTCGATTTATGGCTGGATACTTTGGACTAGAAATGCTAAA
>SXZI01000170.1 GCA_005788035.1 Bacteroidota bacterium
AACCAAATGCGGAACATTCATCTCTGTATTTGAAGAATACGACGAAATGTTGACAAGCCCAGGTGAAAGATTTAATGTTTCGGATATTGCTCCGAATCCGGGGCAAGGATTTGCTACAATTGCTTATGAATTACCATCATATGATAAAGTATCCATCGCAGTGTTTAATCAAGATGGAGTGCCGGTACGGACATTGCTGGAAGGTTATCAGGATATTGGAAGGTATCGACTGAATGTAGATCTATCCTCGGAACCTCAGGGAATGTACATGTTAGTCATAAGGCACGGCACAGAGACAATAATTAGGAAAATGTATATCGTAAGATGACATCAAAAGCAGGTTGAAAAACCTGCTTTTTTTTTGCCTTAACACAATTGAACATAGTGTGAAATATCTTACACACATTTATAGAGCTAAATATAGCAAGAAATTGTATCAAGAAAGATGTTGAAAAGTCTGTAACTTATTGATATAAATATAGTTATACAGTTTGAGCTACGTGCTTTATGAATCATGTTGTCCATATTGGCACTATATTTGAATTAATTAATGTGTACCGATTACAAACACCCCCTGAGTATGAGGTCAACTTGGATAGATTTAATGGGGGCCTGCTAAGACAGGCATTATGAAAACACATTTTTTACAGGGTACATTGATGTTTAATACAACACATATTATGCGCTACATACTGTTTCTGGTGATTCTTGGCAGCGTAGAAATACATGCGAGTTTTCCGCAATTATTGAAGATCAAAGCCAATTCCGGTTCATCGGTTGTTTCCACTGAATTGCGTTCAGGAAAGAAATACAGAATCACGCTTAAAGGGGAATTTTCCATTTGGCCCGAACAATTAGGCAATGGTATAGATGCTGGATATGTGTATGATGCTCCTATTTCAAGAATCGTAAACAATCAATGGCCTGCAGAGGAATATATCGATACACTTTCAGGTGATACATATCCTGGATATAAATTACCAATGTGGGTTGGTGATACCATGTCCTTCCCATATGAATCATTCCCCCTATTTGTGTTTCCCGATTACAAGTTCAATTTGAATAAATGGACGGGCTTCAGATTAAACGGGGAGCCTATAGCCAAAACAGCATATGATCCCATCAATCATCAATATCAATTTGAAAGAGCCGGAGACGACAAGTCATTAACTTTTGCAATCATTGATTCAGTTTATACAAATGCTGATTCATTGCTGAAAGGTGATTATGACAATAATTCAGGAGAAATCGAAGTAATGATAGAAGAGATCATACCCTTCTTTGTGAATATTTGTTCAGCGGCTCCACAGCTTGACCCGACCGATTCCACAAAAATGACTGGCATCAAGGTGGATGTTTCAGTTCTTGTTACAGATACCAATAAAGCTACAGGCAAAAGGAATATCTTATTTGATAAGAACCAAGTTGCAATTTATGATAATGGAAAATTTGTTTGTCCTGATACTATAAAATGTAATAAATCAGTCGAGTCGGTATCAATCGCAATGCTTTTTGACAGAACTTCCTCCATGTTGGATTTTGTGAGTAGGGACGATAAAACTGCCAGAATTGATGCTGCAACAAAATCTGCCACAAATTTTTTGAATAGACTTTCAAATAGGGATTCCGTTTTGATGTTATCTTTCTCTGATACATCAGATATAAATGTTGATGTCAATTGGACTCCAAATAAACAAACCGTGCAAAATAGCATCAATACATTCAGTGCTCGATTGAACACAACAGTATTGCAAACTGCATTGCATAAAGCATTGATAACTGCAATCGCCAGAACGAAAAGTCATAATAATCGTTTGAAGGCGATTGTTGCTCTGACTGATGGTGCAAATAATGTAGCTCCAATAGATGCACAGATTGTGATTAATGAATTGCCATCAACTCGCAATATTCCGGTATTTATTTTGGCCCTCGGTATGGACACCACAATTGATAACACAATAACAGATCCAACAGAGAAGTTTATTGATAGTATTAGGGCTCAAAATAATCTGGCAGGATTAAGTAGGATGGATAGCATAGCGGTCGCTTCAGGTGGTAGAGTTTTCTTGATCACCAATAGTAAAGCCCTCGATTCAACATATTCTTTGATTAGCAGAGATATCAGAGAGCAGGAATGTTGTTCAATAGAATATCCCGTTGATCCTTGTGTGCAAGGCAGTGGTGATACGGTGCGAACAATCGTGATATATTATCCTTTTGAGGGCGGTGTTACAGCCAGAGCAACCACATATAAAACAAATTGTGCCAAGACATTTCTCAGTAGAAGACTAAGCGGTGAAGAATCGTATACGAAAGTCATTCCCGCGAAGAAAAAATCTACGGCATTGAATGCAACATTCCCCTTGCAATTATCCGGCTCGACCCAAGTTCGCGTGGAGCTATATGATGCAACTGGAAAGCGGATCAATTCCATGAATATCAAAAACCTGAAGAAAGGATCAAATAACGTGACATTGAGTACAAATGGTCTTCCGACAGGTACGTATACAGCAAAAGTGTTCGCAAAAGGGAACATGATCAAACAGCATGAAATAATTATTCAGGAGTAAAGATCATGCTGAACACTACACAATATTCTAATGAGAGAGCAATTATGAAAAGAAATCACATACTATCAATCGTCTTCTGCATGCTGGGGTTCTTGCAGACATATGTGACGGCTCAACCGGGCAAAGCAGTCAAAGAAGTATTGACTATAAAGGCAAATTCACCCGCAATCGTAAAAACCACATTCAATTCTGATCCCGGTTCATTATACACAATTACAGTTACCGGCTCCTTTTCATTCACCGGTAATACATCGAAAGTAATGGGAGATGCTTGGGGTATTTACTCAGTAAGTTCTAATGTATCTCATTCGGTTTGGCCTTTTATGACATTTGTGAATGGAAATATCACTTATCCAATTTATGCGCTACAGCTTCCATATTCAGATACAAATAATTATCCAACCATTCAGCAAATGAATACCATCCCAAATTTGCGCAAGAATGTAAGAACTCGTATCAATCCGTTCAAATATTTGGGATTCCGTTTGGATGGACAACCTTTAAATCCAAGATATGCAGGATCATATGAAACCAATCATACATATACATTCCAAATTCAGGGTACGGGAAATCCATTCAGATTCAATATCCTTGATTCGATTGAAAGTTTGACACTGGAGAGACTCATACCAGGATATTCAGACAATGTTGATGAATTGACAGTGACAATCGAAGAATCCGTCATTCAATTTTGTGAAAAACCCATAGGTGTTTATAATTCCGGTGGCGAGCTTATTGCTTTGGACATAACAGTTGGTGTTTTTGTAAAGGATTCAAATGCAGTATCTGGAAGAAAAAATATTCTTGATAGTGCAAATGATCTAGCGATCTTTCACAAAGTAGGATGTAAACTAGATAGTAATAATTCGATTGTGGACAGTTCATTTTTCTTGTGTCCTGACTATATATCCTGCGATCAAAAGAAAGAAAAAGGAGTTGCCTTGGCAATGGTACTCGATAGATCAGGAAGCATGAATGATTATATAAGCCCCACAGATAGCAGGGTAAGAATCGAAGCGGCAAGAACAGCCAGCACGCAATTTGTTGATAGGTTAGGTCCAAAAGATGAGGCAATGATCATTTCATTTTCCGATAGTAGTACTGTTGATCAAACATGGACAAACAATAAGTTTTTTCTTAGAGGCGCAATTGATCGTTTGAATCCATCAGGATTCACCGCCATGAACGAAGCTGTCATTAGAGCGATAGATTCTATCAGAAAACATCCGAATCCAAATAGAGCTATCATTCTTTTGAGTGATGGAGGTAATAATCGTTACCCAAACTTTGATGCCGTTGTCAATAAGATAAAAGAAGACACAATCAATCCATTACCGATTTATTCCATCGCTTTTGGCTTGAATAAACTTGACCCACTTGATCAGCAAGGTCTTTCAGATTTAAAAGAATTGGCACGTTTAACAAGAGGAAAAACATTTGAAGTTTATTCATCTGCATCTTTGGATTCAGTTTATGAGCAATTGACACGTGAAGTGATTAATGATCGATGCTGCGTCATTCGTGTTCCAGTTCCTCCTTGTAAGGGCGCATGTGATACCATGCGTACTATCAAAGTGTTTATGCCGGTCAATGGCAACGTTGAAATCAATTCAATTACTTACAGAACAAAGTGTGATTCAGTCAATACATCTGTTGAAGAGACAAATGTGTTTATCAATTATGATGATGTAGATTCGCCCGTTTCCGAACTGATGCCAAATCCTAGCAATGGACACGCAGTACTTGCATATGAAGTAGGTTCTTATGGAAATGTTTCAATTGAAATTTATGCTCAAGACGGTACTTTGATTCGTACTATTCTCAATGCACCGCAAGATCAAGGTCGTTATAAAATTGCCCTTGACTTGTCAGGTGAATCACAGGGATATTATTCAGTGGTGACAAAGATCGATGGAATGACTATCATGCGTCCGATGATCATCACAAAATAAACATATGAGTTTTCGGGTGGCTCGGGGGAGCCGCCCATTTATTATTCTTAGGGTAACGTTATGTGTAAACTTGTACAATTTCTTGTACTTGGGGTGATGGGGATATGTTTTTCTGCTCATGCACTACATTCAGCCACACTATCCGTATTTCCAAATCCTGCATATGCAGGTGATCTTGTTTCATTGGTGATCAAGGAAAGTATTTTCCAATCCGGTCCCAGAGTAAAACATATTGTAAAAGTAGGCTCGATCGAAGCCGAAATCGTGAATGTCAGCGGCACCATTATCACATTTAGGGTTCCAATTGAAACCAATGCGGGAGAAGTGCTCGTATCCCATGAATATGAATCCGGTGATAGTGACCCCTTAACCACAATTATGAATATTCGCAATGGCGCAATGTCACAATATGCATTGCCGGATGGTATCAATCCTGATCCTTCAAGTCAATATGGTAAGCCGATTGAAGCCGGAAAAAATCCTTCAGGACTGCCTCGTGGTCCCATAGTATATAATCCTCCCGGTGGATATTCCAATACTCCTTATGAAAACTGCACACCAATGCATATTATTGACGGTGTGTTTTCGGGGAGAGTATCCGGCAGTAAAAATGAATGGAGTGATATCATTCCTATTCAGGGTAAATTTTCCAATCTCTATATGGATTATTGCGCCGAAACGGGAATGCTCTATGTACTCAGTGATTGGAGTAAAACTAGCAAGCAGCCAGACGCATCAACTTGTTTCAGTTATTTCGAAATTCTGACAGGTGATGGGACTGAACATTGGGAAATCAAAATCAATAATAATGTCGACAATGGTTATACCATCAAAAAAAATGGGATCGATATTTCCAAAAATCCTGACATTGTGATTGGTGCAGACTATTCATTTTCATCCTCTCCATTGGCTTCGTTTTCACATACGATCTATGAATTCGCAATCAAAGTGAAACCGGGTAATTTCATCATGCCTGTGTATTCCAATCCAGTTGAATCATCCGGACCCGTCGTTCATTGTAATTCCACGCATTTTGGATTGGTCAAAGATCCTTCATATTTCCATGGAGTTTTGTCTTCGAATGGCATTGAATTGCGAAGAGATGAACGCTATGTCCCTCTGGCAGGAGCAGCAGGTTTGACGACTGAACCTATGGTCATGGCCGGAACATTAGGTAATAGTGGGTCAGTAATCGGAAGATCCGGATCCGTCAATCCAGTTTTAAACTGTCTGTCAAAACATGAAATTGATGGAAAATTCACACGTTTTCCGGATAGCACGCAAGAGTGGTCAAATGTTAGAGCTGCAACTGGAAGATTTTCCGATTTGTACGCGGATTATTGTGATGGCACATTGTATATCCTTAATGATTGGGTGCTTGGAAGTGAGGAGCCGGATAAAGAAAACTGTTATAATCTTTTCGAATTGACAACTGGAAATGGTAGTGAACACTGGGGTATTTTTGTATACCATAGTCTTCGAAAAGGCATCCGTGTATTCCTAAATGGCAATGATGTTTCGAATGATACAAGCATTGTTAAAGGCGGAAAATTTGGAATGGATGTTTCTGCAAGAGACAAAAGCCCACATACCGTATATGAATTCGGAATAAAAGCGAGCGAAGGTGCTTGGAAGATGTTTTTTTGCGATCCGGGTCCTTCAAGTTTTTGCGACAATGAAGATGTAAATATTCCAAGAGGAATACAATCAAATGAGACAGGCTTTACCAAGGAGGGAGAATTGAGTATCTGCCGTGAAATGCCTTATAGTTATATGGGCATAAATCCCATCATCAATCCTTTGAAAATTGAGAACAATATCGATAAACCCAAAGAGAATTCTTCAATCATCGTATTGAGAACATTGGACAATACTTCAGAATGGGGTGGTTCGGTGTATGAGGTGAATGTGCTCTTTGATGAGGGCTATCTCATTCCTGTGGATGTCGATATTAATCCCGCAAAATCAATTACGAAGAATATTCGCATTCGTTCAAAAAACATCGATGGTCGATCTATTCGTGCTATTATTGATGCACCGGAAGGACTTGAGCATTCAGGAGAATTACTCCGCATCATCTGCAAATCGGATAATTTCATGAGAGATACAACTAGATTCACCGGTTCATTAAATATCAGAAATGAATCCCGAATCATGAGAACAGTACCCATTCAGAATGGTTATGCAATAAATGAGCGAAGATTCCCTGGCAATTCAGATCAAATAAATGCCAATATCTTGCCGATTACTACCAAAGACGGAGATATCCTGAAAGTTTCTTTCACACTAACGGAAGCTGATCATCTATCAATCAAGCTCTATGACGAAACCGGAAGAGTATTGAGATCGCTGCCTAGAAAACACTATATGAACGGAGACTATGTTGAGCAACTTCCTTTGAATGGACTTCAAAAGGGTATGCTCTATGTGATGTTTACCACTTCATCTGGCAAGTCCGTTACCGTTCCATTTGTCAATAAAGACTGATCATATGGTCATATTCATGAAAAGGGCATATTTTGCAATATGCCCTTTGTTGTTTTTAAACACTATATGAATTCCAACTTCGTCAAAGGGCACTTCAATTCGGATATATCATGATTCATTTGGCCGTAAATATAGATCATGTTGCCACCGTAAGAAATGCCCGAGGTGGAATGCAACCTGATCCCATACATGCCGCAACACTTGCAATAGATGCAGGAGCCGTAGGAATTGTGTGCCATTTGCGGGAAGATCGTAGACATATCCGTGATGCAGATGTATATGCATTACGCCATGATCTTCTCACCAAGCTTGACCTCGAGATGGCAGCACATGAAGAAATCATTTGCATTGCCGAAGATGTAAAACCGGAACTTGTGACAATTGTCCCTGAAAAGCGAGAAGAGTTAACCACGGAAGGTGGACTTAATCTTGCTGCTGACCCCTCTCGTTTTGCAGACCTTGTGCAAAGAATGCACGCACATGGTATTGATGTGAGTTTTTTCATTGAACCCAATTCCAAACAAATCGAGATAGCCAAAAATATTGGTGCAGACATTATTGAATTGCATACAGGTACCTATGCCGAAGCCACAGGAGCAAAAGCCGAAGAAGCACTCAATCACTTGATCACTGGTGGTTCCATTGCCCATGAACTTGGCTTAAAGGTGACGGCTGGGCATGGCTTGGATTATCACAATATCATCCCAATAAAAGCCATACCAGGTCTTGTAGAGGTGAGCATAGGTCATGCACTCATATCCAGAGCGCTGTTTACCGGCATTTCTCAGGCAGTGAAAGACATGATTTTTTTATTACAATGAACTTGTAACCTTGCATAAGCGTTGTCCGTATTTGAATTCAATTATAACGGAAACCATTTATCACCATGCAATCATTCATTAGCACCTTTTTCCCGCTGTTTTTCATTTCATTGTTATTGCCTTCGTTCATTCATGCCATTGAACCCGAACCTAGTGATATGGCTTCCATCTCCGGTTTTGTTGTGGATGCAGATTCCAAAGAACCGCTCATTCGAGTGATGGTCACAGTCAAAGGCAGCAAAATCGGGGCATATACTAATAAGCAGGGATTCTTCACTTTACGTTCCATCAATCCCGGCAAGATCACCTTGAAGATTTCAGGCGTTGGCTATACCACTATGCTTCAAGAACATTCCTTAAGCACCGGTGAACAAAAGAAAGTCACCATCAAACTAAAAAAAGGGGATGTACTTGCTGATCAAGTAAATGTTGAAGCAGATCGCGAAGTCGAGAAAAGAGAAATATCCATTTCTCGCGTGAATATACCAATGGAACAACTCACACAATTACGCGTCGGGGGTGAGTCTGATGTGTTCCGAGCATTGCAATTCCTTCCCGGAGTATTGACCTCATCTCAGATATCCAGTGGACTCTATGTTCGTGGTGGATCTCCGGATCAAAATCTTGTTTTGCTCGATGGGTCAACCGTTTATAATCCATCTCACTTATTCGGGTTCATCTCAGCATTCAATCCGGATGCAATCAAAGATGTGGAATTGATCAAAGGTGGTTATCCCGCTGAATATGGAAGCAGACTTTCGGCAGTACTAAATCTTACGCAAAAGGATGGAAATCGTGATGAATATGAAGGTGTTGCATCACTTGGATTGATTTCTTCCCGCGGTTCCTTCCAAGGACCCCTTGGCAATGGTGCCTTTTTCTTTGGTGGACGAAGAACATATCTCGATTTGCTTCTCGGTGCTTTGCCTGAAGATCCAAATGAACCACTACCGAATTTCAATTTTTATGATTTGAATGCAAAAGTCACGCAAGATTTGGGTGAAAATGACAAGATCTTCTTCAGCGGCTTCATGAGTGCGGACAAACTTCTGTTGGATGCACCGGGAATCGACTTCGAAGTTGGCATTGGTAATCGTAATGGTGCTTTCCGCTGGACGCATGTGTTTGGAGACAACTTATTCACTTCTTTTAATCTAAGTGGAAGTCGTTATGTGAATGGCTTCACTGGAAATAATGGTGGATTCAGTTTCAAGATTGAAAATACAATTCTCGATTATACCGCAAGAGCCGACCTCGAATGGTATGCAAGTGAAGATTTGACAATCAAAACCGGCTATGAAGGTACTTCATATACATTTGGATATCTGCAGAATTTTTCAGGAAATTCCGATACCGTTGCACAGTCTGGAACAATCAGCGAAGGTGGTCTCACGAATTTTACGGTGAGTGATTTTACCCATGCCTATTATATGCAAGGTAATTATCAACTCAGTGATTTGTTTTCCGTGCAAACCGGATTCAGATTCAATTATTGGGATTCCAGTAAGATCTTTACCATTGATCCCCGTATAGCCATTCGTTATCAATTTCAGGAAGATATTGTTCTCAAAGCATCATGGGGGATTTTCCATCAATACTTAAGGCTAGCGACACAACCTGATTTTACATTTTTTGATACATGGCTTCCCACTGACAATACGGTGCCCGCAAGCAAAGCAACCCATTATATTTTGAGTATTGAAACAAAGCCATTCGATGGCTATGACATGAATTTCGATTTTTACTATAAAGACCTGAGAAATATCAGTGAATTGAAAGTGAATAATACCCAAGGGCGAACAGTGAGTGATGTATTCTTCACCGGAGATGGCGAAGCTTATGGAGCAGAGTTTTTCTTGCAAAAAAAAATGGGTGCTTTCACTGGATGGATTGGCTATGGCTTAGGATATGTCTTTGGTCAATTCGACAGTGTGAATCAAGGCCGAATTTTCCGACCAAAATATGATCGCAGGCATGACATAAAACTCGTTGGTTTATACAAAATCAACAAAGACTGGGAATTTGGTGCCACATTCACATTCCAAAGTGGTCAATCATATACCGGTGCCACTTCGCGATTTGCCACAAGGAAACCCGGTGAGACAATCGATTCTCCTCATATTGTTCCGGGCGATCGCTATGGACTTAGGCTTCCAAATACGCATCAATTGAATTTCAATGTGAATTATAATACAACCTTGTGGGGCTTGCCGGCACGATTGATGATCGACATCTACAATGTGTATTCAAGAAGAGACATATGGTTTAGATTTTATGATACATCAAAAGAAGTAACTGAAGTGACGGATGTTCGACTCTTGCCAATTCTTCCAACAGTAGCTTTGGAGGTGAAATTCTAATGAGTACTACCATGAAATATATAGCATTGTTTTTCTGTGCTGCTTGCACAATGATTGGTCTTTCAAGTTGTGAAGACCCTGTTGCTTTTGATTATGTACCCGAATATGCAGTCGAAGCATATCTCTTGGTTGATGAGCCCATCAAAGAAATCATGATCACGAAAAGTCAACCCGTGGCGGATTCATTTGTCTATGAAAACAGCATTGTTAAAAATGCCAAGGTTTCTATCATACGCAATCAAAAAGACACACTGAATCTTGAGTTTGTGGATTCTGAACGTGGTGGGGAATATCGCTATCCGAATGGACAAGAATTGGTTGAGCCATCCACTCGTTATGATTTGCTCGTGCAATTACCTGATGGCAAACGCATAACCGGCACCACATTCACGCCTGAGCGAGTGAAATGGGTAACGCCTCCTCGATCAGTGCTGCAATATCCAACCGATACATTGAATCTCTTCGCTCCAGATTCATTGTCAATAAGCTGGACGCAAGTGAAAGGCATTCCTGAATATCTGATTGTGATAACATCTCTGGATACCTTGGGATATGGACAATACCTCAATCCTCCAACCGCAGACAGTAATCGGAAAATCTTTCGATTTTTCAGAAGAAATCCGGATAATCCACGCCTGCGAAATATGACGCTCTATGGATTTTTCCAAGGAACTAAAGCCCCGGTTGTATGGACAGCATTCAGATGGTATGGAAAACATAAACTCGGCATTGTTGCTCCGGATCAAAATTTCTTGAAATGGTTCAAGGCCGGCTGGGGTGGAAATCAATATGATTATCGTCTTGCAAGTGTTACCGGTGGCTTGGGAGTATTTGGTTCAGGTTCTTATGTTGAACAAGAAATATTCCTGCTGAAAAACCAGTAAATCCAACCTAAGCCCGCATCATGCTCTTTTTTGCCATGTTGCGGGCTTTTTCTCATCTATGACAAGCCCTTGAAGTTGGGCTTTTTTTTGTATTTTGTCCCATCAAAATCAACCATGACAGGCCATTGTCGATGAGAATTATCCTCCATACTCTGCATATACTACTGTTTTGCGCATTATTCAATGAGCAGCAACAAACAGTATTTTCTGCAGAGCCTTCACATTGTGTAGTGAAAGTGAAATCATCAATCAGTGGCAAGCCCGGTGATACCATCAATGTTCCCGTGAAATTTACACTGAAAAAACCTTGGTACATTTATGGTTTCACAATCATGATCAATAAAGAAGGAATTGGTCCGCAACAAACCGA
>SXZI01000003.1 GCA_005788035.1 Bacteroidota bacterium
TTGATAACCCAAAGCTCCATATAATCGAAGTCTATCAAATGTAGATCCTTGTAAGTTCAAAAATACTTCGCTGTATACAGAACCATATGCATTCTTCTCTTGAAGCTGTTGTTTGGTTAATGAAAACATGTTTGAAAGAAAATACCTTAATCTAAACTGTAAGTCTTGATCTTTGATATATCGTTGCTCCAGTCTAAATCTATGTTGCAACACATGTGTATTTGAATGTTGTTTAAACAATGCTTGCTGAAAGATTCGATGTTCATCGGTTAATGAGAATAATTTATACGTATTCTGCATGAATGTAAATGAATTGTCAGACGGACTTGTGAGAATATATGCATATCCAATCATGTATTGACTTTGTTCATTCGCGATATAGTTTATACCTGATCTCATGAGCAATTGATTCATGTCACCTGCAAATGTATAATCTCTATATTGAATTTCATTCCACAGTGAAATATTGCTTGTGATTGCATTATTTCCTATGTACATGAGCCAGTTACCCAATGATGCATACATTTGAGTAGTGCCTGTCAGCAACAATATTGTTAAGAAAATAATCTTCATTTCTTCAAAATTTTTCTTGTATCATCATAAAACACCTGTGCCTTTTTGGCTTCGGATGCTGGAAGAACATATTTTTTGGATTCAGGGACAATGTAAAATCCATGAATGCCCTTCACTTCTTTTGATGAACCTTTCCACACCCAGAATGGGATGTCTTCAAAGCCTACTATGCGTGGTTTATCATTGACTTGTTTGATGGTGAGGCGTACAAGAATTCCACCATCTTTATATCTGTCGCGCATATTGGCTACCACATTGCCCAAACTATATGCAACCGGAATTGAATCTGTTTTTGTCTTGATATACTTATTTGGTTGCACCACATGCGGATGCATGCCGATGATTGCGTCTACACCTTTCGAAGCAAGAAATTCAGCGGTTTTTACTTGTGAGGGATGTTCATAGGTTTGATATTCCACACCCCAGTGAATGACCGGAATAATCAGATCAGCTGAATCTTTTCTGGCTTTGATGATATCTTTTTCCATCCGCGCATGATCAATCAAATTCACCACATTTGGTTTGGGAACGGAAATTCCATTCGTTCCATATGTATAACTCAGAATGGCAATCTTTATTCCTTTGATCGTGATCATGAGAGGAGTGTTTTGCTCTCGTTCAGCTTCATTGCGAAAAGATCCGGTATGTGAAATCTTCAATGAATCAAGTACTGACAATGTTCGTTCCAGGCCTTTTCTTCCTTTGTCGACCGTGTGATTATTGGCCGTGACCAATACATCAAACCCAACTTTTTTCAAGTCTTCGGCAAATGAATCTGGCGCGGAGAACATGGGATATCCGGAATATGGTTCGCCTCCTAGTGGCGTCTCAAGATTGGCGATTGCATAATCTGCTGATGCAATGGTATCACTCAAAAACTGAAACCAATGCTCATAGTCATGTCTTTTTGTTTGTGGGTTATATGCCGCTTTTACCATTGGCATATGAGACATCATATCTCCGGCAAATACTAGAGTGATAGTGGAATCCACGGACGAAGAATCAGCTATGTGTTCTTGTTGGGAATCATCGCCTTTGCAAGAATGAAACATCATCATGCATAGCATGAATATAGGAAGGAATACTCGCATGAAAGAAAACCCTAAAAATTAATCGAATACTTGATTGCGCAGAATATCATCAAGATTTTCCCTTTTCCTGATGAGTTCCGCTTTGCCATTATATACAAAGACTTCTGCAGGACGAAATCTGCTATTATAATTGCTCGACATAGTCATCCCATAAGCACCTGCATTGCTAAAAGCAAGAATATCGCCTTCTCTCACTTCATTCAATTTTCTATCCCAACCAAATGTATCCGTTTCGCAGATGTATCCAACAACGGTATATAATCTCAATGGCCCATCAGGATTGCTGATATTCGTGATATGATGATATCCATTGTACAGCATTGGACGAATCAGATGATTCAATCCACTGTCAACTCCTGCAAACATTGCTGAAGTGGTTTGTTTCAGTACATTCACTTTGACCAAGAATGTTCCGGCTTCGCTCACCAAGAATTTTCCGGGTTCGAACCACAATTCCAATTCTTTACCATATTCCTGACAGAATACTTTGAATCTTGTAGTTAATTTTTCACCCAATTCCTCTATGTCCGTTGCATAGTCATCGGGCTTATATGGAACTTTGAATCCGCTTCCGAAATCAATGAATGATAAATCACGAAATCCCTCTGCTTGTTCAAAGAGTATATCTGCAGCACGAAGAAAGATATCGACATCCACGATATCGCTACCTGTATGCATGTGCAATCCAATCACATTCAAATGCGTGTTTTCCACGATGCGATGGACATGCCTCATCTGATAGATTGAAATTCCAAATTTCGAATCAATATGTCCGGTTGAAATATTGATGTTGCCTCCTGCCATCACATGTGGATTTATGCGGATGCAGATTGGAACGGTATTTCCATATTTCACACCGAATTGTTCAAGGATTGAGATATTGTCGATATTTATCATCACTCCTTCTTTGACAGCCAAATCAATTTCTTCCATTGACACGCAATTGGGAGTATAGATGATTTCATTGGGAGCAAATCCTGCCTTGAGACCAAGCCAAACTTCTTGTATTGACACTGTATCCAGACAAGCGCCCAAATCATGAAGATGCCTCATTACTTTGATCGTATTCAGAGCTTTGCAGGCAAAGTTAATGCGGGTTTTGCAAGACGAAAATGCCTTGCTCAAGCGGTTGAACTGACGCTCCATAATCTTTGCATCATAGACATAGAGGGGAGTGTCAAAGCTCTCAGCCAGTTCAAGAACAGGCAAACCGCTAATGGTATATGTTCCGTCTTGATTGTGTATCATAAAAATCTGATTTTTTGGTTGTCAGGTTCAAATAATGGGTTTATTTTACAGGAGTTACAAAATTCGTGAATTTTTGGGACATTTCAGGGATATTGCATGTCATCAATTACATTGAAGTCTTCGCTTATAAAAGGTTTGATTGCAGGAATTCCATCAGCGATCATTAATAGCATGTTGTTTTATGCATTTAAAAATCTTGGAGCGATCAATGATGTTGTCATGATACAAGGTAGTCCACTTGGAGTATCACAAGTGATATTTTCATCAATTATCTTTTCGCTTGTTGCCGGATTTGTCTATTTCATCATTTCCATATTCGCTCGCGAGGCATTCCGCATATTTCAGCGTATTGCTTGGCTCTTACTCTTGATATCATTTTTGAATCCATTTTTGTTTATACCCGATGTACCCGTCGGATTTGCAATTTCACTCAATATCATGCATATCGTGGTTGCTGCAGCAGTCATCTATGTCATGAAAAAGCACATACCCTTTTTGACATGAAATTTCTCTTCGCTTTCCTGCTTGCATGTTCGACTCTATATCAAGTCCATGCTCAACAATTCTGTAATGCTTCACTTTCTCTTGATGGAATCGATGATTATGGTTCGATTTCTCAATCTTTTTTTGCCAATGCTGCGCAAAGAACATTCACAATTGAATTCTATGTAAAAAGTTTGGGAAACACAGATCCCATTCCCGGTATTTGGGGTCAATATGGAAATGCTAGTTATATCGCCATATTCAATATTAGTGGAATACGTTTTCTATATCTAAACAATGGTCAAACATTTTCATCTGATTCAACAATCAATACAATTGGTGAATGGGAGCATATTGCAATCACGGGTAATGAGCAAACAGGTACAATGTCTATTTTTAAAAATGGAGAAAAAATAGGTGAAAGAGCCCATGGCACACCAGACTGGGAATTTATTGACAATAGTTCGCGTATTGGGGCGATACTTGATGTGATTGGACTGCAGGAAACCTATTATTATCATGGATTGATTGATGATTTTCATGTGAATGATTCTGTGCTTTATACTCAGAACTTCACTCCTCCGACTCACATCACAGCTAACTCTCGAACTAGAGTCTTATATGATTTCAATGAGATAAATGGTTCTGTCATTCAAGATCTTTCTGCAAATAACAATGATCTTACACTCCACAATGGAGCTCAATTATCACTGGATGTTCCCTATCCCGGGGGGGCGGAAATCATCACGCAAGAGCCGACCAATCAATATCCTGACTTTGGTGCCCAAGCAACTTTTTCACTCATGGCTGGTGGACAGGCTACAAGTCAATGGTATGTGAACATGGGTGGTGGTTTTCAACCTCTTTCGGATAATGCCGAATATGAAGGTACCCAAACCACACAGTTAATAATAAAACAAGCCAAATCACAGTATAATTCATATTGGTATCGTTGTATCGTTCAAAGAGATTTGTGTTCAGATACTTCAGCACAAGTGCGTGTTTTTGTATGTGGAACGATCACACAACAACCTGCTAATGTGAATGCTATCGCATTAGATACAGGTTCATTCACTTTGTCTCATTCCGACCCGAATGCTGTATTTCAATGGCAATATTCCAATGGTGCTTCCTTTGTACAATTAGTACCCGGTACAAATTATTCAGGAGTGAATAAAAAAACATTGCTTGTAGATAAACGTGGCCTCGGCAAAGGGCCGCACATATACCGATGCATTGTACAATCCGGCGTATGCACAGATACTTCGAGTACAGCATTGTTGTTTGTTTGCGGAACGATTTTCAATCAGCCAGATAATGTTCAGGGATTGCCAAATATTCCTTGTACATTCAGAATCAATCATTCTGATCCACAAGCTACATTTCAGTGGATTGTTCGAAGAAATCAGAAATATGAAATTCTCAATGATGGAAATGGTATCACAGGTTCTAAAACTTCAAGAATTTCCATCGATACCGCTCGATTTTCCATGAATAGATGGGCCTTTCGATGCATCATCACATCAGGTATTTGCACTGATACTTCAGCAGAGGGCATATTGTTTTTATGCGGAAGTATCGTTGGACAACCAAATGCACCTGCCATAGCAAGACCCGGAACAACAATTCAGTTAAATATTAACCACAATGATGCTGATGCTCGTTTCCAATGGCAAAAGTACGATACCAATGCTTGGGTGAACATGAAAGATGGCAATAATGTTCTCGGCTCGAAGAATGCAGCATTGTTCCTTTCCAATATCACGACAAAGGATCATCAATCACGATATCGTTGCATCACGAATAGTGTGATTTGCAATGACACTTCTCGTGAAGTATCATTGACCGTTTGTGGAAGCATAACAGAACAACCGAAGGGATTGTCTCTTCGTTCTGGTGGATCAGGAACAATCTCCTTGCAGCATAGCGATATCCATGCTCAATATCAATGGCAATCTTCACAAGGAGCCGGTTTTACAAATCTCAATGATGGTGCCGGTATAACAGGTGTTTCGACAGAAGTACTCAGTTTCAGTAATATGCCACTGAGTGCCAATAATAGAAGATTTCGATGCATCATCAAGACGGGTGGTTGTAGTGATACTACCGATGATATTTCATTGACAGTTTGTGGAACGCTTCTCTCTAATCCAAAAGATAAGACAGTAAAGCTAGGACAGCAGACAATCTTTTCCATTCGGCATGAAGACCCCGATGCAACATTTCAATGGCAGATTTTATCCGGAAATGCATTCATGAATCTCTTGGATAATCAACAATTCATTGGCGTTCGAAATGATTCACTCTTCATTCTGAATACTACACGGGTAGATAGTGGTTCCGTATTTCGATGCTTGGCAAATTCTCATGGATGTATAGATACCAGTAAATCTGCATTATTGCGGGTTACTACTGATCAACTGAATAGTGTTTCAGAAGAACATACTTTGTCCTGCTCCATTTATCCCAATCCTGTACTTGATAATCTGCAAATTATTGGAACCATCGATGACAAAGAATATCGGATTTTGAATGTACTTGGGAAAGAGATGCTTCGAGGTATCTTACCTATTGATGGAATAATTGAAGTGTCAATATTGCCAAGAGGTTTTTACATTCTGCATATCGGATCAAATACTCCCAAAGCAGTAACTTTTATCAAGAACTAAATGTCATTAGCAATTATTGATTACTTGATTCAATAGCACTTGATCCCCCTTTACATCGTAATATTGATGATGTCTTTCTCGGTACTCACAGCACGAGAACTGACTTTCATTCCATTTTTTGGCAATCATCAAGTACAGCTTGGCAAGATGATTGTCAACGAAGAAGATACAGTATCAATTACATCGTTTACTTTCTATATCTCCTCCCGGAAGCATCAGTCAACTCTTTCTTCTACCCCGATTCGATTCCTTCTTACTATGGAGGATTCTCTTACTTGCACCATTCCTGATGATATTGACTCCTTATGTTTCGGGCTTGACAGCATTGATAATGTAAATACATCTTTCGAAGGAGCTCTTGATCCTATTCATGGAATGTTTTGGACATGGAATTCGGGCTATGTGAATTGCAAGATTGAAGGTACATGGAGTCGATCTCGACACATCCACCAATCATTTACCCTTCATCTTGGAGGATATCGATTTCCATATTCATCGTCGTTCATGTTCAAGGTGCCTTCCGATCAACAAAGAGTAAGCATGGCAATTGACCTCTTGCCTGTCATTATGCATGCTTTACACAAGCATGAGGGCAATATCATGTCAACAGGTCCCGCAGCATTTACATGTTCTCAGATTTTATTGCAAAGCATGAGGGAATACAAGTGAGAAATCTCCTTCTCATAGTCTTATCAATACTCTTGCTGATGGGTTTCAGAGCAAGTATTCCCGACTATTTTCCACAACCACATCATCCACTTCCTGATGCACGAAATGATTCAATGCTCATATATCTTGGCAAGCAATTGTTTCATGATCCAATACTGTCACGCGACAGCTCAATCTCTTGCGCATCTTGTCATTCACAATACAATGCTTTTGCTCATTCTGATCATCCACTCAGTCATGGAATCAATGATCGAATTGGAAAACGCAATGCACCTGCTTTGATGAATCTTGCTTGGCTTGATGAATTCATGTGGGATGGTGGGAGTTTTTCATTGGAAGCTCAAACACTTGTCCCTCTGACAACCGATCATGAAATGGATAATGATCCAAATATCATAGTCACAAAACTGCAGCAACACTCAGAATATCCAGAATATTTCTTACTAACTTTTGGTGATACGACAATCACTATTGCACGCATTCTTCGAGCGATAGCAACATTTGAACGAACATTGATTTCAAAGAATGCCAAATATGATTCCGTGATGCAAGGAATAGCAACATTCACCGATCAAGAGTCCAGAGGATATGCATTATTCAAACAACATTGCAATACATGTCATACAGAACCATTATTCACGAATGGTTCTTTTGCCAATAATGGACTTCCTATTGATACGGTTTTGAATGATGTGGGAAGATTTGCAATCACGCATGATAGTTCAGACATTCGGCATTTCAAGGTCCCCACACTCAGGAATCTACTCTACTCATTTCCATATATGCATGATGGAAGATTCAAACGATTGCGCGATGTGATCAAGCATTATTCTCAAAACATTGACAATGAAGATGAGCTTTCTGATATTCTTTTTTCTTTACGCTTAAGTGATAATCAAGAAACAGATTTACTTGCTTTTCTACATGCACTAACAGACAAGACATTCATATTTAATGCATCTTATTCTACTTATAAGGTTACACAATGAAGTATATCGTCTTATTCATCGCATGCTCAATAACCTTATTGAGTCAATCCAATCCCATGATCACTTCTTGGTTGCAGAATACAACCATAGTTGGTTCATATTATATGAAGAATAATTCAACACCAATCAGCAATAATATCAAAGCGAATGTCCAATTGGTGCGATATTCAGCTAACAATGTCTATGTGTCCACAAATGGTATTCCCACCTATCCCACAGGACCTTTTCAGGATGGCAATCCTTCACAAGCTCAAAATCAGAATGGAATCTTTCGTTTTCCATTGAAAGCAATAAAGCATGAAGGGACACCTGTAAAAACCACAATGGGTAATATCGGTCTTTTTATCAATGGTGTAGCATTGTTTGATCCTCGTGATGGAGTGTCTTGGAGTAATGCTCAGCAGCGCGTTCTTGGTGGACCAATCATGGGAAAAGGAGACGGTATTTGGAATCGTGATGCAATTGTTGCAGAAAGAATCGGTTTCGATTGTGCGAAAGGACATCCCGCCATGGGTAATTATCATCATCATCAAAATCCCTCAGCATTCAAATTGGATAAGAAAGTGATTTACGATGTTTGTTCACTATATGATGCAGAGGGTTTATACACCATCAATCCGGGAATACATTCACCATTGATTGGTTTTGCTTATGATGGTTTTCCCGTCTATGGTGCATATGGATTCAAGAATGCAGATGGCACCGGTGGAATAGTGAGAATGCAATCAGGATATCGGTTACGTTCAATCTCAACACGCACACATTATGCTGATGGAAGCGATGTGACTGATGGTCCACCTGTAAGTACAACATTCCCTCTTGGATATTTCAATGAGGATTATGAATTCATTTCCCATCCCGGAGAGGACGACTATTTGGATACTCATAATGGACGCTTCTGCATTACTCCGGAATATCCAAATGGAACGTATGCCTATTTTTGCACAGTGGATGAGCAATGGAATTCAGCATATCCCTATGCCATAGGACCAACCTTTTATGGTTCAATTGTCGCCGCTAAAGTTCAAAATGTTGGTGAACCCGTGGAGACCTATATTCCAACAACTTCCGTACAAGAACTGACTCCAAGTGCATTTACAATATTCTTTTCTTCAAATGACTTGCTGATCATTCAGGCAAATGATGTGATCAGAGAGCACATTACAATCACGATTCATGATCTTTCAGGTAATGAAGTTGCAAATGGTATTCTCGAGCAAGGAAGTACAATTTCTCACATAGACTGTTCCTTGCTATATGACGGCGTTTATGCAATACATATAGAATCCGGTAATAGAAGCTTTAAACATGAATTAGTGATTAAAAGAACATAATGCAAACTGGGGAAAACTTGAAACATATAGGATTGCTTTTCATCGTATAATTGCAGTAGTTTACCGAACTTCCTAGACAAGGCCATGAATACATTATCCTCAGCTTTTCTACTCTTGTTTTCAATATGTTCATTCCAACTAATTGCCAAACCCGATACAGTTCATATTGGGATGTATTTAACTTCTCTTCATGATTTGGACTTATCGGCTCATTCATTCAAATATGATGCATATTATTGGTGTAGATATAGCAATCCATCATTTGATTTCGCAAATGAATTTGAAGTGATGAATTCAAATGATGTCACCCTTGAATCACCATATATAGAAACTGTAGGTAAGGATTTCTTGTTTTCTACCAAAACAAAAGCAACGGTCAGACAATTATGGAAAACAAAAGATTATCCATTTGATAAACAGACATTGGTGATTTCGGTTGAATCTTCAAAGAACGATACAACGAAGATGGTTTTTGTTTGCGATCGAAAAAA
>SXZI01000171.1 GCA_005788035.1 Bacteroidota bacterium
ACTCGGGCCATAGATATCTGCATCAAGCAATCCGACCGTTGCACCTCTTTGAGCGAGAGAGGCAGCAAGATTCGCAGCTATGGTAGATTTGCCAACACCACCCTTGCCGGAAGAAACAGCGATGAGATGTTTCACAGTTGGTAGAACATTGGGATTAGTCATGCGCGGAATCAATATTTCGCGGACAAAAATCCTGATTTCAAATCCTTCTGTTATTGAAAGAATGCTATCTTTTATAGCATCTTCAATAGTTTTTGCAATCCAATGTACAGGAGGAAACAATTCTATGTAAACTGATATTGTATTTCCATCTATTTCAATGGCTTTTATCGATTGAAGTTCTCGTAAACTGAGATTGAGATCAGGATCTACAATATGCTCTATTGCTGCATTAATTGTTTGTTCGGTCATTTATTTGATTGTTGAGGTTGGCAAAATTCCATTAATACGCCTCCTGTTGAACCAGGGTGAAGAAATGCAATGTGCATGTCATGAGCACCCGGCACAGGATATTCATTGATGAGTTTGATTCCGTTTTCTTTTGCTTTTGATAAATCATCTGAGATAGAATCAGAAGTGAATGCTATATGATGAATACCTTCGCCACGTTTATTGATGAAATTGGCAATAGGTGAATCATCAGATATAGCCGCAGTCAATTCAATCAGAATGCCATTCAATGAGAATGAAGCAATCTGTACTTTTTGTGTTTCGACGGTTTCTTCGTGAAATTTCTCAACACCAAAAAGTAATGAATATCGAGCTTTGCTAGCTTCAAGATCTTTTACAGCAATGCCAATATGATTGATTGATGTAAGCATTATGAAGAGTGTTTGGATGTGGATGAATAGACTGCTTCTGCTTGTTGAAGTTCAGCCAATGTATTTATACCCATAAACTCAGATGAATTGAGAGCCGGAATCGCAGCAACAGTATGTCCTTGCTTGTATAAATATCCAATGATGTCTGTGAGATAATATTCGCCTTGAACATTTGCATTTGAAATGTTAGATAATGCATCAAAGAGGTGACGTGACTGTACGAGAAACATTCCGGTATTGATTTCTTGAATCAATCGTTCTGCATCACTTGCATCTTTTTCTTCCATGATGCCAACGAAATCACCGTTGGATGTACGTAGGATTCTTCCATATCCCTTTGGTTCATCGAGGAATGTAGAGACAGTAATTGCAATTGGAGCTGGTGATAAATCTTGAGTTTTATTGAGTAAATCTAATAATGTCTGAGTATTGATTAATGGTGTGTCACCGGTCAAAATCAATACATATCCATCATAATTCGAAAGTCTTTCTGCAGTTTGCATCACAGCATGCCCAGTTCCCAATTGCTCCAATTGATAAGTAGATTTGATGCCCGGATACTGTTCGAATAGATATTGTTCAACAATTTCTTTCTTATATCCGATGACAGGCAGTATTTCTTTCGGCTGAAGGGGTATGATTGCATCTAATACATGACCAATCAGTGGTTTGCCACATAATTCAGCCATGACTTTGGGTTTATCTGTTAACCCCATCCGAGTGCCCTTGCCTGCAGCAAGAATGATGATGACTACATTCATGAACGTTGATTATGATAGTAGGTTTTGTGGTTCTATTGAATGAAATCGGTCTACGATATCATTGTTCTCGTTAACCAAGACTATGGTTGGTTTATACAAGCGGGCTTCTTCATCGGACATGCTTGCATAGCTTATGATGATAATGCGATCACCAACAACGCCTTTTCTTGCGGCAGCCCCATTCAAACAAATGGTTTTGCTTCCTCGTTCACCAGGAATGATATAGGTTTCTAGGCGTTCGCCATTATTGATATTGACAATGGCAACTTTCTCATATGGTAATAAATCCGCAGCATCCATCAAGTCAGTATCAATGGTAAGACTACCTTCATAATGCAATTCCGCTTGAGTAATGGTAGCACGGTGTATTTTTGATTTAAACATTATGCGCTCCATTGCGCAATCCTCATTTTAGGTGAACAAGCATTAAAAACGTAGAAGCTGATGCAATCGTTCCTTGATCAATTCCTTCGTGGGTATAACAGCATCCATCAATGATTTGTTATATGGAATTGGTATATCGGGTGTTGCAATCCTCATGACTGGTGCATCCAGAAATGAAAATGCATCTTCAGTGACCGCTGCTGAAATTTCAGCTCCAAAACCTCCGGTCATGCAATCTTCATGAACAATCAAGCAATGTCCTGTCTTTCGTACAGATTGCAATACTGCCTCTCTGTCCCAGGGGCATATGGTCCGCAAATCAATGATTTCAAGAGAATACTCTTTCAATTCCTGTTGAATGTCAATCACACGATAGAGCATTTCTCCCCAAGTTACGATAGTTGCGTCTGTACCTTCCTTTACAATATTGGCCTTACCGAATGGTAATACGAATGTATCACCTGGATAATCACCTCTCCCCGAAAATGTATCAAGAAGATTGCGATGTTCCAAAAAAACAGTAGGATCATTTCCCCGTAATGCCGTTCTGAGTAATCCAACAGCATCACGCACATTGCTTGGGAATGCTATTCTCCAGCCAATAGTGTGTGCAAATATGGCTTCGCCGGATACGCTATGCCATGGATCGCCAACCACTTTGCTGTGTCCGACAGGTATTCTTACGACAAATGGACAAGCAAATCTATTATTCGTTCTCCATCTTACTGTTCCTGCATCATTAAATTGCTCCATTGCTGGATCAAGATATTTACGAAATTGGATTTCGGGTACAGGAACCAAGCCGGCAAATGCCAGGCCTATGGATCGTCCTATGATCCCTTCTTCAGAAAGAGAAGTATCAAACACTCTGTCTGCCCCATGTTTGATTTGCAAATCCATTGTAGCCCCATGCACTCCTCCTTTCATGCCTACATCTTCACCGAAAACCACAACTCTGGGATTTACCATGAGTTCAGTATCGAGCGTGGCGCGAATCCCTTTTATCAACTCCATTCTTGTTTGAGGTTTTTCTTCAGTAAGAGGCAATAGTCTCAACTGTTCGGGTAATGTTCCGCCAATTTCCTGACTAGTACCTTGAAAGAACACATGATCTTTTATGAAAGAACTATCAGGAATAGGCAAGGACAATGCAATCTCTAGAGATTGCCTCACTTCAGCTTCGCATTCTTCATACAGACGCATCCATTCTTTTTCTGAGAGAATTTTTTTCTTGATGCAAAAGCGCTTCAGTGAATCCATCGGGTCGCGCTCATTTTCTTGACGTTTTTGTTGTTCTGTTTTATACGTTTGGGAATCTTTTCCTGAATGCCCACATAATCTTGGAACATCCAATCGTATGAGAACAGGAGAAATGCGTTTTCTTGCATGTTGGATTGCATTGAAAATCAACTCAGCCGTTTCTTCCGGATTTGTTCCATCTCCTTCAAGAATGAGAAGATTGGAAAAAGCAGCAAGATTATGCGCAATATTTCCACCGGGTGTTTGATAGTCCCCGGTTACGGATATTCCATAATGATTATCCTCTATGAAAAAGATCATAGGATAATTTTGGGTGGTGGCGATAGTGAGTGCAGACCAAAATCCATTCGTAGCACATGAAGCATCACCTCCAAGCGCAACCGCTATTGATTCATTCCAATCTTGTTCTTCTAGTACAGATGAACGATATACTGCTGCTTGGGCCCACCCAACTGCAGGTGTGAATTGCGCTCCGACATCACCACTTGCCGGCATTATGGTTACGCCTTTTCGAGGAGGGAGATGATGCACTACGCCAATGTCTCTTCCACCATTCAAGCTACCTGTATTTGAAATTGGACCTGCGAATGCTTCTTCAATTGTCATTCCTGCGGCAAGTACAAATGGACGAGAGCGATAATATACTGTGGCACCATCATGAGGATTATTCAAGTAGTGCGCCAAAATGATTTGACCGAGTTCATGCCCCCTGGCAGAAAATTGATAGAGAACTACTCCTTTTTCAGCCAATTCAAGCTCTTCAATAACATCAATCAATCGGGATGTTATAAGGGTTCTAGCTATGCCGATCCAGTCTGATTTCGAGATATTCATGTGAGAATCAATAGTTTTCGTTCAAAACAGATTGCAAAATTACAAATACTATGCTTTTCTATGGGGCACTTATTACAATAAAGTAAGTGTTTGTCATCATTAATTCATGCAGATGGCATATCATTTCCCTAAATTTGTGGATAATATGTCATCTGAAAGTTTTAAGCATAAACTGAGGTAATTATCATGGTGCTTCGCCGATTTATTCGAATAGTCATCGCATTCGCATTGTTCCTTTGCTTACAGGATTATGCCATTGCTCAGTTCACTCAGCCATTTTTGATGAAAGAAGGGTTGCAATCAGTGAAAAAAGTAGCAGCTGATTCAGGCTGGAAAAGGCCGATTCTGACAACTGTAGCCACTATTGGGGATACAGCCGGCATTGCAGCAGGCGCTGGTGGGCTATTGACAACTGCATTCGATATGAAAACAGGACGTTCTCCTGTTTGGATTTATATACTAGGCGTAGAAGATGCAAGCGGGAATTCTGCAACAAAATTACTGGCTTATATCAAAGTTCCGATACTTGGTCTTCAGCAATTTCCTTTGCCGCCTGATGCTGTACCGGGAGATATTCCATTCCAGCCGCAAGATTCCATTCCTACCGCATTGGTCATGAATTCGGATGCAATTGTGAATAAGGTTAATGCAAATGCAACATATCAATCATTCATAAAAGAAAATCCAAAAGCTAAATCTGCTTTTATTGTGTTGTTCACGTCTCCATTCGATATCCCTGAGACACCATTCACTGCAGGTACTCCACTTTGGAATTTCAACTTTTCTGATCAAGCAGATTCATTGGCTCCTTCGCTCTCTTGTTTCGTTCACGGAGTAACAGGTGAAACCATTTGTATTGATGCACCATTCACATCAATCAATGAAGAAAATAATAACATTGCTCATGCTTCACTAAAGATACATCCTATTCCGCAAGGAATGAATGGTATTCTCCAGTTTTCGAACAATCATACTGATCAATCAGTATTTGTTGTTGTGTCTGATTTGTTGGGAAGGACTGTATTTTCATCGCAATCAACCGACACATCTATCATGACATTGCCGCTACTTCCTGCAGGTATTTACATTGCAAGGATTCAAGATGTAAGTGGTATTTCTTCTCTACGTTTTATTCAACAGTAAATTACTATGTACGATATCACCAAACAACATGATCCTGAATTATTTGCCGCATTGCTAGGCGAATATAATCGTCAACAGCAAAAGATTGAATTGATCGCAAGTGAAAATTTCACATCGCAGGCAGTAATGGAAATACAAGGTTCCGTTCTCACCAACAAATATGCGGAAGGGTACCCCGGAAAACGATATTATGGTGGATGCGAATGGGTTGATGTAGCTGAGGATTTGGCCCGTGATCGCTTAAAACAATTATTCGGTGCAGAATATGTGAATGTTCAACCACATAGTGGAAGTGGTGCAAATATGGCGGTCTATTTTGTGTATCTCAAACCCGGCGACACAGTATTGGGTATGGATTTATCGCATGGTGGACATCTCACACATGGATCACCCGTAAATTTTTCCGGGAAATTTTACAATTTCATTCCCTATGGTCTAGACAAAGAAACAGGTAGAATTGATTATGATAAAGTTGCAGACCTAGCAAAAGAACATCGTCCGAAAATGATTACAGTTGGCGCTTCAGCCTACTCAAGAAACATTGACTTCAAAGCATTTAGAACAATCGCTGATTCCGTCGGAGCATTTCTCTTAGCAGATATTGCGCATCCTGCAGGTTTGATTGCAAAAGGTCGTTTGGATAATCCTGTTCCACATTGTGATATTGTAACAAGTACCACCCATAAAACACTACGCGGTCCACGTGGCGGGATAATTATGATGGGATCCAATTATGAAAACCCTTTTGGTGCAGTTGCGCCAAAGTCAGGAAGAAAAAAACTCATGGGAGAGCTCATTGATTCAATGGTTATGCCGGGAATACAAGGTGGCCCTTTGATGCATGTTATTGCAGCAAAGGCAACTGCTTTCAAAGAAGCACTTTCAGATGAGTTTGATACATATACCAAGCAAGTGGTTAGCAATGCTAATAGCATGGCAAATTCACTTATTTCAATGGGGTATGATATCGTAAGCGGCGGTACCGATAATCACCTTATGCTCATAGATTTGCGAAATAAAGGTGTAACAGGCAAACAAGCCGAAATAGCATTAGACTCTGCAGGCATAACCTGTAATAAAAATGCTGTTCCTTATGATACCCAACCACCATTGGTAACATCCGGTATTCGTCTTGGAGCAGCTGCTATGACATCAAGGGGTTTTAAAGAGCATGACATGAAGCAGATTGCTGAATTTATTGATAAAGTCATTCAACATATCGATCAACCTCAGATTGCGGCTGATGTGAAGCAACAAGTTAGTGAGTACTGTAAAGATTTTCCTATTCATCCACAGATATAGGAATGTTTAGCAGAAAATGAAGGGCGGTTAACGTATTACAAGGTTGACCGCTTTTTTTGTACTTTCTTTGCAAATATCATCGACAAATTGTAGTTTAGGCAAAAATCATACCACGATGCAAAGCAGCAATTGCATCAGGCGTATCCACACAATATTAGCGCCATGATTCTTATAGATTCAATACTAATGGATGAAGCAATCATCCATGAGCATTTTTCATGCGATGTGCAGGCTTGCAAAGGTGCATGCTGTACCCTCAAAGGTGGGGAGGGAGCTCCATTGGATAAAAGGGAAATTCCGTTTATAAAAGAAGCAATTCCTTCGGTACTTTCCTATCTTGATGAGGAATCTATACAAATTCTCAATGATGAATCATGGATTGGTGGAACACCTGATGAACCTTTCGTGCAATGTATTGATGATGCTGATTGTGTTTTTGTATTTAGGGATAAAGGGATTGCCAAATGTGGACTAGAAAAAGCATTTTTTGAAAAGCAAACCACATTTAGGAAGCCATTGTCATGTCATTTGTTTCCAATTCGTATTCGAAATTTCGGTGGTGATTATCTCAGTTATCAACCATTCGAAGAATGCAAACCGGCAATTGAGCATGGCAAAAAACAACAGAGTATGGTTATACACTCGGTGCGTGAAGCCTTAATTCGTGCATATGGGGAGAACTGGTATAATCAAGCACAAGAATTTATGAGTCAGGAGAGCGAATAATGGCAATGAAAGTATCTATGAATTTGCAGACATCGCTTCTGCAAACACTAACACCACAACAAATTCAATATTTGAAGCTCCTGCAATTACCAATTTTGCAATTGGAACAACATGTACGTCAGGAAGTTGAGCAGAATCCAATGCTTGATGAGTCTTCAGATGAAATGATTTCCATTGAAGAAGATTCGGATTTTGAACCAAGCGAAAATCTCCTAAGCACTGTCCCTAAAGATGTGATGGAGGGCAATGATTATAATGACAAAACATATGATTATGATGAACCTGTTCCTTTCGATGCAGAGCACCATGATCCTTTCGATTTTTACGAATTGGCTTGGAATGAAACGAGAACACCAGAACAAGGTTCAGGTGATTTTGATGATGAAGATGATTATGGTTATAATGAGCAAAGCGAGTTAACCACTTTCACTGATGATCTGATAGAACAAGTGAATATGCTCAATCTCAATGATCAAGAAAAACTCTTATGCTATACCATCATCGGAAATTTGGAAGATGATGGTTATTTACGTCGTTCACTCGAAGATTTGGTCGATGATGTCAATACTAGAATCTTGGAAGAAAATCATAAAGCACATAGAGAATATCTTCGAAGACATAAGCGTTTCTTGGAAGAGTCAATCAAAAAAAACTCCATGTCTAGTAATTCCTACTTCGACAATCTGGAGGATGAAGATCCAGATCTTGCAGTGGAGGAACCAATTGCTCCAATACCCGTTGCATCAGTAACAATAGAACTGGCTGAAAAAGCACTGCATTATGTGCAACAACAAGAACCGCCCGGTATAGCAGCAAGGGATCTTCGTGAGTGTTTATTGCTTCAATTGCATGCAAAAAGCAATCCTACGGATTCTGAGCTATTGGCCCGACGTATATTGGAAAAGAGTTATGATGTATTCGTCATGAAACATTATACAGTTTTGTGCAGACAATTTTCGATAAATGAGGATGAACTGAAATCGGCTATTGATGCTATACGCCGTTTGAATCCCAAACCTGGTGGAATGGGAATATCTATGGCAACCACTAGCGTCATACCTGATTTTGTAATTTCAATCGATGATGATAGTGATGAAATCATGATTAATGTCAATGATACTCGTATTCCTCAGTTGAAGCTGAATAAAATGTATGAAGATTTGAAAAAAGAAGCTCGATATCGCAAATACAATAAAGAAACAAAAGAATGGCTTCGTAAAAAATATGATGATGCAAAGTTTTTACTTCAAGCCATAAGGCAAAGAAAAAAGACAATGCTCAAAGTCATGACGGGAATTGCTGGTGCTCAAAAAGATTTCTTCAGATATGGTGAAAGTGCCCTTAAACCATTAATCTATAAAGATGTTGCAGATGTGACGGGAATGGATGTTTCCACGATTTGCCGCATAGTCAATGGAAAATATGTTCAAACTGATTTCGGAACCTATGAATTACGATTTTTCTTTAGTGAATCATTGCCGAGCGATGATGGCGAAGAGATATCAACAACAGTCATCAAACAAAAAATAAAAGATTTGATTGATAAGGAACCAAAACTCAAGCCACATAGTGATGACAAATTGATGTCCGAGCTAAAAAAACAAGGATTGAATGTTGCTCGTAGAACTGTTGCAAAATATAGGGAGCAAATGAGAATTCCTGTTGCTCGACTACGTAAAGAATTATGATTGCATTATGTCTCTAGTCACCTTACTTTCCAAATTAGATCATACATTGCGTCCTGCCTTGGGTGCATTGCCAGCCACATTATTTACTCGCTTATATTCATCTACCAGGCCTTGGTTTTCCAAGGTTGCAGCTCAAGATGATGTATCTGTTGTTTCAATTCCAGATCAAGTATCTATATCATTCAAACATCTTACTTTTAGGTCTTATTTGGGTAATGCTGCCGGAATGTATAAGCAAGCAGAAGGTTATGAGAGAGCATATGCTCAAGGCGCAGGTTTCTATCTTTGCGGAACAACTACATCCTTACCAAGAAAAGGGAATACCAAACATGGTATTCTACATCCATTTGTTCCATATCCTAAAACACATGCTGCATCGAATTGGCTTGGTTTGCCTAATGATGGTCATAGAGAAACTGCTGCGAAAATTGCAGGTTTTACGAGGTTTGCACATTTCCCAATTGGTGCCAGTATTGCCTTGGATCCCGGAATGCCCACTGAACAAGCGATGAAAGGATTGATTGAGGGAATGAAAGCATATATTGATGCCGGATGTGATTTTCTGGAGTTAAACGAAAGTTGTCCGAATGTCCCAGGCCATGATGTGAATCATAGCACACTAGAACTATCTCTTCTTGCGCGATTGGATGCAGTGTCTTCTCAAATAGACCTCTCTTCAATACCTGTATTTGTCAAATTTTCCAATGATACTGATCAAGAATTAGTTCAGCAACTAATGAAGGCATTGATTGATCGTTCCTTTTCTGGAATCAATTTCGGAAATACCTCAACTCGATATAAAGAAATGGAACATTTGATTCATTCATCAGATAGACATCTCTATGACTATTTCACGAAAGAATTTGGTGGAGGTTTAAGCGGAGTGATTGTTAGAGAGGCATCAACAGCGTTGATCTCTGAGGCAAAACGCTATCGGGAAGAGTTATCAGTACCTGAATTTATGATTATTGCTACAGGTGGAATAGAAAGCAAGGAAGATGTGCAGTTTGCAAAACAGAATGGAGCTGACTTGTTGCAATGGTATACCGGTTACTATGAACAATTCGGAAAACATGGCAATAACGTGTATTCTGCAATGTATTGATTATCGAAGCGCCTCGCGTATTCTTGCCGAAACATAATCCATGATCCATACAACAAATGCAATCATGATGATGATGAGACCCACCTCATGCCATTGAGCCAAACCCTGATATTGCATAAGCATCGTTCCGATACCACCACCACCTACCAAACCAATGATCGTTGCCATTCTGACATTGATATCCCAACGGTAAATCGTAAAACTCAAAAATGGAATCACTATTTGTGGAATGATTGCATATGTAATCACTTGAAGTGGATGCGCTCCAGTAGCCTCTATTGCCTCAATAGGTCCATTATCAATATCTTCAATTTGCTCTGAATATTGTTTTGTGAGCGAAGCAACAGTGTGAACCATAAGCGCTAGCATGCCGGCGAACGGACCTATACCAACCCAGACAGAAAAGATGATGGCCCAGATCAAAGGTTCAATCGAACGAGAGAAATTTGTAATGAATCTAATCACATTGTAAATCGAAAAAGACAGAGTGCTGCCTTTCATGAGTGTTCTAGCACTCAAAAAACTCAGAATGAATGATGGGGGGAGAGCTATGACGGTTGCAGTCAAAGCTATATATACAGTCTCAATTAGGGCTTTTAGGGCAATGTCAAAGATGCTGAGCTCTGGAGTTATTAATGCAGTAAAAATATTAGAAGCAGATTGCAATCCTTTGGCTGAGAAAAAATCAATCGGTGAAATATCGGTTATTATCCAACCTGCTATGATTGAACAGCTGAAAGCAAGCCACATGAGATGTTTACCAAACAATGGCATAGCATGATGTGTATCTGAAAGGATAAACATTCCTGCTGATTGTTCGAATCTTCTTACTATGTATGAGCTTATTCCTGCTATAGCAAGGTATCCAACTTGGATGATAAAGCCATGTAGTGGTATATATGTGATTAAGGCGGGAATGATGATTCGATCTAATGAAATCAAGACATACCAGATGAAAAACACATCGATGAGATATGACTGTATGGCAATTCCTTTTTCGGAATGATGTTGCATGGTATGGCTCGAAAATGATGACACAAAAATAAAGAACCCTCGGCTAATAAGAAAGCCGAGGGTTCTGTTTACTGTCTGTATCGATGATCAGGGGATTTATATCTCATCATTCATATCGATCTGACCGACGATCGCCGCCGCGGAAATCACGACGTGGACCGCGTGATTGTTCTTCGCGTGGACGAGCTTCATTTACTACCAATGTACGTCCGCTGAACTCTTTGCCATTGGTTGATTCGATGGCGCCTCTTGCTTCATCATCATTATCCATTTCAACAAAACCAAAGCCGCGTGAACGACCGGAGATTTTGTCTGTAATGACAAAGGCACCTGTGACATTGCCGTATGACTCAAAAAGGGAACGAAGTTCTTCGGATCCCATCGTGTACGGCAAATTGCCTACATAAATATTCATAACAAACCTTCCGTAGATGTGTAGTGATTAACGAGGTCAACAATAAAACAATTACACTAGTGACCACAAGTAATGGCGCACATCAACACCAAATACTTAACCGAAAATACCACAAACCATTGATTAAACAACACATTACATTGAAATAGTTGATATTATCAATAAGAAACAAAAAAGCCCGAATAAGCAATTACTCGGGCTAAATCTTCACTAAAAGGGGAAATTAAGGGAAAATCCCCATTTGATTATAAGATGCAGCGATTTTATCTATTGCAGAAATAAAGGCCGCTGTACGCATATCCTTCACATTTGACTTGTTTCTCCATACATTCATTATCTCATGATAAGACCCTATCATTGAATCTTCAAGTCCTGAATTTACCAAGTCTACTTCATTTGGACCTTGTACGAGGATTGACTTTTCTGCCGAGGTCAAAGATTTGCCTGTTAAATTTTCGATGGTAGAAATCAGACCTTTTTTAGAGTTTTCTTCATATCGTTTGTCCAAGCGACCAAAACGAACGTGAGAAAGATTCTTTAACCATTCAAAGTATGAAACAACCACTCCGCCGGCATTGATATACATGTCAGGAATGATGAGGATATTTTTAGCAAGGAGTGTAGGTTCTGCTGATGCAGCAATGGGACCATTCGCACCTTCAGCAATGATTTTCGCCTGAATGCGATCGGCATTCCAATCAGTAATTTGTGATTCAAGTGCGGCAGGGACGAGAATATCGCAGGGATACTCGAGTAGTGAATTACCTTCATCAATTGTTTTTGCACCTGCAAAATTTCTAATGGAACCAGTTTGACCATGATGTTCTTTCAATGCATTGATGTCTATACCATCTGCATTGTAAACAGCTCCATCCCATTCAATGATGCCGATGATTCTTGAACCACCTTCAGCAATAAACTTAGCAGCATGATACCCAACATTCCCAAAGCCTTGAACAATAACGCTCTTTCCATCTAAACCTGTTGTCAAACCAATTGATTTCATGAGTTCAGCATCATTAACAGCTTCTCGGACGCCATAAAACACGCCTTTTCCGGTTGCTTCAGTTCTTCCATTGACACCGCCTTGTGAAATTGGCTTGCCCGTAACGCAACCCAAAGCATTAACATCGTCAAACTTTATTGTCTGATAGGTATCTGCAATCCAAGACATTTCTCTCATGCCGGTACCATAATCCGGAGCGGGAACATCAACCGCAGGTCCAATGAAATTTTTGTGAATCAATTCTACGGTATATCTTCTGGTTATACGTTCCAATTCATCAACAGAGTAGTTCTTGGGATTGATTTTGATTCCGCCTTTACCACCTCCGAAGGGAACATTCACTACCGCACACTTATATGTCATAAGCGCAGACAATGCAATCACTTCATCTTGATTTACATCTTCGCTATAACGAATTCCGCCTTTGCATGGAAGTTTATGATGACTGTGTTCTGCTCTCCATGCAGATATAACTTGGATTTCACCTTTTACTCGAACCGGAAATTGAATTTGATAAACAGCATTGCATGCACGAATCTGATCCAAAAGTCCTTTGGAATGATCGAGCAATGCTGCTGCTTTATCGAAATAAGTATTTACCGATTGAAAAAACGGTATTTCGTGATAACTCGGAGGTGTTTTTTGAGAAGACATAGTACTTCCTAATGAAACAATATGTATGGGTAAATGAGAAATCCGTTGTTACAGATTTCCTCTCAATGCTTGTTCGCGTTCAATAGATTCAAATAGTGCTTTGAAATTTCCTTTGCCAAAAGATGTAGCGCCTTTTCTTTGGATTATTTCAAAGAATAATGTTGGCCTGTCTTCAACAGGTTTGGTGAAAATTTGAAGAAGATATCCTTCTTCGTCTCTATCTACCAAAATACCAAGCTCTCGAAGCGGTGAAATATCTTCGTCGATTGCTCCGACACGGTCCAATAAATCATCATAGTAAGTGTCTGGAACACGTAAAAATTGAACGCCTCGTTCTTTAAGGGCAGAGACGGTTGCTATAATATCATGCGTGGCAACAGCGATATGCTGAACACCGGGACCATGATAGAATTCCAGATATTCATCAATCTGAGATTTTGCTTTTTTTCCTTCGGCAGGTTCATTGATAGGAAATTTAATATAGCCATTTCCATTAGAAACAACTTTGCTCATCAAAGCGCTATACTCTGTGGAGATATCTTTATCATCAAAAGTTAAGAGTAAAGAGAATCCCATGACTTCTTCATAAAATCGAACCCATTCATCCATTTTGCCTAATTCCACATTCCCAACACAGTGATCTACATACAGCAAACCAACATCAGTGGTTGTATATCCATCTTTGATAGGAACATAGCCCGGCATGAAAATGCCATCATATTGTTTGCGTTCAACAAATGTATGAATTGTATCGCCATAGGTATGTATGGAAGCAATCTTCACTTCGCCAAATTCATCGCGAAGTATGGTTGGTTCAGTATGACTTTTTGCTCCTCGAGAAGTAGTTTCTTTCCAAGATTGTTCGGCATCATCTACCCACAAGGCAAGGACTTTCACTCCATCGCCATGTTTGTCTATATGTGAACTGATTTCATTTCCGGGATGCATCGGAGTTGTGAGAATAAGTCTGATTTTGCCTTGCTTCAAAACATAACTTGCCCGATCCCTTATGCCTGTTTCGGGGCCGGCATAAGCAATAAGATCAAAACCAAAAGCTGTACGATAAAAATACGATGCTTGTTTTGCATTCCCCACATAGAACTCGATATAATCGGTTCCATTGATAGGAAGAAAATCGGTGACAGCAGATTGTGATGATGTAGCGGAAAGTGTTTCCATGACAAAGCATCCAATGAATAAAGTTCGGTAAAAATAACAAATTGCTCATGCATAATGAGCAATCAATTCCTGCATGGTGAGAATCACTCTTTGATTGGTATCGTCAGTTCCGGTGCTGATTCTGATGCAATGGGGCAGTCTGAACCCCCCAAGTCTACGCACAATTATTCCTCTTTTTTCAAGATCATTTGTCAATTGAATGGCATTGTCTTCGATACCACAGTCAATCATGGAAAAATTCGCAACCGATGGAGATATCTTCCAACCCTGCTTAGCAAAGGCCTCTTGAAATGATTTCAAACCTCTTTTATTGAGCTGAATTGTTTCCTGAAGAAAATCTTCATCTTCCATAGCTGCTACAGCAGCTAATTGGGAGAGTGTTCCGGGATCAAATGTTAATTTTGACTTGGACATAACCGATATCAACTCCTTTGGACCAATTGCATACCCAACACGAAGCGAAGCCAAACCATATACTTTGGAGAAGGTCCGCAATGTTATCATGTTTGGTCTGCGATGGAGCAAGCTGTTCGGATAATCATCAGTTATGATTTCAGTGTATTCATAATATGCTTCATCCATGATCAAAAGGACATTGTCTGGAAGGGCAGCAAGGAGTTTTTCAAATTCCGATTTTGTGATATGTGTCCCGGTAGGGTTATTTGCATTTGCTATGTATACAATCCTAGTTGTTTCATCAATGGCTTGTATGATGCCATCTATGTCAAATCGATAATCCGAGGTCAGTGGTACAGCTACACGATTGAGATTGGCAATTGAAGTGGCAACATAATAACCTACGAATGTTCCTTCGCTCGAAACGATTGTATCACCAGGTACTGTGAAGCAACGCATGATCAAATGCATCAATGCATCAGATCCGTTATAGCAAACAACTTCATCTTTGTTTACATTAAATTTTTTGGCTATTGCCGAACAAAGAAATTCGCCTCCATCAGGATAGACGGAAAGATCTTCTGCTTGTATATTTCGTAATGCATGGAGCGCTTTTGGTGAAGCACCCAAAGGATTTTCGTTGGAAGCAAGTTTGACGATATCAGTAATGCCATGCTTCTCTTGAACCGATTTTATAGATGTGCCGGGTGTATAAGGCAATAATTGTTGGATATGCTCAGGAACAAATATGGACATGGTGATAATTGGTTAAGTTAGGCGAAATTCGAAGCAAATTTAACAAAACGGGGGCTTTGCCAATCAAGTTTTGACTTCAATTGAAAAGAATACGTCAAGATTCACTGTGTTTAGGGGCAAAGACTAGGTTTTTTGTGTAAATTTGCCATGAATTCTGCATTTGACACCCAAAAGTATTGTTTATCAATCAATAGTTCTACCATGTCATTAACAATTGCTATTCCCCATAATCCTGCCTATTCTTCTTTGACTGCAAATGCTCAATCAGTTTGTCAGGAGCGTGGATATGAATGCCGTGTACTTTCGGAATATGAATGCGCGCAGAGTTTATACAAGGGAACTGCAGATATCGCATTGATTGATCCATTAAGTTTTGCAAGGCATCCATCTGAGTTAAGAATCATTCCTTCTTTGGCTTTATCTATTGAAGGATGTTCGAATCTTGCTTCAATCCATTTTGTTCCGGGTAAAGAAGAAATTCAGCTTCTTGGTTTGCAAGAGGATGTGTATTTTCTACGAATTGGAGCTCTTTGCTTGGCAGAGAAATACGATCTATTTCCAGAGATAATGTTTGATTCTGCAATTGGAGAGGATTCAGAACTTACAGATTCACAGTATGATGCCTGGATTGCATGGAATGCTTCCAAAGGCCAAGGTGCATTGGATATTTGTGAGGAATGGTCAGACTTTCAAGAGTTACCATTACCAATGGTTTTTTGGGCATGTAAAGATGAAAATTCTCCGGAATTGATTGAACTTACAACGCTTTGTGCTGCTGATGATGTGCCGGAGTCAGATGAGATACTTTCAATTACAAAAGGAAGTGATGCCGATCCACGGATTGGAACTGCTCATTTTAAATATTCAGCAAATTTTCAAGCTTCTCTTGATGCTGTGCAACATTTTATGTTTTATCATCGCATGATTGAATCAGTTCGTGCGATCACTTTGTTGGGACATTAATATGCTTACTCGTTATGGATATGATAATGCAATACCAATGCTTATTATTGGATTTTCCTTGATTGTGCTGTCTGCATTTGTTTTTTCAGGCGCTTTATCCTGGGTTTCAACTGCATTAGGGTTTATTATCATCTTTTTCACATTGTGGTTTTTCAGAGACCCACTGCGCGTCATCCCAGAAACTGCTCTCCTTGATCATTCTATCGTCATAGCTCCAGCAGATGGAAAAGTGGTCGAGATAATTGAAATAGAAGAGAATGAGTTTTTCAAAGGAAAAGCACGGCAAATCAGCATTTTCCTATCACCTTTGGATGTCCATGTGAATCGTTCTCCTGTATCCGGAAATGTAGCATTCTACCGATATATGCAGGGGGATTATTTAGTTGCATGGCATCCGAAAGCATCTGAATTGAATGAGCAAAGCAGAATCGGAGTTGAAACCGGTTTCGGAAAGGTTCTATTCAAACAGATTACTGGTGTATTGGCTCGGCGTATTGTATGTACTGTGAAACAAGGTGATACACTGACCACAGGTGAACAAATTGGCATGATGAAATTTGGTTCTCGTATGGATATCGTTGTTCCTCTCGATGCTGAAATTCTTGTGAAGAAAGATCAGCGGACCAGAGGTGGTGAAACTGTACTTGCCAATTTGAATAAAAGCAAATGACCTTGACTCAATCATATGTTTTTCCTCTTTCCTTGATGCCAAAACATAGGGGGCAATCATATGCATATGCATGCTTGTCCGGAATAATGCTTGGTTGTGCATTCCCTCCCATGCCCTTCGGCTTTTTGGCTTTCATAGCTTTTATTCCATTATTTCTACTTCTAGAGTCAGAATCTTCCAAACAAAGAGCATCGCTTATACGCTATTTGTATTGCACGTTTTTTTTGTACCAAGGGATTGCAAATTGGTGGGTAGGGAGTTGGCAAAAAGAAAGCGATCCTTTCTTGATTATCGCCGGTTTGGCTTTGCAATTAGGCCATCCTTTCTTTTTAATGTTGCCATTTATTGCATTTTACTATGTAAAACAACGTATGGCATCAAGTATCGCATTTGTAATGTTACCATGTTTCTATGTTGCTTATGAATGGCTTCATTCATTGACCGATGCATCGTATCCATGGTTGTCCTTGGGATATATGGCAAATTCAATGGGTCCGATTCAGCAATGTGGTGATATCTTTGGTGTATGGGGATTGACATTTTTAATAATCATTGTGAATGTGCTTCTTTTCAAATTGATCCTCATCAAAGATAAACGTAAAGTGTTGGGTTATGTGTTTGCCCTGATCTTCATTTTCTCTTCGACTGTGATATATGGTGTCTATAGATCTGATGAAGTTCGAGGCATTGTTACAACTTCACCTCACATTACAGTTGGCATTGTTCAGCCTAATATCAATCCTTGGAATAAATGGGAAGGCGAGGTTCAAGACCAAATATATGTTCATAAGTCTATCATGGCTACAAAAGGTAAGAATACTCCAGATTTTTGGCTTTGGAGTGAAACCGCTATACCTTTTGTGAATGTACCATTGAATGTATTCAAAGATTTTTCAAGTCTGCAATCAATCATTGGAACAACTCCGGTTCTTACCGGTTTTGCCAATTTGGAACTCGTAAAGGATCCGTTTAAAGAACCATTAGCCAAGCCATTTCGATTAATCCCCGGTGAATACTATGTTGCCTATAATGCTGCTGCTTTAGTACAGGATTCATCTGTGAGCATTCATAGAAAAATGAAGTTAACCCCATTTGGAGAGGGCTTTCCTTTTTCACAAGATATTCCTTGGCTTGGTTCGATATTGCAATGGGGGGTTGGTATATCTGGATGGAAAAAAGGCACCAATCAACAGCCACTGAAACTGATGAAAAGCAATGCTGTTGTCGCATCAATAGGAACAGTCATCTGCATTGAGTCAATATATCCTGACTTTGTTAGAAATTATGCTGTATCTGGAGCAACAATGCTGACTGTCATCACCAATGATGCTTGGTTTGACAATACACCTGGACCAATGCAACACTTCGCAATATCTCAAATGAGAGCAATTGAAAATAGACGATCAGTTGCTCGTTGCGGAAATACCGGTGTTTCCGGTATCATTTATCCGGATGGATCCATTGCGATAATGGCCAAACCCCAAACTAAAACAGCCATCATTGGAGCAGTGCCTCTTACTACAATGGAAACTGTGTACATGCATATTGGCGATATTCTCCCAAAGATCTGTGGCATTGCATCATGCATCATGCTGTTTATTGCCGGATATACAGGTGGCATCCAAAGGAGGATGCAATGAAAATCGGAATAATGGGTGGTACATTTAATCCTGTGCATAGTGGACATATTGCTTTTGTCAGGGCATTCATTGATCAGATAGGACTTGATTTATGCTATATTATTCCCGCAAGGCGCTCACCATTCAGAATGAATGAACCCCTGGCTGAGGATATGCATAGACTAAACATGTTGCAATTAGCATTTGAAGCTATTCCTTGTACTATTGTATCAGACATTGAAATCAAAAGAGAAGGATTATCATTCACTATTGATACCGTTAAAGATATACAATCTCAATATCCCGAAGCTGAGCTTTTTCTTCTGATCGGAGAGGATCAAGCTCACCGATTCAAAGAATGGAAACAGTGGGAAGACCTATTGTCACGCACACAGCTTTGCATTGTGCAAAGAACAGAGCAAGCGGACCTTCAAGAATTGATTCTACAGCTGATTGATGGTTTGACGGTGAAGATGCCATTGATTTTGAAATCTCCTTTATTTCACGTTTCTTCCACGCTGATACGAGAATCAATGTCTAGCAATCAATCAATCAGCGGTTATGTTCCAGAATCAGTCGAAGTATATATCCATACACATAAACTGTATATAAGTACATGAAAGAATTGGCAGTTGTTCTTATGAGTGGTGGAATGGACTCCACAGTTTGCGCAGGAATTGCACTGGAAAGAGGATTCGAAGTTTGTGCATTGCATGTCCATTATGGACAAAAAACGGAAGATAGAGAAGCAGCATCATTTCAAAATGTTTGTGACTTTTATGGGATTCAGAAATGTTTGGATATCGACATTTCTCACCTATCAAGAATTGGAGGAAGTAGCCTTACAGATATGAATATTGCTATTAGTAAAGCTGATCTCGGGAATTTAGAAATCCCAACAAGCTATGTTCCATTTCGAAATGCCAATCTCCTTTCGATAGCAGTCAGTTGGGCGGAAGTATTGGGCGCGCATTCTATATTTATTGGTGCAGTTGAAGAAGATGGTAGTGGTTATCCGGATTGTAGGCGCACATTTTTTGATGCATTTGAAAAGATGATTGCCAAAGGAACAAAACCAGGTACTGATATTCGCATTGAAACTCCAATACTTCACATGAAAAAAAGTGACATCGTGAAGGAAGGAATGAGGTTGACAGCTCCTTTGCATTTTACCTGGAGTTGCTATGCCGATAATGTAGTTGCTTGCGGTGTCTGTGATTCATGTGCTCTTCGTTTACGAGGGTTTTCACAAGCTGGAATCGATGATCCAATAGAATATCAACAACGTCCTAAATATTTATGAAAAAAGGCCACTCATTGAGTGGCCTTTACTTATTGTTTTATGAAGGGAATCGATATTCGAAAATCTTCTGAAAATACTGATAGGATATAATGTCCTGAAGGTAAGAGAGGATGCAATCCATATAATCCTACAATATTCTTTCCTTGAAATTGATATCCGAGATCATTCTTTACTATGAATTGTCCTAAAGTATTAGATATCGTATAAGATACCTTTGCATTCGTTGGTAATTGGTATTCCAATACTGAATGCTCTTGAATCGGATTCGGAAATATGGAAACCAGGGAATGCTCGAACTCATTTCCAATATCTGTAGTCGAAGAAACTGTTAATTGAATGGGTTGCATGTAATTCCATTCATCTCCGCTATCTCCGCCATTTCTATTGACTGCATTTCCAGTTGCCATTATAAAATAGGTTCCTTCCTGTGTTGGGGCAGTCCAGGTAAATGAAAATTCTGTTTTGCCATTCGTCATGTTTTTAGGAGATGACTGTACCAATTCGGATTGTGATTTTTTCAATCCTTGTCCGGCAACAATTTCAAGGGTTCCAATATTAGTGCTTGAATTTGGTGCCGATTTCACACCGATATTGATACCTGCCGCTAATTTTGAGGGATGAGCAACCGCTGCGGTGAGTTCAAGTTTTGTACCTGGCTTTACAGTAAATGAACCTGACTTACTTATAATTGACACGGATGTCGCAGTTGAGGGAGAACCACCATGGCAATCACCACAACCACTTGAAGAAGCTAGTAATCGTCCAGTAATTCCACCGGGATATGCGTAAACATTGACAGATACTGCGACAATCAATGCACATAGTAGTGAAAAGTAAATCATGATACTCCTTGAGAATTAATGAGAGCTATTTCCAAATAGTTTAATGTCTAGGTCGATATTTTCACCCACTTTGCTTCCTATGATATCACTTTTCCCAAGAACATTGAAATCTTTGAGTGACACAGAAAAATCGGCATCAACCATTACAAGATCACCTTCAGCCCTTTTCTTAGTTGTTTCTGATTCAAATACATACTTTACATAGATTTTTGCTTTCGCGCTTTTAGCCACGCCTTTTAAAGTACAAAGTCCTTCGGCAATTGCGGAAAATTCAATACCTGCAATATCTGCCTTCTTTATCGCAATCCCGGTGAATTTCTTAACATCGAATGTAATCATAGGGTATGTTTTTGAATCAAGCCAGTCCTTTCCATACATGTGATCATCGCGTTTGGAGAGACCTGTTTTCATGGAATTGACAGGGAAAGATATTTGTCCGGTGCTTTGCTCTAACTGATCGGCAACAAGTGTAAAGGATCCTTGTAATGATTGAGAATTTCCTTCGAACTTTTCAAAAGGGGAATTACTGTAAAACTTGACGATTGAAGAACCAACAGCTTTATTGAGCGTGACAAGCTTTTTTCCTTTCACATTTCCCAATTGAGTCGCATATACATTGAGTGTTGTGAAAATGAAGGCGTATAATACGATGAGTGATTTCATAATGATGCTTTTGAGGATTTGGAAATATTACGTTGGGCAATTGCTAATGCAAATATGGTAACTACCAAGTAGAATGATAGTGATCTATATGGTTGAAGGGGATCATCAGGTAATAGACCAAATTGAAAATCTTCAACCCATTCGCGTTTTTCAATTGTTGTGCCGAAGATTTCGTCTTGTTGAATGGTTATTTTTTCTGATTTATCTTTGGTAAAAACCTGAAATCCGTCTTTTACCCATAATCCGGTAAGTGAAAGGGTCACAATGAATAGACATATTTGCAATATTCGCCAGCCGGTCATATTTGATCTCCAATGTTGACAATGACAGAAATGCTATTAGAAAGTTACACAAGTACTTTACGATAATATGTCTTTTTTAGTAATCACAAAGAGAGAAACAAAAAGGGATGCTATTGAATGCCCGCCTAATACCCACGTTGAAAGAAGAATTCTGTCGACAGGTACTGTTTCTTCGAAAAACAATCTCCAAGAGATCAGATGATTGGTGAAAAGCAAGTATTTGACATCTTTTATGAACCCCGCATCCAAAGCAGATATGATTGTAAAAACAATGATGATTGCCATTGTCATGGCAATAGGACCAATCGAATTTTCCACCAAAGCTGAAAACATAAATGCAATTGAAGCAACTGTTGACATGCTCAATATTCCAAAGAGATAGGCATAGCCGAATCTCCATAAAATATCATCCTTTTGTAATACAGTGATTGAGCTTGATACGATAAATAACTCCCCGGAACCAAAGATTAAAAGGCTCATACCCATAGACAATAATGACATCCAGGCTATGAGTCCTATCGTGTATAATAATGCAGCACTATACTTGGCAAGAACGACTGTATGTCTCGAAACAGGTCTTGTGAACAATAATCTATAAGTGCCACCCGTGGCTTCTCCAGCCAACATGTCTCCAGCAACAAGCGTTACCAATAAAGGTACATGTACCAGTAAACTTTGTAATACAACGAAAGCAATCAAATAGCCATTGAGGAATGTACCTGTGAAACTGAACTGTTGTTGCAACCCTTGGGTGAATAAGCTAAAATAGGCTTCGCCTTCACTATACATGGCTGCTTGAACAATTGGAACAAGAATAGTAATGGCGCCAAAGCCGATATATGACCTTCCCTTTGAGAAGATTTTTGACAATTCAATTGATAATACTGTGAAAAACATTAGGATCTCGTGATTGATAAGAAGTACTCTTCAAGGGATCGTGTTGAACTAATTCCGTCAATGCCAATACCATGGTCGACAAGGAAAGAAGTGCATTCGGCAATGCGTTCTTTGGATAATTTGATGTGGACATTGGAATCAGCCGAAAATCCCAATACAGATGATGCAAATTGAGATTCTTTAAGAACGGTTTTTGCCTTTTCAGCATCATCAATTGAAAAGTTGACAGTCAACATACCGGAATTCAATAATTCGCTAACGCTACCTTCAATTACAGCTGTCCCTTTATTGATGATTACCATTCTATTCGCAATCAATTCAACTTCGGGTAGAATATGACTTGAAAGAAAAATTGTCTTTTGTTGCTCAGTTCGAAGTTTTAGAATGAGCTCACGTATTTCCTTGACGCCGACAGGGTCTAATCCATTTGTGGGTTCATCAAGAACGATTAACTCCGGGTCATGAAGAAGGGCTTGAGCAATACCAAGTCTTTGTTTCATACCATAGGAAAATGTTTTGACTTTACTATTGGCTCTATCCAATAGTCCAACCTGATCCAATGATCTATGAATCTGTTTGGATGAAAGATCAATGGAATTCAATTTACCGAGTATGCGTAAGTTTTCTTCTGCAGTGAGATATAGATAAAAATCAGGTTTTTCTACAATCGCACCAATCCCTGCAAGAATATGATTGCGATGCGTAGTAAGAGGTTTGCCAAATACTGAAATTGAGCCGGAAGTAGGGGTGATGAGAGACATCAACATTCGGATTGTTGTGCTTTTTCCTGCACCATTAGGACCCAAGAATCCATAAATATCCCCTTTATTGACAGTTAAATCTAAATTGTAGACAGCTTTGAATTGCCCGAATGACTTACACAATGAACGTATTTCAATAATCGAGTTTCGATCCATGTAGCATTGTTCCAAGGGGAAAGGGTAAATATTGTAATTTTGTCAATGAAAGAGTAATTACTGACAAAAAGTTCCTTTTATTGTAACTCATTTGTCTTCAAAACGTAATCGAAGTTGATGTAATAATTTCAAGATATACACAGGTAATACCATGAACACCATTATCGTACCACCTCTTGGCTCAAAAAAACAATCATCAAATCGAAAATTAATGATGATTCTCGGAATAATCATTGGGCTTGGAATATTAACTGTATTTACCGTTGGAGTCTTTTTCGGTTCTGATGATACCGTTGATGTGGAAGAATATAGTGTATTGAAACTTACTTTGCCTGCCCAAGTCAGTGAATACGGTGTTAGTTCGAATATTTTCGATGATTCCACTCCACTTGGTTTTTATGAGATACTTGAAACAATTAGAAAAGCAGAAATCGATCCAAGAATTAAGGGCATGTATATTCCCATCGGTGAATCACAAATGGGATTCGTTAAGCTGGAAGAAATGCTTGAAGCATTGAGATCTTTCAAAAGTAAGGGCAAATTCATCTATGCATATATGGAAACAGCAGGAAGAAGTGATTATATGATGGTAAGTCTTGCTGATTCAATCTTCATGCCCAAAGAAGGGCTTGCTGAGCTTTCTGCACCTGGTGTTTCAGCATTGTTCTTCAAAAATCTTTTCGCAAAAATTGGTGTAACAATGTATGTTCAGCAATTCGAGGAATATAAATCTGCCGGCGAAACATTTTCCCAGGAACGTTTTACTCCACCTGCCAAAGAAGAATTAAATGTGATTATTCAATCACGAGCGAATAGAATGTATGAGCTTATTTCAAAGCAAAGAAAACTTCCATTGGAAAGAGTCAAAGCTGCATTTGACGTGGGAACGTATACTGCCGATTCACTAAAGTCATACTCATTGATTGATGCTTATGCTCAGGAATGGGAAGTTAGAGACTTTATCAAAAAGAAAGTCGAATCAATTCGCAAGAAAGAAACCTCGAAGACGGATACATTAGAGCGATTATCGCTCATCAATGTCCAAGACTATTCAAAAGCAGAATGCAAAGAATATGATCAGTCATTTGCAGAAGAATCATCTTCGATAGCAATTGTCAATGCAGTTGGAGGAATTCGTTCCGGTACATCGGGCAATGGAAATCCATTCGATCAGGGCGCACAAGAGATTGCCTCAGGTTCATTGGTGAAAGATTTGAAAAGAGCATATGAGAATGAAAATGTAAAAGCGGTGATATTACGCATTGATAGTCCGGGAGGATCTGTTATAGCTTCCGATGAAGTCTGGACATTGATTCAATCAATAAAGAAGAAAAAACCCATATATGCTTCCATGAGCGATGTTGCTGCTTCTGGTGGGTATTATATTCCAATGGCTTGTGATACGATCATAGCCCATCCTCATACAATAACAGGTTCAATCGGTGTTATTGGAATGTTCCCAATTGTAAGTGAAGCAATGGCGAGAGTTGGTATTACCATTGATACAATTTCTACAGGTGCATCGTCTCAGGACATGAATCTTATGCTGCCAATGAATGAGGCAAGAAAAAAGAAATTATACGATCAGATGTATCCCATTTATCAGCGCTTTGTTTCCAAAGTTGCAAAAAGTAGAAACATGGAATATGAACAAGCACGTTCTGTTGCAAAAGGAAGAGTGTGGCTTGGAAATGATGCTCATCAAAGAAAGTTAATTGATACGTTGGGTGGATTGGAGCTTGCGGTTTCTTTAGCCAAAAAGAGAATAGGCATTCCAGCAGACAAAAGGGCCAGAATCATCTCTTATCCAAAGTCAAAAGATTTCCTTAGCGAATTATTATCATCGATGTCTGGAGATACAGGGGAAGATGAGAGTGCATCGTTCAGGAATATAGTTGCAACGGTACTTGGCAATGGAAATGTTGAAGCGGTTATCCAAACAATGCCGACAGAATTAAAAGTCGGTCTAGCTAGCGCTTTCAGTGCATTTACCATGGCAAGAAAAGAGCAAGTTTTGGCACTAATGCCTTATATACCCCAATTTTGATCGATTTGAAGGAATGCATGCACTAGAATAAACAGATTTTATCATCAATATTCAAGAAGTATATTTTTGGTGAAATTTGTTGTTTATTGGTCTATTCGTTGTTTCTTTCGTAATTTAGTGGCTCAATTTCACCATATTGTTCACTATTGTTATTGTGTGTGCAATGACGAAAGCAGACATTGTCGAGCAGATATCGAATCAAACCGGTCTATCCAAAGTACAAACCAAAGCTGTATTCGAGGGAGTATTATCCTCAATTATGGGTATTTTGGCAAATGGCGGTCGCATAGAATTACGTGGCTTCGGTGTTTTTTCTGTTAAGAGTCGTAAATCAAGAATGGCAAGAAATCCAAGAACCGGTACTCCGGTGGCCTTGGATAAAAGATATGTACCTGTTTTTAAAGCATCTCCTGATTTTCAGGAACATGTTGATGTTGTTTTGAAAGAGAAAGATCAAACTGGATCAGTATCTCCAAGCAATAAGAAAGCTTCAGGCACACGTTCAAAAAAAGGATGAAGCAGTTGAATGAATGACAATTTGAATCAACCAAAAGGTATTCGAGTCATGGTAGTCATAGCCATGGCTTCCATCATTGTCATCGGTTCAACATCATTTGCCATATCACGATATGTGATTGAACAGCAAAAACCCGGAAAAGAGGAAACGCTTCGATTGGCAAATGAAGCCTATGATAGAGGTGATTTTCAGCAATCCTCTTTTCTGTATGAGCGATATATCAAAGAGTTCGACCCTTCAGATATCAGCGTATTGATAGATTTTGGGTATTCTCTTCATAATGTAGGAAAATCCCAAGAAGGCATTGATATGTTGAAGGGAGTCCTTAAGATGCAACCAAACAATGCTTTTGCACTTTTCAATATAGCCGTGATTTATTATCGCGATGGCAATGCCTTAAAAGCAAAAGAGTGGATGAAACGCTGTATTGACAAGGGTGATAAACCCGAGATTGTAGAAAAAGCAAGATTGCTGTTTGAACAAATGTAATTCGATCATAAATAAATAATTGTTCACTAGTTTTAGAGAGGTTCCCATGCCTTGCGGAAAAAAGCGTAAACGTCATAAAATGGCAACGCACAAGCGCAAAAAGCGTCTGCGTAAAAACCGTCATAAGAAGAAGAATCGGTAAGTGATGGCGTATTCAATGAATACGCCATTTTTTTATCCCTTTCGTGTATTTCTCTGCTGCATGGCAAGTAATTGTCCCACCTCAGATAATATGCTCAGTTTGCCACCATAAGTTTCTCTCAGAATTGAATCATTGAGCACTTCATTGGTTTTGCCAAAGGCAATTTTCCTAAGATTGAGAAGTAGAGCATAATCGAAATGCTTTGAAACTGATAGTAGATCATGATGAATGACTACAAGCGTTTTTCCTGAAGATTTCATACTCTTTAATGTGTCCAAAATCATTTCTTCAGTTGCCGTATCAACTCCTGCAAATGGTTCATCCATCAAGAATATTTCAGCATCTTGCACCAAAGCTCTTGCAAGAAATACGCGTTGTTGTTGTCCGCCTGAAAGTTCGGAGATTTGTCTTTTGGCGAAAGATTCAAGCCCCACTTGTTCCAATGCGCCGGACACCAAATGATGATCTGACTGCCTAGGTCGCTTGAGTATGCCAATTGACTGATTCCTTCCCATCATCACAACTTGTTCAACTGTAATTGGGAAATCCCAGTCAACTGATTCTCTTTGTGGCATATAGCTCACTTTGGATCTAACTTCATTGATTGTTTTACCATTATAATGGGTAAATCCGCTTGCTGAAGGAATTAGCCCAAGCATTGCTTTCATTAATGTTGATTTGCCTGCTCCATTAGGACCTATAATTGCAGTCAATACACCTGAAGGTATATCACAATCCACACCCCATAATACCGGTTTGCGATTATAGCTTACTGTTAGATCGTGTATTTCAATTGCTGTATTTATCATGTTAACCAAGAAATTTGTTTCGTTCTTTTTTTAATTCTTCGGAAAGTTTGAGCAATACTGGATGATTTGATGAATCTGCGAGGGGTAAATATAATTCTGTTGTTCTGTTCACATAAACCAAAGGGTTTCGTTTAAGATGAAAATCCAAACATCTAAAATTATCCAATCGAGCTGATAACTTAATGATTAAACAGTCCATGGGTGACTTTTCCAATAAAGCAATATGAGCTCTTTCAATTGCGTCGGGATCATTCTTTTGTTCATCGAGATTTTTGGTTAATATCTGGACAATGAAAGCAGGATATTCTCCAAAATTATAAGCCAATACTTCCTGAGTCAAAGTTGGTGAATCTTCTAAAACATCATGAGTCAGTCCAGCAATCAATATATCCGGATCTTCTATGTTTAATTCCTTGATTAATATCTTGCAAACTCTGGCACAATGGAAAAAATATGGAGAATCATCATTTCTAACTTGCTCACGATGTACTTCCTCAGCCAAATCATAAGCGCTAATCACACGATGAATGTCGATTGGTTCCAGGAATTCTGTAAGATCTTTCTCGAGATCAAATCTATCATATGTTGAGTGATTATAGAGTATCATTTCTGTTTCCCTTGATGTATTTCGTCCGCTGCCAATAACTCTTTGGCAGTGTTCAATGATGTTTGCGTGATATGTTCTCCGCTTAGCAATGTGGCAATCTCGGTTATGCGTTCTTCATCTGATAGCATACGTGCATGTACACTCGTTGATTCATCACTGGTAGATTTCTGAACCAAAATATGATGATGTGCAAGTGAGGCAATTTGCGGAGAATGACTTATTGCTATTATTTGTTTATTCTGTCCAAGATCTTGCATGACCCCTCCAACTTTCCGAGCGATTTTCCCACTGATGCCTGTATCAATCTCATCAAATACCATTGAGGGAATACCTGTTTTTTGATTGATGAGTGATTTCAGTGATAGCATGATTCGTGATATTTCTCCACCCGAAGCAGCTTTAATCAATGGTTTCAATTCTTCACCGGTGTTTAATGAGATTAAAAATTCAATTGTGTCTATCCCGGTTTGATGAGCCACATACATTGTATTGTCAATTATGGCGATATGTTCGTGATGTTCTAAAGAATCCACAACAATTTGATGGCACTTTATGATAAATGTGGGATTCTCAATGCCCATGGATTTCAGCATGCGTTCTATATGCTGCTGTGTCGATTTGATGACAGCAGTTCTTTTCTTGGATATGATGCGTGCTTTTTCGCCAAGTAAAATTCTGGATTGTTTGAGTTGGTCTGCAAGACGTGATATCTCTCCGTCAATATCCACTGATAGGGTGGCTTCAAGGCGTAACTCTTGCCAAACTTCAAACACATGTTCCATCGAGCCATACTTTTTCTTTAGCCATATGAGCTTTGCTATCCTTTCTTGTATGATGTCGGGGTCAATTCGTGATTCTTGGGATTCTTTGGCTTGTATAACGCGAAATATTTCATCCATAGATGCTTGAGCTGATGCTAACTCTTGAAGCATCTCACTATAATCAGGGTCAATGGAAGCCAGATCAGTGAGCGCGGTTCTGAGTTTCCCCAATAAAATCATCAATGATGATTGATCATCCGAAAAAATATCGTGAATGTAGTGAATCTTATCTTGAATATATACTGAGTGCTTGATTTTGGAAAATTCGGTCTCTAATTCCTGCAGTTCATTGATTTTTGGATTGATTTGTTCAATTTCATTCAAAGAAAACGCAACCTGTTCTTTGTTTCGAACTATGTCTTCTTTTCTTGCCCTGAGATTATTGTATTGTTCATATAAATTCCTAGTTGCTTGCCACTGTGTGAAATACGCTTTTTGCTCCTTCTCGATATCGGCCACATCATCAAGCAATGAGAGATGAGATTCTACTTTAAGAAGTGATTGATGATCATGCTGTCCGTGAAAATCAATGAGAACTTCACCGAGCAGTCTTGCCATGGAAGCTGTGGCAGGGGAATCATTGATGAAAGATCGATTGACTCCTTTTGCAGTGAACTCTCTTCGGATAATAATCGTGTGCTCAGTCGCATCATGGATTGGCTCGATATATCCCTCTATAATAAGCTCTTCGGGTAATGTTAATCTCGTGCTAACTTTGAAAACCGCCTCAACAAACCCTTTATCTGTTCCTTTTTTAACGATGTCACCCTGGCTTCTCTCGCCTAAAGCACAAAGCAATGCATCTATGAATATAGACTTTCCCGCACCCGTTTCCCCCGTAATAACGGTAAAACCGGGTTCAAACTCCAAATCTGCAGATTCAATGAGTATAAAATTCCGTATGGATAAAGAGGAAAGCATTTACAATTAGGGTAACTCAGATTGAATATGGCGATTCATATCAATAATTTACAAAATTCACTGCTTATTACATTTCAACTTTCACCAATCCAAGGACTATTTACCGTATTTTTGTGGATCTTTATATGATTGGAACACTTCTCGATCAAAGATGAGTCATTCTGCTATTCCATATTCACACCTCTATGTAGACCTCGATGGTACATTATTGAGGACAGACACCCTATGGGAGCAAGTTCTATTGCTCTTCCGACGTCCTTGGCTATTGATAGGTGCTCTTTATGCCTTATTGAAAGGTAGAGGTTCGTTCAAAGCTTATTGTTTACGCAATGCAGGAATACCTGATATTGGATTATTGCCTTTGAATCAAGAAGTAATGGACATCATACATCTTCATAATGAGGCAGGAGTACCGGTTTTCTTGGCCACTGCATCTTTGAGAGAAGTGGCTTGTGAGTTTAGTCGAATAATTCCAGGAATTGCTGGAATCATTGCCTCAACTCCCGAACTAAATGTAAAATCCGAAAATAAAGCGCAGGCTATTCTTGAGCATGCGGAAGGCAAAGCATTTGGGTATATCGGAAATGACTCTTCAGATATCGCTGTATGGCGATATGCTAAAGGAGTATTTTATGTGGGTTCTACTCCTTCAATTACAAAGACATTGCTCAAAGACCATGATACATTGACTATCATAGATGGTGGAAGCTACGCATCATTTTCATCATACATCAGACAAATACGGCTCTATCAATGGATTAAAAACACTCTTGTATTCCTTCCTGCATTCTTGGCTCACACATTGCATGGTGAAAATGCCATTTTGCTTTCAGTCACATTTCTTGTTTTTGGTCTTATGGCTTCCTCGGTTTATGTGTTGAATGATCTGATCGATTTACAATCTGATAGAATACATCCAAATAAAAAGAAACGTCCTTTGGCATCCGGTGATATAGCTATTCCTATCGGTTTGGCGATGTATATTGGATTACTTGCATCTTCATTGGTGATTGGCTTTATCTTCCTACATATGCATGTTATGTATGTACTCTTGGGTTATGCTTTGACAACAACATTTTACAGCATAATTGGCAAAAGGATTGCCATACTTGATGTGATGATACTTGCGGGTTTGTATACAATGAGACTCATTGCAGGAGCAGAAACTGTAAATGTCCCACTTAGTGAATGGTTTCTGGGTTTCTCCATGTTCTTTTTCGTGAGTTTGGCCTTTGTTAAACGATATGCTGAGATTCTCTCTAGGAAAGAATCGAGAATTTTAATTCCGGGAAGGGGGTATAGCACAGGTGATGGATTGATTTTATTGATATCCGGACTAATATCTGCAATGTTATCAGTTCTTGTATTGGCATTGTATATAAACAGTGATGCCGTAATTCGGCTGTATGCACATCCACATTATTTGTGGGTGATATGTCCTGCCATCCTTGCATGGCTTCTTCAATTGTGGTTTCTTGCACATAGAGGGAAAATGCATGATGATCCAATTATAACTATGGCCAAAACACCAATGACATATATCGTGCTTTTCATCATTGTTTTCACAATATTGGCTGCCACGGTGTGATTATGATGAATTCATTCGGAAATTATCCTCATTCTCATCCCAATAGGGTATTCAGACCTGGATGGCAGGACGAAATTTTACCGATTCTTCAATCATCCTCGGAGATGATATTACCAATCGGGATGAGAAAAAGTTATGGTGATAGTTGCCTAATTAATGGTGGAAACATGATTGATCTAACTCACATGAGAAAGATCCACTCATTTGATCCACAAAAAGGAATTATTTGTGTAGAAGCAGGTATAACATTAAAAGAGATACTTGCCCTAATTATTCCAAATGGTTGGTTTTTACCCGTAAGTCCGGGTACACAGTATATCACTATAGGTGGTGCAATAGCAAATGACATTCATGGAAAAAATCATCATATAGCCGGATCTTTCGGCAATCATGTATTGAGAATCGGTTTGCAAAGATCGGACATGGATGATGTCATTATATGTTCAGAGGATGAATTTCAAGATTTGTTTAAGGCAACAATAGGGGGGCTGGGATTGACGGGAATTATTGTCTGGGCAGAATTTTCATTGACCAGAATCCCATCGGCAATGATGAAGACTAAGACAGAACGCTTCATGGGTTATGATGAATATTGTGCAATATCACAAAAGGAAGAAACATCAACATATAGTGTGTCTTGGTTTGACAGTGTTTCAAAAGGAAAGAAATTCATGAGAGGATTATTCAGTTCCGGTGAATTTATTGACCATCCTCATGAAGAGATCTCTAATACGGCATTGACCATTCCTATTTATGCCCCCGATATACTCTTGAATGAATTGTCAATCAAAGCATTCAATGCATTGTATTTTAGAAAAAATCTGCGATCTATTTCAGAGAACATACACCACTATGTACCGTATTTTTATCCACTTGATTCTGTCAATAATTGGAATAAACTCTATGGAAAACGTGGTTTCTTGCAATATCAATGTGTGATTCCTCACAATAATGCTCGAGATTGCATCCAAGAGATCGTTCACTACATGCACCAAGAACAATTAGGCTCTTTCCTTGTGGTATTAAAATCATTTGGCACCATTCCTTCTCGTGGTTTATTATCTTTTCCAATGCCAGGAATGACGCTGGCAATGGATTTTCCCATGCGGGGAATAAAGACGCTGCACATGCTTTCGCAATTTGATGAGATAGTAGATCAGGCTGGAGGGAGAGTGTATCCTGCAAAAGATGCGAGGATGTCTGGAGAGCATTTTAGAACTTGGTATCCGGGTTATGAAAAGATGCTCACCATCAAAGACCCAATGATTGAATCCAGTTTTTGGAAAAGAGTGATGCAGTAATCATTCACTCTTTTTCTTAATAGTCTTTTTGGCTGTGGACTTTTTTGTTGTTGATTTTTTAATCGTCTTCTTTGTTGCTGTAGTCTTTTTTTCTGCTGTCTTTTTCACGGCCTTTTCATCTTTTTTAGCAGATCCCTGTTTTGTTTTAGAAGGGTATTTTTCAAGAGTTTTTCCTTGATCCTTCGCTAGATCATGACATTGCTCCAAAGTCAATGAGCTTGGTTCAGTTCCTTTTGGAATCTTCACATTGCTTTTACCATAGCTGATATAGGGACCAAATCTTCCATTGACAATCGTGATTTCGGATTGTTCTGGAAATTCTTTGATGAGTCTTGCCGCCAGCACTTCACGTTTTTGTATTATGCGCTCAATTGCTTGATCAAGTTCTATTGTGTAGGGGTCATCCTCAGGTTTCAAAGAGGTGAATACAGAGTTATGAACAATGTAAGGGCCGAATCTTCCGATACCTACTTTCACCTCTTTTTCTTCAAACAAACCCAGCGAACGGGGTAATTTGAATAAATCTAATGCTTCTTCAAGCGTAATTGTAGATATGGATTGGTGTTGCTTTAAGCTTGCAAATTTTGGTGCAATTTCTCCACCAGTTTCACCAATTTGGACAGCAGATCCAAAACGAGTCAAAGTAGCATAGACAGTCATGCCAGAAGTTGGATCAATGCCCAGTTCTCGAGCACTCGATGCTCGTTTCTGTGGCCCCGTCATGATTTTATTAACTTCGGTATGGAATGGGGTATAGAAATCTTCCAACATTTTATTCCATTCCAATTCGCCTCTGGCAATTTCATCAAACTGACTTTCAACATTAGCAGTGAAATTATAGTCTATGATATTTCCAAAATTCTCTACGAGAAAATCATTGACAATCATGCCTATATCAGTAGGAAAGAGTTTTGACTTTTCTGCTCCATGATTTTCAGAAAGTGTTTCTTTTGTGATAGTTCCCTGTAATAAGGAAAGGGAAATATATTCTCTTTTTTTTCCATCACGATTGTCTTTTATGACATAATTTCTTTTCTGTATCGTTGAAATAGTTGGGGCATAAGTACTAGGTCTTCCAATACCTAATTCTTCAAGCTTCTTCACTAAACTTGCTTCAGTATAGCGTGCGGGAGGTTTCGAAAAGCGTTGGACTGCTTTGATGGATTCATTTCTTGGATGTTCGCCTTTTGTAAGTGCAGGCAATCTTTTTTCATCTTCTTGTTCAGTCTCTTCATCATGTGATTCTGAATACACCGCAAGAAAACCATCAAATTTGATTACTTCTCCGGATGCTATGAATGTATGAGGAGAAGATGGATCTATTTCTATGGATGCTATTGTCTTTTCAAGTTTTGCATCTGCCATTTGGGAAGCAATAGCTCTTTTACGAATCAAATCGTACAGTCTTGATTCATCTTTACCAATTGAAGGCATGGCAGCAAAGTCTGTTGGTCTTATGGCTTCATGGGCTTCTTGAGCATTACTTGATTTATTCTGATACTTCCTTGTCTGAACATAATCTTTTCCAAAAGAGCGTTCAATTTCTGAAGAACATAAGGAAATTGCATCATCAGATAAATTCACTGAATCAGTACGCATATATGTTATATGCCCCGCTTCATATAATATCTGAGCTATGCGCATTGTTCTATCAATGGAGAATCCAAGTTTTCTGCTTGCTTCCTGCTGAAGGGTTGAAGTTGTAAATGGTGGAGAAGGAGATTTCTTACCAGGTTTGGTTTCGACATTGCTGATTAGGTATGATGCATTCGAGCAATGTTGTAGAAAATGTTCTGCTTCTTCTGCACTATCGAATTTTGTAGATAATTCGGCCTGGAATTGGGCTTGGTCTTTTTCAGTCAGGAAAATCCCAGTAACCTTGAAAGAAGATTGTGCATTGAAATCTAGTATTTCTCGTTCACGTTCAACGATTAACCGCACCGCAACAGATTGCACTCTTCCGGCAGACAGGGATGGCCTTACCTTTCTCCAAAGAATTGGAGATAATTCAAATCCCACGAGACGATCCAATACTCTTCGTGCTTGCTGCGCATTCACTAGGTCATAATCTATTTCGCGAGGTTGTTCAATTGCTTTTAAGATTGCTTTTTTCGTGACTTCATGATAGACAAAACGCTTAGAATTAGCTGCATTTAATCCCAGTACATCGTATAAATGCCATGCAATTGCTTCACCTTCTCGATCTTCATCGGTGGCTAGCCAAACAGTTTCAACTTTTTTAGAAATCTTCTTCAACTCGGAAACAACCTGCTCTTTACCTTCGGAGATAATATATTCAGGTTTGAATCCATGTTGAACATCAATAGCACCATTGCCTTTTGCTAAATCGCGGATATGCCCCATGGAGGCTTTCACGACAAAGTCTTTTCCAAGATATCCTTCGATTGTCTTTGCTTTTGCAGGTGATTCAACTATGACGAGGTGTTTTGCCATTGATGGTTCTATTTATTGTGTTCACAAGTGTTTATGTCTTTGCATACCCCAAAAATCTGCAAAGAATGCTTCATTGGTGTAAACTCAAACTGATTGCACACATCTTGCTCAATGGCATGAAGTGTATCGACATTGAACTCAATGATATGCCCACATTCAACACAGATTAAGTGATCATGGTTCGGCTTACGTGCCGAAAGTTCAAAATGCGCGCTTTCTGATTGAAAGCGATGTTTCGTTAAAATACCGCACTTGGTTAATAAGTCCAAAGTGGAGTATATGGTTGCTCTGGAAATTCGAGCACCGGTAGAATGAATATGAAAGTATAATTCATCTGCACTGAAATGTCTGTCCAATGATGCAATATGTTCCAAAACAAGAAAACGCTCCTGCGTATTTCTGTACATTTTCTGTTTAAGGAAGTCAGCAAAATCCTTCTTTAATTGTTCTATCGAAACCGGATTGGCCATATTAGGGCAAAGAAACGTTCAGAATGCCATTATACCTGAAATTTCATTCAGAGCCGGTCAATATACACATTTTTTATCATGGCCATCAAATGGCAATAGCTGTGTTTTTCCTCTGATTTAACGTGTTAATTGGTGAAACAAGCGTATTTTTGCCGATTGAAGGTTGTTTTTGAACTTAACCTTTTCGACGAAATTCTTGTCTTTGGAGTTACCTCATTGAGAAAATGGCGCATAGAAGATGCTTTGGAAATGTACAATGTCAGTGGATGGGGCATTGATTATTTCGGAGTCAATGAACATGGAAATGTCACGGTTAGCCCACGTAGGAAGTCCGGTCCGGCCATAGATTTAAAGGAATTGATCCAAGAATTGACCTTGCGTGATGTTGCTCTGCCCGTGTTGTTACGATTCCCCGACATTTTGGATGATCGCATCGAGATGATATCATCATGCTTTAAGAATGCATCAACTGAATATGGTTACAGTGGTAGATATTACAGCGTTTATCCAATTAAGGTGAATCAACAAAGACCTGTCGTTGAAGAGTTGGTGCGTCAGGGAAAACGTTTTTCCATAGGGCTTGAAGCAGGTTCGAAACCTGAATTACATGCAGTTCTTGCAATCATGGACAATCCTGATGCATTGATCATTTGCAATGGCTATAAAGATGAAGATTTCATTGAACTGGCATTGCTAGCTCAGAAAATGGGAAAGAAGATTTTCATTGTGGTTGAAAAATTAAATGAGTTAAAGCTGATAAGATCTTTATCAAAACGCTTGAATGTAAAGCCAAACATCGGTATCCGCATAAAGCTTGCCGCTTCAGGATCTGGAAAATGGGAAGAATCCGGTGGTGATGGTTCTAAATTCGGTTTAAATGCAGGTGAATTGATAGAAGCAATTGATTATGCAGAAAAGGAAGGAATCAAAGACTGCATAAAACTCATCCATTTTCATCTCGGAAGTCAAATTACTAATATCAGAAAAATCAAGGCGGGTCTTCGAGAGGTGGCTCAATTTTTTGTGCAATTGCAAAAGATAGGTTGTGACATAGAATTTGTTGACATAGGAGGGGGTTTAGGAGTTGATTATGATGGCACTCGCTCATCAGCAGTGAACAGTATCAATTATTCCATTCAGGAATATGCAAATGATGCCATTTATACCCTGAAAGATGCTGCAGACAAGCATGGATTCAATCATCCAAATATTGTTACTGAATCGGGTAGGGCGCTCACTGCTCATCATTCCATTCTTGTATTCAATGTCCTGGAGAAATCCTCCATTCCAACAGTAGGCGGTAAAGACATTGAAATTGAAGAATCCGATCATGAAATAGTGACAGAATTAAAAACTATACTCAAGCGATTGTCTGCCAGGACGATGATAGAGGCATGGCATGATGCGCAGCACAATCGAGAGGAAGCATTGGACTTATTCAATCTTGGTTTATTGGATTTGCATACAAGAGCACAAGTTGAACAATTATTCTGGACAATCGCTGTAGAGGTTCGTGATCTTGCGGATGCAATGAAACAACCTCCGGAAGAAATGAAATATCTAAGCAAACTTCTTTCCGATAAGTATTTCTGTAATTTTTCGCTTTTCCAATCATTACCGGATATGTGGGCCGTGGATCAGTTATTCCCGATCATGCCTATTCATCGTTTGCATGAAAAGCCGATGCGCGAAGGAACACTGCAAGACATAACATGTGATTCAGATGGAAAAATTGATAAGTTCATCGGAACTCGTGATGCAATTCCCAATCTTCCATTGCATGAATTCAAAGAAAACGAACCGTATTATCTCGCTGTATTTTTAGTTGGAGCATATCAGGAAATTCTTGGGGATTTGCACAACTTATTTGGTGACACAAATGCTGTGCATGTTTCTATTGATGGAAAAGGGTATAGCATTGATCAAGTCATAGATGGAGAATCTGTTGCAGATGTATTGGACTATGTTCAATTCTCTGCAAAAAAACTGGTTCGTACAATGGAAACGTGGGTGAGTAATTCAGTTAAAGACGGAAGAATAAGTGTTGCTGAAGGAAAAGAATTCCTGACAATTTATCGGTCAGGGCTTTATGGTTATACATATCTCGAAGAGTGATGAAGATTTTCACCCAAGTAAAGATAATTGCGATACTGATATTTATGCAAGGATTGGCGCTATCTCAAGAGTCAAATACCGTTTTGCTAGGCATCGATAATTTGATCGAAATGGGTTTTTCTCCACTTGCCGGTAAACGCATTGCATTGCTTACAAACACTTCGGGTAGAACAGGGAATTTAGAACTCACTGCGAGTATATTTGCACAATCAGAGGAATGTTCGCTTGTTTGCATCCTTACACCTGAACATGGGTTTTTTGCAACTGCACCTGCAGGACAGGAAGTAGGAAATGATTCATTGTATTCTGTGCCCACTTATTCTCTTTACGGCAAATTCAGAAGACCAGTCAAAAGCATGTTGGAATCTTGTGATATTGTTGTAGTTGACATACAAGATATAGGCATCCGTTCTTATACGTATATCTCCACCTTATATAATCTCATGGATGCATGTGCTGAATTCGGTAAGCCGATACTCATCCTTGACAGGCCAAATCCTCTTGGTGGGTTGATAGTAGATGGTTCAGTAGCTGATCAAGATATGCTTTCTTTTGTAGGTATTGTACCCATTCCTTATCTCCATGGGTTGACAATCGGCGAATTTGCACTATATGTCAATGGAGAGGGTTTATTGCCTAAGAGAAATGGAAAAACAGTCAAGGCTGAATTGCAGGTTCTGAAGATGAAGTATTGGAAAAGATCCATGTCATGGGAACAAACAGGTTTGAAATTTGTACCAACTTCACCAAATATCCCAACTGTGAATGCAATCAGAGGGGCAGCGATTACCGGTCCGATTGGAGAAATAGGGTCTGCCGGAATAGGTATAGGCACTTCATTTCCATTTCAATACTGTGCTTCACCTGATGTGAATGCTGAAGCTTTTCATGAATATGTAAAGGAAAATCTAGCCATGTTGGGTATTCAATCTGGAATTGGAGTTTATCGAATTTCATCAGGCAAATATCCCAATAAAGATTGTAAAGGAATCATGGTTTTTTCAGATGGAAATCCCAATGATAAACCGTATAGCGCGAGTATAGAATTGTTACTAGCACTGCGTCATTTCTTCCCTGAACAATTCACCAAAGACTATGTGAAAGATGAACCAAAATCAATGTTTAGAAAAATCATTGCAAATAATGAACTTGTGAATGCATTATTAATCAATGGTTCAGATGATGAAGTACGTGCTTCTATGAATAAGGGCAAGGAAGAGTTTGAGAGGAAAAGGGAAAAGTACTTTCTTTACCCCATTTATTGAATGCTATCCATTAATTCCTGCAACACTGCTCGAAATTTATCAGCTTGTTCATGATCATGTGATATTGCTGTATATGCTGCTCCGATTTTCACTTTGACTGTACCCGGGAATATCAAGAGACCATCCGGCCTTGTTACTGTTTCTGTCCCAACCATTGCGATTGGAATAATTGGTATTCCTGTTTTGCTTGCCATCAAAAGTGAACCCTGTTTGAAAGGTAGGATATCATGAGGAGGATAAGACCAAGTGCCCTCAGGAAAAATGATGATGGAATGTCCGTCTTTTATCATGGACTTAGCTTTCAATATTGACATCGCGGCGGCTCTTGGTGAACTTCTATCAACGGGAATATATGGGGAAAGTCGAAGAGCTAAACCTATCAATGGGTGATTAAGCAGTTCATGCTTGAAGACAAAGGCCGATCGCTTGGGTAAAATATCAAGCAAAACAAAAATATCCGCACTGCTTCTATGATTCACGATAAACACAGCTTGTTCAGGAATATGTTCTTCTCCACTCACATCAATGGAGATTTTGCAATGATCAATCACAGAATGTGCCCAGCGATGGGCAAAATCCTGAAATGCCACTGATATACCTAACAGAGATTTTACTCGATATGAGATAGCAAAACCAAGAGTTATGAATACTACTTTGAGTGAACGATATATTGTGAACAGTAGAATCATCAATGAATGAATGATGGAGGAATATGTTCGCCATGAGGATCTATGGAAGGATCACCAAGCAGGGCTTGTAATTTAGTTTCTAATTCAGGTGTAAGAATATGTTCTATGCTTTCAGCATCATCATGAATGTGATCGATGTCGAATTTAGCAGCATGAATTAAATATGCTTCCCATAAACGATGGAGACGCGTAATTTTTATCCCGCGAAGAAGCCCTTCTTTGCTTATGCACATTGTTTCAGGTTTTTGTGGCTTAATCGCAAAACCCTGCTTCATTAATCGAGCATTATAGCGCCCGCAATCAGGAACATGACCTTTGAGAAAATCAAGAGGTATATGTGCATATTGTGGCAAAGAAAGTCCATTCGATTGCTCAACATGATGATAAGCATACTTTAAGATATTGTCTTCGATCGTTTGATGATGATGTTTTTTTTGTACGATGATTCTACTTACAATTCCTCTTTGAGGTGCAAATAAAGCCGATACACAAAAAAGAAGTGATAAAACTAAAACTATTGTCGCTCCTGTTGGTATGTGAGGAAACAGAATTGTTAACACTATTCCAAAGAATGAAGCCAGAATAGCTGAAGATACTGCAATGAGGAATATGGCTTGAAGATCTCTTTTCCAAAAACTTGCAATTGCATAGGGTATAATCAGAAGAGATCCGATGAGTATAGCGCCAGTAGCTGTTATTCCAGTTACGATGCTTGCTATGAGCATGATTTGCAGAATAACTTGCAATAGCTCTACCGGTAGTCCGATGAAACGGGCAAATTCTCTATCAAAAATAAGCATGGTCAATTCTTTTCTCAGTAAAACTATTCCAAGCAATGTGAATGAGCATGTACATAAGAGGGGAATAATATCATCAAGCAACATTCCGGAAGCTTTGCCGAGAAGGAACATATCGAGACCGGATTGTTGTCCATTTCCTGATTGTTGGATAAATGTCAAGAGAAGTATCCCGACCCCAAAAAACACAGAAAGTACTATTCCTGTAGCAGCATCCTGTTTGATTTTTGTATGAGTATGCAACCACTGAATTGTGTATAGTCCAAACCATCCTGCAAGAGCTGCACCCAGGAATAAGGATATTGATGACTTCTCGCCTGAAATCAGAAATGCAATACATAAGCCAGGTAATACTGCATGTGCAATAGCATCACCCGTCAATGACTGCTTCCTTAACACTGTTAAGGTGCCAATGGCTGCAGATTGAATGGCAATGAGAATACATCCTGATAAGACTATCAAAATGCTTGGATTTACCAGAAGATCAATGATATTACGAAAGGAAAGTGATTCCATATTCCTAAATTACATAAAATGAATATGACCTTCTATCGTCTATTTAGATCTTGTGAACACTAATCGTTACTGGAAACCGATCTTACATGTCTACAAATGAAGAATTGCTCCAAGCCATAACTGCAGGATCCGAACAGGATTCTTCACCAAACATACCAGAAAACCTAACCGTTTTACCCTTGAGGGATGTCATTATATACCCCTATATGATTTTCCCCGTACTCATTGGGCGAACATCTTCCCTGAAAGCCGTTTCACAGGCACTCGAAAGAGATAAATTCATCTTTGCTGCAACTCAAACTCAGGCTAGTATTGATGAACCGGAGCTAATAGATGTCTATCCACATGGCACAATCTGTAAAATACTCCAGGTGATCAGACTCCCAAATAACCTGCTAAAGGTTTTGGTGGAGGGGGTATTTCACGGTGTGATTGAAAAGCCAATTGAAAATCCCGAGTGTTTGGAAGCACATATTCGCATTCTTAAACAAGATGATGTTATACAAGATGCTGAACTTGAAGCCTATGTTCGTAAAACTCAAGAAGCATTTTCGGCTTATGTTTCAACAAATAAACATTTGCCTCCTGAAATACAATCTGCATTTGAAAATATTGAAGATCCAGTCCGCAAACTTTTTTATGCTGCTGCAAACATTGATAAAAATGTTCATGCAAAACAAGAAATACTACAGCAGACTTCTCTAAAAATGCAATACAAACATTTGTTAGAAATGTTGAAAGATGAGTTGGAAGTTTTGAAACTTGAAGAAGAATTGGATACCAAGGTAGCAGATTCGATTCAAAAGACGCAGCGCAAGTATTACATTCAAGAGCAAATCAGAGCTTTGCAAAAAGAATTGGACGGTGATGAAGAGCTTTCACCGGAAATGCTCACTCTACTCCATGGTATAGAATCATCAGGGATGCCCGATGATATAAAAAAAAGAGTACTTGAAGAATTTGACAAATTCAAAAAAACCATGTCTATGTCTCCAGAATATTCTGTTCTACGAACATATTTGGAAACAGTCATCGGTTTGCCTTGGACTACTGTTACTGAAGATAGTACAGACCTTAGACATGTAGCTGATATCTTGAATGAAGATCATTATAATATGGAAAAACCCAAGGAAAGAATTCTTGAGTTTATATCGATTTTAAAAATGGCGGGGACTGCAAAAGGTCAAATTCTTTGTTTGTCTGGCCCTCCGGGTGTTGGTAAAACATCACTAGCCCGCTCAATAGCACGTGCTTTGGGAAGATCATTTGTTCGAATCTCTCTTGGCGGTATTCGTGATGAAGCCGAGATACGCGGACATCGTCGTACTTATATTGGAGCTATGCCCGGTAAAATTATTGCTGCAATGAAAAAGGCCGGAACAGTGAATCCCGTGATTCTATTGGATGAAGTGGATAAGATGTCTATGGACTTCAGAGGAGATCCGTCTGCGGCTTTGTTAGAAGTATTGGATCCTGAGCAAAACAATGCCTTCAATGATCATTATCTTGAATTAGATTATGATTTATCAAAGGTTTTATTTATCACAACTGCAAATGTAAAATATAATATTCCTGCTCCACTTTTAGATCGAATGGAAGTGATTGATTTAAATAGTTATCTTGACTTTGAAAAAGTACAAATTGCCAAAAAGCACATTGTTCCAAATCTTTTGCAAGAATATGCATTAAAGAAGTATAAGATCTCTTTCAGTGATAAGGCATTGTTGAAAATCATTAGAGAATATACAAGAGAATCAGGTGTTCGAAATCTAGAACGCGAAATTGCTTCCATACTTAGGAAGATTGCCAAAGAGATTGTATCAGGAAATAAAAAAAACACCTCAAAGGGTATCAAAGTATCTGAAGATTCTATTGAAGATTACTTGCGTACTCCAAGATTCAAAGAATCAAACTCCAATCTCACAGATAAAATTGGAATTGCAACTGGACTTGCTTGGACTAGTGTTGGTGGTGATACTCTACCCGTTGAGGTAAGTATTATGCCTGGTTCTGAACGTTTGACGCTTACAGGTAAACTTGGCGATGTGATGAAAGAATCCGCTAGTGCTGCTTTGACCTATATCCGCTCACATGTTGAAGATCTCAGTATTTCACCGGGTTTCGAGAAAGGAAAAGAAATTCATATTCATGTTCCTGAAGGTGCAATTCCAAAAGATGGCCCATCCGCAGGAATTACTATGACAATTGCAATGATTTCTGCTGCAACAGGTAAACCCGTAAGAGGAGACATAGCCATGACGGGCGAAATAACATTGCGCGGTATGATTTTACCAATCGGTGGGCTCAATGAGAAATTGCTGGCAGCAAAGAGACTTGGAATTAAGACAGTATTGATACCGGAAGGAAATGCCAAGGATATTCAGGAAGTAAATCCTCATATTTTAAAAGGACTAAACATCATTCCTGTTGAATGTCTTGACCAAGCATTGCCCCATGCATTCAGAAAATGGACAGCTACTCGTTCTGATTTTACTTCAAAAAAGAACATAGCTATACCTACTCCACAACGAAAGAAAAAGAAAATTGCAGTAACGCAATCCAGTTCAAGTAGAAAAAAATCGGGAAGATTATCAAGAAGTTAATGATGATCACAAAGATTGCTGAATAAAACCAAATACTGTTCTGCTGTATGTGCAATGGGATAATTGGTTTTCATGGAATTTTTGATGAGAACGTTCATCAATGGTTGATTTGCATAACACAAAATTGCATTTTCAATGGATTCCGATAAAGCAATAGCGTTGAAATCCCTAAATACCAATCCATTCCCAATTTTAGAATCTTTGTCAAAAGCTTGGACTGTGTCCTTTAGGCCTCCCACATGCCGAACAATAGGAATGGTTCCGTATTTCATGGCATATATTTGCGTCAAACCGCAAGGTTCAAATGCAGAAGGCATAAGGAAAAAGTCTGCATAAGCAAGAATGGCATGCGCCAAAGACTCATTATACCCTTGAGTATATGAGCAAGATTTAGGGAACCTTTGATGTAATGCAGTAAAATACTCTTCGTAAGATCTATCTCCGGAACCAAGGACAACTAATCGAATGCTATCTTCTTGAAGGTAATGCTCAATGCACCCTTTCAGAATATTAAAGCCCTTTTGACTTGTGAATCGTGAAACAATTCCGAAGACAGGCAATGATTCATTGTTATATGATGAGGGAAATAACTGAGTAATTAATTGATGTCTACCTTTGACTTTACCTTCTACATCATTGATCGTGAAATGATGTGTTATGTACTCATCCATTTCAGGATTCCAGACATCATAATTTACTCCATTTAGAATGCCATGTAATTTGCCTTGAAATTGCTGAAATATCTCTTCTAATCCCTCACCAAATTCTACAGTCAATATTTCTTTTGCATAGCCTGGACTTACGGCTACTACAGCATCGGCGAAGTAAATGCCAGCATATAACGCATTGAATAACTTCTTGAACAAAAACTGTGATTCATAAGGATCGTTTAGAAAATCCCAATTTGAAATATCATGCATTCTATCATTGTCATACCATCCTTGATATTGAGCATTATGGATAGTTAATATGCCTTTTGTTTTTGAGAAGAGTGGATGATCAGCATAATCAAGTTTTAGCATTGGTAGAAGAAGTGCTGTATGATAATCATGTGCTGAAATGATATCCGGCGAGATATTCAGTTTAATCATGATCTCGAAAGCAGCTTTGCATAATACATAAAATCGAAGATCATTATCGGCATAACCATCCGGATTACCGTATATTCCAGGTCTGTCATAGAGTTCATCGCACTCCAAAAGATACACCGGTATCAATGTATTATGGATATAAGTCTTATACACATGCACCGTATGAGAACAAATCGTCAACTCAATTTGCATATCAATAAGAGTGGTGGAATCTGATTCTGAAATGCATCCATATTTTGGCAGAACAATGATTGGTTCATGGCCAAGCTTCTCCCATCCGATTGGTAATGCTGCAGATATGTCAGCCAAACCTCCGACCTTTGCAAAATGTTCAAGTTCGGCACTAGAGAGAAGAATGGTCATGCGATACTCCCTTGTGAAGAGGAATGCATTGATTCTTGCAGAGGGAGTAGTAGAGATTCATAAGAGGAGCACATGCGTTGAGCAAGTACAGCATCAGCTTTTGATGAAAAAATGCCATACATTGTAGATCCACTTCCACTCATCAACGAAAGATCTGCTCCGGCATCAAGTAGCAGTTTTTTGATTTTAGCCAATTCAGGATATACTGCATGAATCGGAGGTTCAAAATCATTTACAATTGTGTGGGATTTAAGATCAATGATACCATCATGAATCAAGTCTTCGAATCGTATACATGAATGAGATGCATAGTCTTTCACCTGTGCATAAGCCCATGCAGTCCCTATATGTAGACCAGGCATGATAATGAGTATCCAAGCATTAAGTTCGATGGCGATTGGTCGAATAATTTCTCCTTGCCCCTCGACAATCGCTGGTTGATCTTGAAGAAAATAGGGAATGTCGCTTCCAAGGCTCAAAGCAATGTTGAGCATGTTTTCAGGACTGATGTCGATATTCCAAAGCTGAGTCAACGCTCGCAAGGTCACTGCAGCATCAGAGCTTCCTCCGCCCATTCCAGCTCCGGCCGGAATTTTCTTATCTAGGTGGATTTTGGCCCCTAATGTTGTCCCAGAAAATTGTTTTAGGGCATAAGCTGCCTTCATTACGAGATTTTCCGCTGCGGGAATCTGAAAAGAACAATTATCAGTAAATAGTATGGAATCCTCATGCAATTCGAATGTCAAAACATCAAATAGACCCCGAATTGGCAGGAATAATGAATGAATTGCATGATATCCATTCGGGAGAATGCCTGTTATTCGCAGTCCAAGATTTATCTTTGCATGTGCATGAAGTGTTAACACATTCGTTCCTTTGCTTTCAAACTGTGCAAAAATGTCAAAATTTGACCAAATCACCTATCTCGGCGAAATACAAAGAAAGAGCATACATATTGTGTCCATGCTGATCCCGATTATTTATTTCTTCATAGACACCAAAACCGCCCTTTTAATACTGTTTCCAATGACAATCATCACGATTTTGATTGACATATCTCTGTACTACAGTGAAACAGTGCGAAATTTTGCATATCCAATTCTTGGGGGAATGTTAAGACCACATGAGCGTGAACGTACATCCCTTGTATTGAATGGTGCTTCTTGGGTTATGATTGCAGCATGCATAACGATTGCCGTTTTCCCAAAGCCCCTTGCAATCATCGGTTATTCAATAGTCATTCTTTCCGATATTGCAGCAGCTTTGATTGGCCGAAAATATGGAACGATCCCATTTATGGATAAATCACTCCAGGGGAGTGCAGCCTTCTTTGTAGTGGCTTTGATTGTTTCAGCAATTTGGACCTGGATTTTTGAGTTTTCACTCCTGTTTTATGGTATTTCGGTCTTCGGTTCTTTGATTGCTACAGTTGCTGAGGCATCTACAACCAGACTCAAACTTGATGATAATCTTGCTGTTCCCATTTCATATGCCGGTATTACATGGTTATTGTCCATACTTTGTTCCATTCCTCTTTATTGATCATATGCCATTACGTATCGGAGAGATCATTCCTGACTTTAAGGCTTTCAATCAATTTGGAACAGAGATATCCTCATCTGACTTAAAAGGGAAAAACACAGTCCTGTTTTTTTATCCAAAAGATGACACATATATGTGCACCAAGGAGGCATGTTCATTCCGGGATGCAAATGATGAATTTCTTCGTCATGAAATTCAGGTTTTTGGTATTAGTGCCGATAGCATCAGTCAACATGCAGATTTTGCACAAAAGCATGGATTGAATTATATGCTTCTATCCGATGAGAAAAATCATATTCGTAATCTTTTTGGGGTTCCTCGAGGATTGATGGGGCTTTTACCCGGAAGAGTCACTTATTGTTTCGATGAACAAGGCATACTTCTCTCGTTGATCGAGGCTTCTCTCAGCGCAGAATATCATGTTCAAGAAGCACTGAAAACGTATAAAATCACTAAGTCATAATTATTCTTTTTTGAGTATCCATTTCATGAGAACTTTTCTCATTTCAATAATCAGGTTGTACTGCAGACATGTTCCGATTCATATCGGAAAGGGATTTCTCATGCGTATGGGAAGAAGAATCCTGCTTTTGGGATTAAAAAAAACCTCATTAATGGCTCATTCATTACATGGCGTGTCAATGGAAATCGAGTTGCCAAGAGATGCCGGTTGGGATGTATTGTATTTTCGTGGCACATATGAAACGGGAACTACCAAAGTATTTGAATTGCTTATCCGTGATTTAGATAGAGTGTTTGATATTGGAGCCAATATGGGATGGTACTCTATCATAAGCTCTCGACTTGCGCGCCATGGCGAAGTTCATGCTTTTGAACCGGTTCCATTCATATATGAAAAATTCAAAAAAAATATCTCATTGAATAATGAAAATGATATTCATGTCAATAATATTGCACTTGGCAGAGAAAAGCATGGTTCCATAGCAATGCATACCTTTGATGGATTGTATCATGGTCATAGTTCTATGTCCACGTTGAATCGTACAGATTATACCACTGTGCACGTTCCCATGACTACACTTGATTCATATTGTGAAGAACATGGTATCGGTAGAATCGATTTCATAAAGATGGATACCGAAGGTGCCGAGATGGAAGTATTGGCAGGGGCTAAACAATTGATGAGTGGATCTTTTCCACCAATATGGCTTATTGAATTGAATGATGAGACATGCGCAGCTTTTGGATATAAACCACATCAATTGATTGATCAATTGTGTTCTTATCACAAGTATGAATTATATGTGATTCAGGGGGCTTGGGGAAGAGTGCGAAACATGAGAGATTCGCATGACTATGAGCACGGCGATAATCTATTGTGTATTCCACAGTACAGAAGTGATGCCTTGGAACAAATCAAAAGTTTATTCTAAGAGCGTACATGCATTGAAAGTCTGTGCAAACTCCATATGATGATAGATGCACAAAATAAATGAATAGGTTGCATCAGGGCAGGCACAGAAAAATATGTCATAACTATGCCGGATAGTGTTGATATAGTTAAACCTGAAGTTAATAAGACGGCAGGTATAATCACCCTCTTCCACATTGCATATGAGGTTTTGAATGTATAAAGGATATATCCATTGAGTCCCAAAATCAAAAGAGAGAATGATCTGTGAACGGGGAATATATTGGAGAGATTATCAATCCAAATCTCTCTTTGCATAAAATTGAGTGATTTTGCCAATACGTCGATTTCTTCTCTTACCTGTGTGCCTAACAATACCTGTAGAAACATTAAAGCAAGTGCAATGTAGGTGAATCTATGCATGCGTCTATCTCGTATCCTTTCAGGATACTCAGTGAAAGCTACATAATTAGCGATCATCAGAATCAGAAATGCGACCATCATATGAATTGTTATACGATAGGGTGCCAGATTCGATGAAACTACAAGAGCACCAAGCCATCCCTGAAAACCTGTGAGAAACAATAATAGCAGTGAACCCCAAAAGCGATGCGGATACTGTTTTCTTTTCGATAGCGATAATCCAGCTTGTACTAATACAGATATTCCAAGCAAAGCACCTAAAAGGCGATTTATATACTCAATCCATGTTTTCGTGGCATCGAACGGATCTGCGGGAATACCATCATTAGCATACAGTTCTTGATACTTTGCAGGTAATTGATCTGCAGATGTTGGTGGTATGATTAGACCATAGCATGATGGCCAATCGGGGCAACCCATTCCTGATTGTGTAGACCTAACTATACTACCCGCTGCTATCACCAAAATGACCAAAATGGTAGTTATGGAATATATATGTCGGGAAGAAAATCTCATTGTGCAATATAGAATTCGGTGAACAATCTGTGGAGATTCCAAATATCAATCTTGGATGCAATCTCGAAAGGGGAATGCATCGAAAGTAGAGGTATTCCAATATCGATTACCTCCATATCTTCTTTGCTCATTTGTCCTCCAATGGTTCCACCTCCGCCGGTTTCAACTTTATAAGAGGCTGTTTGCCAGGGAATTGATTTCTTGTCAAGAATATTACGCATCCATGCTGTGAATTCGGAATTTGCATCAAATGATCTTCCATACCGTTTGATGCTGGGGCCAAAACCGAGTTTTGCAGCATTGGTGCGTTCAGACAAGCCGGGGAATAATGGACTGATTCCATCATTTGCATCAGCAGATATGACTTTTGCCTGAGATAGAGCAGTTCTTGTTGTATTCTCGGAGAATGTTTGCCCTGCTTGAGCTTCTGCAATAATGCCATAAATCTTATTCAAAAATGATGAAGATGCGCCTGTATTATTAACATTACCTGTTTCTTCATTATCAACGATATAGGCCAATGATGTATAAGTAGGGCTTTTATCAAGATCAATTAATGAACGAATTGCCACATAACTGCATGATCTATCATCTTGACCATAAGATCCAATCAGCGAACGGTCTAGGCCAATATCACGAGGGGCAAGAGCGGGTGTGATATGTAATTCCGCACTGACTAGATCTTCTTCTGTGCAATTGTACGAGGAAGAAAGTATGCTCATGACGGTATTGATGATTGAGTTTTTTTGATCAGGTATTGAACCAATGATTGGATCCATTTCTTCGCCTTCCATTACCCCGGTATACTCGCGTTTACGCAATGGGGAATCCACATGCGGTGCAGCATCAGGAATAATAATGACAGGATCTTCAGGTTTTCTGCCTATTTCAACTTGAATGGTAGATCCATCTTTTTTATCGATTCTTCCGGACAACATCAACGGTATATTCAACCACTGATATTTCTTAATCCCACCATAGTATATCGTTTGAAATAAAGCAAAACCTTCTTGTTCATATAATGGTCGGGCTTTG
>SXZI01000172.1 GCA_005788035.1 Bacteroidota bacterium
AAGCATCAGCACTGGAAATCACATTTTGTGCATCGGGGCTATCTGCAAGCACATATGCTTGTTTATCGTGAGGAAGAAATGTGAGATTCTTAGGAATTGGATGCTGATTGACTATGCTGACCTTTTTCCCTTGTGCAATCAATAAATGGTATAAACCAAGAGCACTGCCAATTGAATCTCCATCAGGATCAAGATGAGATGAAATCACAATGTGATCAAATTGTTGCAGATTTGCCCACGTTTTTGGTAATTGTTGATATGGAGAGTCTTTCACGTATCAGGATTCCTTTTCTTGTCCATTCAACATGGAATGTTCACGTAAAACAAGTTCGAGAGCTTGATGAGCAGCAGCTTGTTCGGCCTGTTTTTTACTTTTTCCGGATCCCCTTCCCATTTCTTGACCGGACACATATACTGCAACAAGAAATTCTTTCTCGTGATCCGGCCCCGTGGCTTCAACCACGGAATACTTCGGTGCTTCTTTTCCTTGGGATTGCACAAGTTCCAATAAGATACTTTTGAAATTCGAATCTTTCATGATCATCTCATTGGTGAGCATTGGAACAAGGCGATCCAAAATGAATGATCTGGCTTGTTGCAAACCTGAATCCAAATAGATAGCCGCAATGATTGATTCCATTGCATCCGCCAAAATAGTTTCATTGCCTTTCTGCAATGATTGATCTGCACTGAAAGAAAGAAGGAGGAATCGCTCCAAGTGCAAAGAACGAGCACAGTGTGCAAGTGACTTTTTGTTTACCAACCATGATCGCATTTTGGTAAGCTCGCCTTCATGGTCTTGCTCATAATGATAAAACAAATATTCCGCTATCACCATCCCCAAGATGGCATCACCCAAAAATTCCAGACGTTCATTTGCAATGAGATGAAGTTCTGTGTTCACCTGCAAATAAGAACGATGTGTGAGTGCTTGTTCAAAATAGCCTACATGATCAATCTTGATTCCAAGCGATTGTTCAAGTTCCCCTTTTTTGGATTTATTCATTAATCCAAGTACAGGGAAATGTGGTTTTTTGGGATTGCGTTTGAAGGTAGGCAATCGAAAAAAATTATCGTAAATCTGTTGAACAATAACAGGGGTTTTCATTACTTCTCAAGAAATAAAAAACAGGTTGAATAGTATATTCAACCTGCAAATGAAGTTATATGACGAAGTGGCTCTCACCCTTCGAATGCTTTGAAGCAAATTGAAGCATTGTGTCCACCAAAGCCGAAGGTATTGCTTATGGCAGCTTTTATTGGCTTTGAAATTGCCACATTCGGTACATAGTTCAAATCGCAATCTGGATCAGGAGTCGTATAATTGATAGTTGGTGGAACCATCGAATGTTTGATTGCAAGAACAGTGGCGATAGCTTCGATAGCACCGGCTGCTCCAAGTAAATGACCGGTCATGGATTTGGTAGAACTAATCGCCAAAGAGTGTGCATGATCACCAAAAACAGTCTTTATGGCTGCTGATTCATTTTTATCATTGAATTGTGTTGAAGTGCCATGTGCATTTATATAATCAATATCACCTGGTGTCAGATCAGCATCTTGAATGCACAGTTTCATCGACCGAACTGCTCCCTCACCACCGGGTGCCGGTTGGGTAATATGGAAAGCATCATCTGTCAAACCTATACCTGCCAAAACACCATATATTTTTTCAGCACCACGATTCATTGCATGCTCAAGGGTTTCAATCACCATGACTCCGCTCCCTTCACCCATAACGAAACCATCTCTACCGAGGTCGAATGGTCTGCTTGCAGTCATAGGATCATCATTACGGGTAGACAAAGCTTTCATGGAATTAAATCCACCGATACCCATCGGACAGACAACTGCCTCACTTCCGCCTACCAACATCACATCAGCATCACCTCTTTGCATAATCATCAATGCATCGGCGATGGAGTGGCTTGATGTGGCACAAGCAGAAACTGTAGCATAATTTGGACCTTTCAAACCATAACGAATTGCCACATGCCCTGCTGCGATATCACTGATGAGCATGGGAACAAAGAATGGTGAAATGCGATCCGGATTTCCATCACGTTCATACAGATTTTGTTGTTGATGATGATATGTCCACATACCACCAATACCTGAACCAATAATGACACCGGCTCTTTCTTTATTCACTTTTTCAAAGTCAATTCCTGAATCCTCAACAGCCATTGCAGATGCACTAATGGCGAATTGAGTAAAGAGATCCATCCTTTGCGTCTCTTTTTTATTGATATGCAATAGTGGATCATATTGCTTTACTTCACAAGCAAAACGTGTATCAAACTTTTCAGCATCGAATCGCGTGATTGGGCCAGCCCCATTGGCTGAATTCATCATTCCATTCCAATAGTCTTGAGCCGTATTACCTATCGGGGTTACAGCCCCTACGCCTGTCACAACGATGGTGGGATAATTATATCGTGGCATGAGATCTCACAAAGAAATAATCAATTTGCTCTATTGAAAACAAAAGCCACTTATCCTGGAATGAGTACCGGATCAGTGGCTGTTCATGAGCTTCGAAAATATTGATATTTGATAATATCAACAGAAAGCGACCAATCAGGAAGCGCGTGATTCCAAATAGGAAATTGCATCACCGACTGTTTGAATTTTTTCGGCATCTGTATCTTCAATCGTGATATTGAATGCACGTTCGAATTCCATGATCAATTCGACTGTATCCAATGAATCAGCGCCAAGATCATTTGTGAATGAAGCTGTTGGTGTTATTTGTGATTCTTCAACGCCCAATTTTGTGACGATGATCTCTTTTACTTTGTCTGCTACGGCAGCCATGAGGGAACCTCAATAAATAGTATGGAAAAACAGTATTTACATTGCAAGACCGCCATCAACGGCGATTACCTGTCCGGTCACATATGAAGAATCGCTATGCGCGAAAAAAGCAACAACACTTGCCACTTCTTCCGGTTTTGCAGCCCTTTTCAATGGAATCTTTTCTGAAAAGGCCTTTCTCTGATCTTCATTCAGTTTGTCTGTCATATCGGTTTCGATATACCCAGGAGCAATGCAATTTACTAAAATATTACGAGATGCAAGTTCTTGGGCCAGGGATTTGGTTAGCCCAACCATTCCTGCCTTGGAGGAAGAATAGTTGACTTGACCGGCATTACCCCTTAATCCAACGATAGAGCTGATATTAATGATACGGCCTGATCGCTGTGACATCATTGGTCTTGCAACGGCTTTACAGCAAAGAAATGCACCTTTGAGATTGGTATTCAAAACATCATCCCAATCTTGCTCGGTCATACGCATGAGCAAGGTATCTTTTGTAATTCCGGCATTATTGACCAATACATCAATCCGTCCTGATTCAGCAAGGATTTCATCAATACCTTGCTGGATAGATTCAAAAGAGGATATATCCATTTTCTTGAAATGTGCAATCTTGCCTTCTACTTTCAGTTCATTGGCAATGGCAGCAGCTTTTTCAGGATTGCTATTGTATGTTCCATATACAATGTATCCATCATGAGCCAATCTTCTAACAATTGCTTCGCCTATTCCTCGTGAGCCACCAGTTATCAATGCTACTTTTGATGTGCTTTCCATGCTTAAGCTCCTTGACCAAAAAGGGTATGTACATCATTGGATGTGTCGATTCCTCGAATTGTGAGTTCGGGATCATTGATTGTTCTTTTCACAAGACCTTGCAATACCTTGCCGGGGCCAATCTCGCAGAATGTTTTTATACCGGAATCATGCATTGAAACCATACTTTGTGCCCATAATACGGGGGCAGTCAATTGCTCCAAAAGCAAGCGTTTTAATTCTAAAGGATCGGTAACTGCTGTTGCAGTAACATTTGGAAATACCGGCATCGATGGTTTATTAAATGTAACGGCATCGATGGCTTTTCCTAATTCTTCGGCGGCTGACACCATCAAAGGTGAATGGAAAGCTCCGCTAACCTGCAATTCGGTAACCATGCGAGCACCAGCTTCTTTGAAAAACGGCGCTTTGCTTCGTACATACTCTGCATCACCTGACAATACAATTTGACCAGGTGAATTGAAATTTGCGGGAACGATAATACCATCAGTGGATAATTCTTTGCATAATGATATCACTTGTTCATCACTCATTCCTATTACAGCGAACATCGTTCCGGGCTTTTCATTGCCTGCACTAAACATTAATGATCCCCGTAAGAGGACCAAGCGCATTGCATCTTCGAATGAAACTACACCTGCAGCATATAAAGCTGAGTATTCACCAAGGGAATGTCCTGCAAATGCATCATAATCAAGCTTATCTTTCACTAGATCCCATAGTATTGCTTCATGCACAAACAATGCAGGTTGAGTATATCTTGTTTCTTTGAGAATGTCGGCAGGGCCTTCAAAACAGATTGCATCGAGAGGAAAGCCTGCAATCTGACATGCTTGTTTCATACGTAATGCTGCATGGTCGAAATCACGAACCAAATCAGACATCATGCCCACATATTGTGAACCTTGACCGGAAAAGAGACATGCTGTTTTACTCATGATTTGATCCCCCATGTCAAAAGTATACTTCCCCATGTAAATCCTGCTCCGAAACTTGCAAGAATCACCTTATCGCCATATTTCAATTTTCCTTCGTGATGCAATTCAGAAAGACATATTGGAATGGTACCTGCAGTGGTATTTCCGAATTTATCAATATTGATGATAACTTTGGATGGATCAAGCCCCATTCTTCTTGCCGTTGCATCTATGATGCGAAGATTCGCTTGATGAGGAACTAGCCAAGCAATATCATCTGAAGTCAGATTGTTTCTTTCCATGATTTCGGCGGAAACATCTGCCATGCCGACAACCGCGGATTTAAAAACGGATTGTCCATCCTGAATGACATAATGTTCTTTGACTTCTTCGGGATATTTCTCAAATGGTGCTTTGGCACCATCGCCATGATCACTCATGTACAAATACTGTCCACCTTTACCATCCATTCTCAATATACTGTCCTGAATACCTATGGCTTTATCTTCTGTTCTTTCAAGCAGGGCAACTCCTCCACCATCACCGAAGAGAATGCATGTGGTTCTATCATTGAAATTCAATATGGAACTCATTTTGTCGCCACCGCATACAAGAACTTTTTTACAGGTTCCTGAATCAATCAAACCAACACCACTCATGAGAGCATAGAGAAAACCAGAACAAGCAGCGGATAAATCATATCCCCAAGCATTGATCATACCTGCTTTATGTTGCAATGTTGCACTAGCTGATGGGAAACGATTATCGGGGGTGATAGTTGCGACAATCACGCAATCGATTTCTTCAGGACCTATCCCTCTCTCCGATAAACACTGCTGAACTGCTGGCAAAAGCATATCGGATAATTCTCCATCCATGAGAAATCTTCGTTCTTTGATTCCGGTTCTGGATTGAATCCATTCATCAGACGTTTCCACTTTATCCTCGAAATAAGAATTTGGGAATATGTCTTGTGGAACGAAATGAGCGATTGATGAAATGGTAACAGGCATAATGTACGTGGTTATTTGTTGAATTAGTTTGTTGATTCGGCCAAAGCTTGTTTGATGGATGCATTCACATTTCCCTGGATAACTTCAACAGCTCGTATTAGCATGTTTTGAATCGCTAAAGGACTAGATTTTCCATGGCCAATGATTATGACACCGTTCACTCCCAAAAGCGGAACTCCGCCATATTCCTGATAATCGAAATCTTTGAGGATTTTTTTCAGAGGTATGAGCATCAACATGACCATTAACTTATTCAAAATTCCGGATGATGCAAACCCTTTGATTTTTGCTTTCAATAATCCAAGCATGCTCTCAGCAAATTTCAACACGATATTACCAACAAAGCCATCGCAAATAACAACATCGGCAGTACCGGCAAGAACATCTCTTCCTTCCACATTACCTATAAAATTGAGTGTACTTTCTTTCAATAGTGCATGCGTTTGCAAGATTGGTTCAATACCTTTGGTTTCTTCTTCGCCGATATTCAATAGACCTATTTTTGGTTGTTCTATGCCTTGAACGATTTTTGAATAAACATCACCCATGATTGCATATTCAAAAAGAAACCGAGGTTTACACTCAATAGTGGCTCCCACATCAAGCAATAGGACAGGTCTGCCATGTTGAGTTGGAAGAAAAGTACCAATAGTAGGCCTGCTTACACCTTTGATTCTACCCAAAACAACTGTGGCTGTACTCATCACCGCCCCGGTATTTCCGGCTGAAACAAATGCATCAGCATTACCACGAGCATGCATGTCGATGCCCATGAACAAAGAAGATTGTCTTTTTGATTTAATTACCGAGGTTGGATCATCATGCATTGAAACGACATCGTCGGCATGCTGAATTGTAAATCGTAAATGGGGATATGACAAGCCCTTCATTGCATTGCGAATATCTTGTTCTTTTCCGACGAACAGAAATTCAACATCAAGAGATTGTTCTTTGAACTTCTCAGAAGCAAGAATTGCTCCTTGAATCTCATTCAAAGGAGCAAAATCTCCACCCATGACATCAATTGCAATGCGAATGGGATGCATAATCATTGGTTACTATAGTCGTTAAACTTGCAGGCAAGTTCCACAATGGCTTGCTTATTCAGCAGAAGCTCCGCTATTCATTTCAACCATCTTGCGACCATTGTAATAACCGCAGGAAGGACAAGCAGTATGATTCAATTTCATGCTACCACAGTGAGCGCATGAAGCAACCGTTGGTGCAACGGCTTTATAATGTGTTCTTCGCTTGTCTCTGCGTGATTTAGAATGTCTTCTTTTGGGATTTGGCATCTTAATGCTCCAATAAAAAATCAGTTTTTCTGTATGTTCAAATGTTTGAGGGCTGCAAATGGTGAATCAGCATCATCAACAACCTTATTCGTTTCATCAAGAAGCTCAGGGTGCAATGCCTCAAATGTTGTATCAGCATAAGCCGGAGCGACTCTTTTCATAGGCAAATGTATGGCCAGTTCTTGCCTAACTTCTTCTGTGATATCGATTTCTTCTTCATCATCTCTTAGTATCATTTCATTGCCTTCATCTTGATACTTGCTTAATGAGAACAACTGAGTATCCAATCGATAATGGGCATTGATGGGGGCTTTGATCTCTTGATCGAACTCCTCACCGGAAACATCGCAAATCAAATGTGCATTACACGATGCCTCGGCATTCAACATCAAGCGCTTACCCTGCTTTTTAACTGTTCCGCTTACTGATATCACACCGGTAAATTCAGGGAACATATCCTGTATGGCTGAAACAACAGATTCTGCATTGAATGTATGATCGCCGTCTTCCATTCCAAGTATTGAAACTTTCAACATGAAGGTCATACTCCACAATACACAAGCAAAAAAGCAAGAACACAAAAATAGGAATATTTTGCCTTATATCTGCCATTTCTTAACCATCCATTTCAAGGAAAAAAGACCAAGTGCAAGGTATATGGCCTTTATTGGTAAGATTTTACGTTCCAACCATTGCTTCTGAACCCTGAAATGGCAATAGGATATCGTATATTTGCAATCTGTATATACTCTTTGACAAACAAGAAGTATAAAGAGACCGTTATTGGCTAATTTTACAAGATATTACCATTATCAATATGAGTCAACAAGAACAAACATCTGTTTATTATTCGGAATACTTGCAACTGAAGAGTATCTTAGAAGCACAATTTCCTGAAAGTGACAAAGCTGGCGTGGAAGCTCATGATGAAATGCTCTTCATCATCACGCATCAGGCATTTGAATTATGGTTCAAACAGATTTTGTTTGAATTGGAATCAGTTATCAATATTCTATCTCAGGAATCCGTAAAAGAGCATGAGATTGCCATGTGTGTTCATCGATTGAAAAGAATGCAAAGTATATTGTCGATGAGCATGGAACAGTTTTCTATTCTCGAAACGATGACTGCACTTGATTTCATGGATTTCAGAGATTTATTGCATCCAGCAAGTGGATTCCAGTCAGTTCAATTCAGAGTTCTTGAAATGAGACTTGGCCTGCCATCTGAAAAACGAATGAATCGATCATTCATGTCGGCAATGAAAGATTTCGACAAAAACATGGTTCAGATTGCCGAAAAAAAGACAACCCTATTCCAGGCAGTTCAATCATGGTTGGAACACACCCCATTTTTGGAAACTGATGACTATCTTTTTTGGGAAGAGTATAAAAATGCAGTATCTGCAAGTTTTGAAAAAGACAGAGCAGACATTCTATCGCATGCGATTTTGTCTGAAGAAGAACGCAAATCACGATCGGAAACAGTCAATCAAGCAGAGCATGCATTTACTTCCCTATTTGACGCAAATACATATCAGGCATTAATTGATAATGGCGAGCGTAGATTGTCTCACAAAGCTACATTGGCTGCATTGTTCATTCAACTCTACAGGGATTTTCCTTTGCTGGATAGGCCCAATGAATTACTACAGGCAATTTGTGGCTTTGATGAAACATTGTCCATTTGGCGGTATAGACATGCCTCAATGACAATGCGCATGATTGGCGCAAGAATTGGCACCGGTGGTTCAAGTGGGTTCAATTATCTGGCACATACCGCGTTGAAGCAAAGAGTCTTTGGTGATATCACGTCATTGTCAGGCATGTTGATACCAAGAAGAGTTATTCCAATTCTACCAGAATCCATTTCAAAAAGACTGCAGTTTATGTTTGAGCATGAAAAATAAATTCAGCATTGGTACATGTGCGCATGAGTTAATGGAAGCCATCGCTCCCATTCATTGTTGCAT
>SXZI01000173.1 GCA_005788035.1 Bacteroidota bacterium
AACACAATGATGTCGAAGATCTCGAAAAAACTCTTCAACGCATACCAGACAGTGCAGGTAAATTAATAGTGACAGATGGTGTATTCTCAGTTTCAGGTGAAGTAGTCGAATTACCCGGCATCATAGAAATGGCAGAAAAATACGGCGCACGTGTTTTGGTTGATGATGCACATGCAACAGGAGTGATCGGTGTTGGTGGGCGAGGAACTTCTTCTTTATACAATCTTACCGATAGAACAGACATGACGATGGGGACATTCTCCAAAACATTTGCTTCACTCGGTGGATTCGTTGCTGGGCCGGAGCGCGTCATAAATTATCTGAAACATCATTCACCGGCACTTATTTTTAGTGCCAGTCCTACGCCGGCTTCCTGTGCGGCAGCTTTGGTTGCTTTGGAAATCTTGCAAGAACAACCTGAATTGGTTGATAAATTGATTTCTAATGCTGATAAAATGCGCAAAGGGTTTGCCGATCTAGGTTTCAATGTCTATAATAGTCCAACCGGTATCGTCCCCATCATCGTAGGTGAAGTGGATACTGCATTGGTGTTCTGGAGAAAATTATATGACAAAGGCGTCTTCGTGAATGCATTTGTGCCCCCAGGTGTTCCACCAAATATGAGCATGATGCGAACAAGCTATATGGCAACACATGAAGATGAACATTTGGAAAAAATACTTGAAGTATTCGCTGAAGTTGGTAGAGAATTGGGTTTGATTTCCTAATAATGAGTTGACAATGGTACAAGTTTTCATAGTGCTATGTTTCTTTCCTTTACTCACAGTATTTGCATTCGATGAACAGAAGGCAAATCCTGTTTATGTCATTAGCGTCATGAAGGAACAAACCAAACTTGGAGACATTGTCATCGAGCTTTTCCCTGACAAGGCTCCATTACATTGTGCAAATTTTGATAGTTTGGTAGCAATGAAATTTTTTGATGGAACAGCATTTCATCGCATTGATCCAACATTTATGATTCAAGGTGGTGACCCAAATAGTAAAGACCCCTCAAAAGGTCCGGAAACTTGGGGCTTTGGTCAGCCAAGCCAGAAAAAAGTGCCTGCTGAATTCAATGACTATTCTCATGTTCGCGGCACGGTCTCTGCTGCAAGAGGTGAAGATAAAAATAGTGCTGATTCACAATTTTTCATTTGTGTGAAGGATTCGGAATTTCTCGATGGAGAATATTCTGCATTCGGAACAGTAAAAAGCGGAATGGATATTGTGGATGCAATAGCTGAATCACCACGAGATAGCGCAACCGAAAGACCCGTGAAAAAAATTACCATGACAATCACTAAACAATGATTGACCATTTCACCATTGGAGTTCCCATGAAAACCACAATGAATCTTATTAACCTGTCGTTGATGCTCATCACATTGAGTTTTGCGACGCAATTTGCAGGAGCACAGTCAGTCGTCATGACAAATCAAGAACCTAAAGTCACACATGTCGTCATCATGAATACCAATCATGGCGCTGTTACATTAAGTCTCTACGGCGAAGACGCACCAAAAACAGTCGATAATTTTGTTGGTTTGGCTGAACAAAATTTTTATGATGGAATCCTCTTCCATCGCGTTGTTCCCGGTTTCGTTATTCAAGCAGGAGACCCAAAAACGAAAGATGAAGCTTTGAAAAGTCAGTGGGGAACAGGCGGCGAAAGCATCTATGGTGGTGATTTTGTTGATGAATTGAATGCTAATACTAAGAGTTATCAAATAGGTTATGCAAAAGGCGTTCTTGCAATGGCCAATCGCGGTCCGAATACCAATACAAGTCAATTCTTTATTTGTCTCGAAGATCTCGGATTGCCAAAGAATTATACAATGTATGGTAAAGTTACGGAAGGCATGGACATCGTAGCAAAAATTGCAGCTGTTCCATTGAATGGCAGTACACCGAAGGACCCTGTTATCATCACATCCATGAAAGTGAAAAAGAAACACTGATTGTATACAATGATCAAGTATAACCTGCATGTTTATTCAAGCATGCAGGTATTTTTTTGTCAAACCGAATAAGATCTTCCAATCGGACAATGTCAACAACTACATTATTCCAATCATTACATCGCATTGCCAATGATATGTCCTCCGAATGGAATATCAATGTACACAATATCTGTGCTCTGATAGATCCAATCGCATGGAATAGTCATAAACCACATGTATCCTCATTTGTTCATGCTTTGTCTGGAGCAATGATTGAAAAGGCAGCCGGCAATCCTCATATTACCTATATGGTCAATCAGTGCTTGCAAAGTACTTCTCATACTATTTCAAAACACAAATCAACTATTGCTTATGTTTCTCTTGAATTCGGTATCTCTCAAATCTTTCATCAATATGCTGGAGGTTTGGGATTATTGGCCGGTGATCATTTGAAGTCTGCGTCTGATTTGTCGATACCAATCATTGGAGTTGGTTTGCTATACAAAGAAGGAAGTCCGCATCAACATATAGATGAATTAGGAATGCAGATAGATTATTGGACTTCACTCGAAGATGATCTTCCAATTTCATTGATAAGAGATAATGCTGGAAATCCAATAACCATCATGGTTGATTTTCCTGAAGGTACTGCTCATGTTCAACTTCATGAAATGTTAATTGGAAATATCAGATTGATATTACTTGATACATTTCATGAAGAAAATGCGGATAAACCGAATCTTCATCATATAACCAATAGACTATATGTAGGTGATAGAGATCATCGTTTGAGACAAGAGCTTCTAATTGGGATTGGCGGTATCAAGGCATTGCATGCATTGGATGTGGAGTTTGCTTATCTTCATGTAAATGAAGGTCATTGTGTTTTTGCCATGACTCAATGGATGTGCATGCACATGAAACAGAACAATCTCACTTTTCAAGAAGCATATAAAGATTTATCACCATTCGTATTATTCACTACGCATACACCTGTCGATGCCGGCAATGAAGTATTTTCAAAAGAACGCATTTCGGAGATGTGCATACATCATCGGCATGATCTCGGACTAAGTGAAGATGAATTTCTGAAGCTTGGTTCTACACAATATCCTGAAGATGTTTTTTCGCTGTCTGCCATGGCAATAACACTCGCAGGGTCAACTAATGCAGTCAGTGCTCAACATGGAATCACGGCAGGGAACATGTGGAAACATCTTGAAGCCATGAAAAGCAATGCAGGGAAATCCATTGCATCTATTACAAATGGTATTCATGTACCATCGTGGATAGGACCCGAAATAGCAGCCATGCTCGATAAACATATCGGACTTGAATGGAGAACGCGATCGCAAGATATGAATGCATGGCAGGGCGTGAAGAACATCTCGCATTCCACAATTCGGATTGCGCATGAAGAGCAAAAAAAATCCATGATTGCGTATTTGAAAACAAGAGTGAGTGGTACGGCATCAGACTTGATCGAGAACATGAATCATTCATCATTCTATATCGGATATGCTCGTCGATTTGCATCATATAAGCGTGCACTCTTATTGTTTTCTGATGGACGCAGATTGCAATCAATCATCAACAATTCACCTTGTCCAATCAATATCATCATCGCGGGCAAGGCGCATCCCGATGACTTAGAAGCAAAAGCAATGATCAAGCAGTTGCATGAGAATATTCAAGCATTGCATCTTCAATCCTCCATCATTCTGTTGGAGGATTATGACATTGCCCTTGCAAGAGCAATGGTGCAAGGATGTGATCTTTGGTTGAATACACCTCGCAGACCCTTGGAAGCATGTGGAACTTCTGGAATGAAAGCTGCAGTGAATGGTTGCTTGCATTGCAGTATTGCTGATGGTTGGTGGGATGAAGGATATGCATCCGATAGAGGATTCCTTATCCCTGGATATCCTCATGCAGCACATCATCAGGAGCAAGACATAAAAGAAGCCGCCTCGCTATATGACGTATTGGAGCATCAAGTGATGCCATTGTATGCCGGAACAAACACCTATGCATCACTTACTTGGGAGGACATGATGCTCAATTCAATAGCTGAGCTTAGTCCCCAATTTTCATCGGCAAGAATGGTTAGTGAATACAATGAGCGATATTATTCTGCCATTCATCAAGGTGATCAATCATAAACTCGAAAAGTATGAGGATAAATGGTAGTTTTGGAGATATATCATTTTCCTTTTTACATGGCAGATACATCAACGGAGTAGTCTAGAATGACAAAAGCAGGTTATATAGCCATCATCGGTAAACCAAATGTGGGTAAATCTACCCTCATGAATGCCATCATCGGGGAGAAATTGTCCATTGTCACTGCCAAACCTCAGACCACAAGAAGAAATGTTTTGGGCATCTACACGAAAGACAATATTCAAATGGTATTCATCGATACACCGGGTGTTCTAAAGCCACGCTATGAATTACATCGTTCCATGATGCAAAATGTGGAGGAATCATTAAGCGGTGCAGATATCATCATCGTTATTGCAGATGTTACAAGACCAGAAACAGCAACCAAAGTACTTACCCCTCCATTCATAGAAGCTATTCAGAAGATCAATAAACCCTGCATAGCGATCATCAATAAAATGGATGCATTGTCGGATAAAAAACAAGCCTTGCCGCTCATTGCATCTTTGCATGAACTCAGTGTATTCAAGGAATATTTACCGATTTCTGCAAAAGAATCGGATAATGTACCGGAGTTATTGAGGGTGCTTGAAACGTATTTGCCTGAAAGCCCGATGTATCATGACCCTGAATTATTGAGTACCATGCCTCAACGTTTTTTTGTGGCGGAGCTTATTCGGGAAACGATTTTTGAGTCACTCAAAGAAGAGCTGCCTTATTCCACCGAGGTATCCATAGCCGAGTTTCATGAAAAAGGAAAAGGAAAATGGCATATTTCTGCAGATATCATTGTTGAAAAGGACTCACAAAAAGCCATAATGATTGGTGAAAAAGGGTCGATGATCAAGCATATTGGTAGCGAATCAAGGAAAAAAATAGAAGATCATCTACAAATGCCAGTTTTTCTTGAATTGTTTGTTAAAGTAAGAGAAGATTGGCGGGACAAATCGACTTATTTGCGTTCTTTTGGCTATTAAACCGTATTTTTGCTATTCATTGGGCCAAGGTGTCCGGTACAAATCAACATCGTTCAGAACTTGAAGTCACGTTGTGACATCGGCATATATGTCTGCGAAATTCGTTTCAAATAAAGATGAGACCACCCGACTCTTCGAAAATCCCATTTTGGAGGCGCTGTCTCATGTTCATCCCATCACGCCATTCGTGGTGTTCATCCCCATAACATTGCTATTGATTGCAATGTCATGGAAGATGACGATGCTTGGAATAATCATTTCGTTGATTTCCGGCTTGGTGTTTTGGACGCTCTTTGAATATCTTCTCCATCGCTTTGTGTTTCATTATAAACCCAAAACCTCATGGGGAAAACGATTTCACTATTTCACGCATGGCATTCATCATGATTATCCAAAGGATTCAACCAGATTGGTTATGCCACTTGGTGTGAGTATACCTCTTGCAGGACTATTGTATGTTCCATTTTACTTTTTTGCTGGTCAATGGGGGCATGCATTTTTCGCAGGATTTTTATTCGGCTATATGTGTTATGACGGGATGCATTTTGCTGTTCACCACCTTCAATGTAATGGAAGGATTGGGCGTTTCATGCAGGCATATCACATGAAGCATCATTTTCATGATGATCATAATAGTTTTGGTGTTTCAAGTCCTTTATGGGATATGATATTTTCAACATTGCCAAAACAACATTCTCAACATTGAATAACAGTTTTTCTTCACACAATGGATACAGGACGAATATGCCTGTCACAAAAGAAACACTTCTCGAAATTGCAAAAGGAATAACTCCTCTTGCCGAACTTCATGAACATCATGGTGACTATACCATCAATGTACCAGTCGAACACTTGGTGGCTGTAGGCACTGCATTGCGGGATGATCAGCGATCATTGTTCAATCAATTGATTGATGCAACAGTAATTGATAGAGCCACAAGGAACAATCGTTTTGAAGTGGTGTATTTTCTACTGTCATTGCAGCATGCGGCACGTGTGCGTGTGAAATCAATTATTCAGGAACAGCAACCGATATGCCCCTCCCTCGTGGAAGTTTGGGAATCGGCAAATTGGTATGAGCGTGAAGCATATGACATGTATGGCGTCATTTTCGAGGGGCATCCTGATTTGCGCCGTTTCTATATGCCTGAAGATTTCGTGGATCCTGAAAGTGGAGAACCACTCTATCCTTTACGAAAGGATTTTCCAGTCATGGGCATTCCTGGTTCCACGCCGCTTCCTCCATTTCCCGAAAAAGGAATGAATAATTGAAGCGTGTGATGTTTCATCGTGCATTGCGGTTCAGCGGCATGATGTTCATCATGATGCTTGCCGGACTATCAGGCTGCCTTTTTGTGTGGGAAGAAGAAGAATTTTATCCCGCCATGGAATTAAGCCCCAAACCGGAAATCCCCATGTCATTCAAAACCATAGAATCAATCGATGGTGACATGATTGCATTTCTTCCGGAAGGTTGGTATCTCTTGAATCGAGAAATGTATCCTTCCAAGGATGTGTTCGCCATAGCCGTTGATTCAACAATGACATTGAGTGCTGTGTTTTCAAAGTTCTCAATCTCAGCAAAAGATTCAATTGGTATGAAAGATGTGCAAGGAATGATGCGGCTTGCTCTTCAGAGACATATTGTAAAATCCGGTGGAGCCGTTCAGCAAATTGGTAAAGGAAGACCACTCTCTTTTGGAAGAAGAACATTCGGATATCTCTCATTTGCCAGACCGAATGCAATGGCAACAAAAGCACTGGTTTGGCGATCGAATACCGGGAATCATTATGAGTGTGCGCTTGTTCCCCTGGATATCACTTCGCATTCTGTCCCGAGTGATTCAGTGCAAACACGCATCATCCGTTCAATCGCTTCCATGATTTTGTTTTGACATGCATACATTTTCATCAGACATCGAAGCCCTTTTATCGCATCTTGACCAAAGAGGTGGCGGATTGCGTAAAAGATCGGATATCGGTTTATTGTTTGAGCATGCTGCCGAACAAGGTGCAGCCGAACTGATCAATAATTTGGTATTCCATGGAAAAGTGATTTGGTCAACCTATGGTTTATTGAAAAAACACTCTGATCAAACCGATGGCTATGCAAATCTTGAACGAGAGTTCATGCAAGCTGTCAATGATGTTCGCTTACTCATTCATGAGCATACTGCTTCATGGCATGAGGATCATCGAATGAGATTTGAAGAAACATATCTCGGTATGAATCAAGGAACGATCCGAAATATCGTTGACCTTGCTCATGATTTCGCGGAAATAAAACATTTGCAACAAGATGCTCGCCATTCATCCGGGAATGGTGATGCCAAGGACAATGCATAATCGTATGGAACAATTCAGAAATTTCTGCATCATTGCACATATAGATCACGGCAAATCAACTCTTGCTGATCGATTGCTCGAGAAAACAGGTCGAGTAACAAGCAGAGAAATGGTCATGAATCAAATCCTTGATGATAATCCGCTTGAGCAAGAACGCGGCATTACCATCAAATTGCATGCAATTCAAATGGAATATGCTGCAAAGAATGGATCATCATATACCTTGAATTTGATCGATACTCCCGGCCATGTCGACTTTTCTTATGAAGTATCTCGTTCACTGGCTGCGTGCGAAGGTGCCCTTCTCGTAGTTGATGCCACTCAAGGTGTGGAAGCACAGACCATTAGCAATTTGTTTCTTGCAATCGAAGCCGGACTTGAAATCATTCCCGTCATCAATAAGATTGATTTGCCATCTGCTTCCACAACATTGGAATCAGTAAAGCAACAGATCATTGATTTGATTGGATGTAAAGAAGAAGATATGGTGCTTGCTTCCGCAAAAGCCGGAATCGGCATCGAAGATATTCTGGAAGCTGTTGTTGATCGTATTCCTCCACCAAAGGGTGATCCAAACAAACCACTTAGAGCATTGATTTATGACTCTGTCTATGATGCATATCGCGGTGTTATTGTTTATATCAGAGTCTTTGATGGAACATTGAGAGAGAAAGACAAAATTCTCTTCATGGCAGCAGGCCAAACCTATGAAGTGGATGAAGCCGGCGTACTGTTCATGAAACGTCAAAGAACGGGAGTGCTCTCAGCCGGCGATGTAGGATATATCACAGCAGCGATTCGCCGCTTGCAGGATACAAAAGTTGGTGATACGATTACACTTGCATCCAATCCATGTACCGACATGATCGAAGGATTTCGCGAAGTAAAACCAATGGTATTCAGTGGAATATATCCTGCTGATTCAGATGGATTTGAGGATTTGCGCGAAGCCCTTGGAAAATTGTCACTCAATGATTCGGCAATTGTCTATGAACCGGAATCATCGGTTGCTTTGGGTTTTGGATTCCGATGCGGATTCCTTGGTTTGCTTCACATGGAAATCGTCCAGGAACGTTTGGAACGTGAATTCGGTCAGGTGATTGTCACAACTGTGCCCAATGTGCGGTATAAAGTGATCAAAACGAACAAGGAAGAATTATGGGTTGACAATCCAGCACAGATGCCCCCTGTGGGAGCTATTTCGGAAATTCAGGAACCTTTCATAAAAGCACAAATCATATCGCCAACTGATTATGTGGGAGCAATTCTGAAATTATGCATGGATAGAAGAGGTACAATGCTTGGTCAGCATTATCTTTCACAAACCCGTGTTGACATGACATTCGAATTGCCTCTTGGTGAAGTGATATTTGATTTCTACGATAAATTGAAGTCTTCAACTCGCGGTTATGCTTCGCTCGATTATGAATACTCTGAATATCGAGCAGGTGATTTGGTGAAATTGGACATTCTCTTGAATGGAGATCCTGTCGATGCTTTGTCCACTATTGTACACAGACAAAAAGCATATGAATGGGGAAGAAAACTATGTGCGAAACTTCGCGAATTGATCCCAAGACAAATGTTCGAAGTTGCCATTCAGGCTGCAATCGGAGCGAAGATCATTGCTCGAGACACCATAAGCGCAATGCGAAAAAATGTTCTTGCTAAATGTTATGGCGGTGATATTTCTCGTAAACGAAAATTACTTGATAAGCAAAAAAAAGGTAAGAAAAAAATGCGTGAAATTGGTAATGTAGAAATTCCGCAAAGTGCCTTTCTAGCCGCGCTAAAACTTGATGAATAATTTATATTGGCTTAAAGTATTATCTTACGATTTTTTTATTTTGCTCTTTTTCTAAGCATCTAGCGATATATTTTTCATTAACTTCAT
>SXZI01000174.1 GCA_005788035.1 Bacteroidota bacterium
ATCCAGTTGAGCTACGGGTGCAAATATCTTAGGCCTGGGCCGCCTTCATCTTGTTGATATGCACTGCAAGTTTAGACTTCTTGTTTGCAACATTATTCTTGTGCAATATACCGCGTGAAGCAACTCTGTCCAGAATGCTTGTTGCTGTTACAAATAAAGCTTCCGCCTCTTGTACAGTTTTTGCCAAACGAACAGCTTTGATCGCTTCGCGATATGCCTTGCGGTTGGCTCGATTATAAATTGCGCGCTTCTTGTTTTGACGGGCGCGTTTGATCGCTGACTTATGATGTGCCATACGGTATAAAATGTATTCAGTTAGAGAAATAGAGACACAAATATACGGAGAGTCAAGAAACCATCCAAACAATTTGCATAATGGCTGATGGTATTTTTTATGAGAGCAAGCCAATCACGAGTGTTTGAAGGACAATTGTCGGGGACTGAGATGAGGATTTTAGGGTTAAGTCGGCATTTCTCAGCAAATACATGGCCTTTGCCAGTTTCATTGGAGGAAAATGGCGAAGAGCCGATTGATACTCAGGTAGAAAATAGGCATTGACGCCTACTATTTTGGCGAGTTCATATGGGTTTCCGCCTTGTGCTTGTGCATCTGTAAGGCGAAAAAGAGCTGAAAAATACCGTAAAAGCATGGAAATGATCATGATTGCATTACCATCAGCATTCAGCATGTGATGGACTATTTCCACGGATTTGGCTGCATCTCCACGTCCGATTGCTTTTTGCAATTCAAATACATTGTAAATTCTAGAGGATCCCACTAGGCCAAGAACATCTTCTTCAGTGTATTGTTTTCTTTCCGGAGCGAATAGCATGAGCTTTTCAAGTTCATTCGCAATATCCCGAAGCGAGAGCCCCGCATTTGTAATGAGATATTCGGCCGCCTCTTGTGTGATGCTTTTTCCATGTTCAGCTAGCCGTGCATTAGTCCAGGAGGCAAGCTCTCTTTCTGAAACCTTTGCGCATTCAAGTACCGGTATTATATCAAGAATGGTATTCAGTGGGAATGGAAGTGATCCAAGAATCTTTTTTGCTTTTTCGGATTGTTTGGGATTTTTTGATGCAGACTTCAGTCCTGACATTGAAGAAAATTGTCCTGTCAGCAAAAGAAATGTCGTTGGCTGAGGAGATTGGAGATAATTCAATAGCGGAGATTTTGCTTCCTTCTTTTTTGATGCTCTTCCTCCAAACAACTTGTCGGCTTGTTTGACTATGATGACTTTTTTTTCGGAAATGAAAGGGAAGGCATCTGCCATGTCGACTATTTGCGCTTCATTTACTGAATTTGCATCGACAATTTCCATGTCGTGATGTGATTGGCCATCCGGCATGAGCGCATGAAGAACTCGATGATATGCTTCTTCACGAAGGAATTCCTCCTCGCCATAGATAAGCAATGCTGGAGGTAATTTCTTAGTGTCCGATAATGTTTTGTTTAGCGAATCAATAAGCATGTCAACGTTGAATTGCTTTTGGATCAAATGCATCACGCAAACCATCGCCGAGTAGGTTGAATCCATATACTGCAGCTGCGATTGCGATGCTTGGATATACTGTTAACCCCCAATATTTTCCGGCGAAGATATATCCATAATGATCTGAAATGAAGATGCCCCATGATGGTTCAGGTCTTTGAATGCCAAGGCCAAGGAAACTTAAACCAGCTTCAGCAATGATGGATGATGCAATTCCTGCCGTTGATAAAACGATGATTGGTCCGATTGCATTGGGAAGAATATGTCTGAATATGGTACGCATTGATCCATATCCCAAAGCTCTGGTTGCTTCAACATATTCCATTTCACGAAGTGAGAAAAATTGTCCGCGAACAATGCGGGCAATTTCAACCCAGCTGGAAATACCGATGGCAATGAATGTTTGCCAAAATGGATTCAATGTCAAACCCATGATATTATTGGTGAATTTCAGTAGTGAACTGAGAAGTATGGCGAGGAGAATTGTGGGATATGACCAAATCACATTGGTAAACCACATGATCACATTATCGACCCAACCTCTGAAAAAACCGGCAAGTGCTCCAAGCACTATTCCAATCACAAGTGCAATCAATTGCGAAACAACGCCGACCAACAATGATATTCTGGCTCCAAAGACAAGTCGTGAGAGAACATCACGACCAAGTCTGTCTGTGCCCAGATAATATGTAGGGGTATCATGCCATTCTTGTTCGCTAGAGCCGGCCAATGTTGATAAAGGTATCGACATTTCTTGTCCGCCCATGTCTCGATATATCACTGAATCTTTCATGATGCGATGTGAAATAATCGGGATCACGTTTGGTTCATCAGGATTGGAAGGATTCTGTGCATAGAGCACATTGCCTACAAATCCCGATGGCTTTTCGGCATATTCAAGTACGGCCAATGTAGGAGAAAATGGACTGATGACATCAGCAAGTGCGGCAATCGTCACCAATACCCCAATGATGATCATGCCAGTTATACCTGCAGGATGTTTTTTTAGCTTTTTCCAAGCCAAGGCACCGAGGCTTTCCGCTCTCTTATTCTTTGTATCTGAAGACATGATGTTCATTCTTAATGTAGTTTTACTTTTGGATCTAGAAATGCATACAGAATATCTACGATGGTATTGACAACAACAAAGATGATTGCCGTCAATAGTACAGTTCCTTGTATGATTGGATAATCCAATTTCTCGATTGCTCCAATTGCGAGCGTTCCAATTCCGGGCCAGTTGAAAATATATTCCACGAAAAATGTACCCGCCAAAAGACCTGAAAACCAAGCGCTGACAGTAGTCACAACCGGGTTTAGGGCATTTCTAAGTGCATGTTTGAGAATGACTGCTTTTTCCTGCAACCCTTTTGCTCTTGCAGTTCGAACATAGTCCTGATTCAATACATCAAGCATTGAACTTCGGGTTACGCGAGCAATGATGGATAATGGGCGAAAGGCGAGTGTCAACATGGGAAGAAATAAATGACTTATGCCCTTGTCGATATAGCCTGATGAAGGGAAAATCTTCCATACTTCTGCAAAAAGAAGCAATAAGAGCAAACCGAACACAAAGCTTGGAAGTGATATACCCAATAATGCAAATCCCATTGTTGATGCATCTATCCAAGTATTGGATCGAATTGCGGCAATGATTCCAAGTCCGATTCCTATCAATGTGGAGAAGAACATTGCTGTGATTGCGAGTAATGCCGTGGCAGGGAATTTATCCACGATGGTATCCAATACACCACGATTTGTGGAATAGGAGACGCCAAGGTCTCCTTGAACAAGCCTAATAACGTATTTGGAATATTGCTCATACATGGGCTTATCCAAACCAAGTTGTACCCGCAAAGCTCTGATGGATTGTTCATCGGCTCTTTGGCCAAGCATTAAACGAGCAGGATCGCCGGGTAAGACGAAATTGATGAGGAAGGCCGTAGTGACAACACCAAAAAGAACCGCGAGTGCATAACCGGCTTTGCGAAGGATATATCCAATCATGAAGAAATCAGTGCATAGTGAGCAAAGTTGCGCATTTCATACCCTGCAATTTACAATAATTAGAGACCCGAAAGACCTTGTTCTTCAAGCGTCTCTTGAGAAATGCGGATCGGCTCCGGCAAAGGCAATCCAATACACCTTTGTGCTATTGCAGAGAAAGAATGAACGGTATCAGTCGTGAATAAGCGAACGGTCGGGTTCATATCGTTCGAGACTTGACCCCCCGTATTCAAAATGGAAGATAATTCCATGGTTGCCGATTCACCACAATCGATGAGTGAAATCCCCGGTAGCGTGGAATAAATAAGATTTTTCAATAATGGATAATGCGTGCAACCTAATACTAATGTATCAATGCCCTTTTCTATCAATTCACAAAGATATTCTTGAGCTATCAATGCTGCAGATGGATGCTCCCCGAAATCTTCTTCTGCCAAAGGAACAAAAAGTGGACATGCCTTTGCAAATACTTGGATTAATTTTCCTGCACCTTGTGCATATTCATCGATGGCGCGTTCATAAGCATGTGATCCAATCGTCGCTCTGGTACCTATGATTCCGATATTTCCATTCTTTGTTTTATCAACAGCGGTTTTTGCAGCAGGGTCTATCATGCCGATTACAGGTACCGGACTTAACTCTCGAG
>SXZI01000175.1 GCA_005788035.1 Bacteroidota bacterium
GGTATTTTCCCGGGCATTCCTTCGGCAGGAATCGGCAAATGTTGTCCAGAGCGCTTCGATTTCTTACGATCGTCACCGCTAGGCACCGGTAAAAATTGTGATTGATCCATTGATATACCTTCTAAATCGGAGTGCAAAAGTAGTATTTATTTGCGATTTCTCATGTTGCGTTTTGAGGATGTGAAAAAATGACTCTCTTTATCCACCCAATCATGTGGAAAATCATTGATTATGTTGGATATACGTCAATCCCCGGGGCTATTTACGCCACTCCCAATTCCTCTATGACTCCATCAATTTTGTATCTTTGTCCATTCTATTTTTGACGGATGATTTATGCTCGAGCTTCCAATTATTCAAGATACTAAGTCCGACTCCACCATTCGGAACGTGAACGATTTGTCACATCAACCTAAACTCTATGTGGAAACATATGGATGTCAGATGAATGTGAATGATACCGAGATTGTTCAAGGAGTCATGAATGATTGTGGCTATGCCATGACGGACAAACCGGAGCAAGCCGATGTCATATTGCTCAATACATGCGCAATTCGAGACAATGCGGAAAAGAAAATCCATGAACGATTGAATCATCTGAAATATTATAAAAAACGCAATAAAGATTTAGTTGTCGGCATCCTTGGCTGTATGGCAGAACGCCTTCGTGAAACATTGCTCGAAAAGGAATTGGTTGATTTGGTGGTTGGCCCGGATGAGTATAGAACAGTCCCGGAACTTGTATCAAAAGCATATTCCGGTGAAAGAGGCATAGCCGTCAAATTGAGTAGAGTTGAAACTTATGATGATATTCTGCCATTCCGCACAGAAGGCATAAGCGCATGGGTTTCAATCATGCGTGGTTGTGATAAATTCTGCACCTATTGCGTAGTTCCATTCACAAGAGGAAGAGAACGCTCGAGGGCATTTGCTTCAATCGTGGATGAAGCGAAATCACTCTTTGATCAAGGATTCAAAGAAATCACATTACTTGGTCAGAATGTGAACAGTTATCGCGATGAACAATCCGGACACAACTTTGCAGAATTGCTTGATGCATGCGCAAAGGCAGTGCCTGACATGCGAATTCGCTATACCACTTCGCATCCTCAGGATATGAGCGATCAATTGATTGAGGCAATGGCGATGCATGACAATATCTGCAAGTATATTCATCTCCCTGTGCAATCCGGTTCCAATCGCATTCTTTCACTCATGAATCGCACTCATCCTGTGGAACATTATTATGAGCGCATAGACATGATTAAAAAGCTAATGCCACATTGCGCTCTTTCAACAGATATCATCACAGGATTTCCCACGGAAACAGAAGATGATCATGAAGCAACAATGGAACTCATGAGAAGAGTGCGTTATGATGGCGCTTATATGTTCAAGTATTCGCCGAGGGAAAGAACAAAGGCATGGAAAATGGGTGATGATATTCCCGATGAAGTGAAGGTACGCAGACTCAATGAAATCATCAATCAACAAAATGCCATTGCTCGCGAGATTAATCAAACATTAATCGGGTCTATAGAGAAGATACTCGTTGAAGGGCCAAGCAAGAAAAATCCAATGGAATGGCAAGGAAGAACGGACTCAAATAAAGTCACGATTTTCCCTCAAAATGAACAATCTCCTTATGTCATTGGAGACATCATCTCTGTTAAGATCGAGAAAGCGTCAAGTGCCACATTATTCGGGAGCTTGATCTAAACTAAACAAACAATCAGGGGAGTAACAATGAATCGCCGGAAAGCGGGATCAAATGCAGAGGATCAGGCGGTGATGTTTTTGGAGCAAGCAGGGTATAAAATAATCAAACGCAATTTTACATTCGGGCGGATTGGCGAGATCGACATCATTTGCAAACATGAAGGGGTATTGATATTTGTCGAAGTAAAAGCCCGCATGAATCATGAATTTGGTCCACCTGAAGCGTCCATAACACGTAAGAAAATCCTATCTATGAAAAGAGCCGCCGAAGGGTATCTCTATATCAACAATATCAGAGACATCCCTTGCAGATTTGACTTCATTGCAATTGAATACATTGATGGCATGACGGCCATTCGCCATTTAATCAATGCTCTTTAATTATTTTTTTTGAGGAAATGTAACCTGCAATTCTACTTCCTTGTCTTCGCGTGGTCCGCGCAGAACAGTGATTGATGTTGCATCGCCTGCTTTGAATTTCCCAAGTGCAAATGTATAATCATATACATTCTTAATAACAGTAGATCCCAATTTGATGATGATGTCATCAGCCACAAGTCCGGCTTTTTCACCGGCACCACCTTCCCTTACACCTGTAATTCTCATGCCTTTCGGATGATCACTATAATCCGGAGTGATTCCCAATGAAACTTTGAAAGACATTGCCTGCCCCGGTTGAGCAGAAGATTTCACTTTGATATATTCAGGTTTTTTCGAGGAATTTCCTACAACATCAAGTGTTTGCAAAACCATATTGACAATTAAAGACTCACCATCATATTGAATCTTTTCCCATGTGTCCGTTGGCCTGTGATAATCTCCATGTAAACCGGTAAAGAAAAAGAGAACCGGTTTTTCTTTGCCATAAAATGAGGCATGGTCACTTGGACCAAAACCATCTTCTGTATACGACAATTTCACAGGATGTAATGAGCCGATTGAATCCAAAAGGGGTTTGAATCCTGAAGATGTCCCTATCCCACCTACATTCAATTTTCCGTCTTTCAATCTCCCGATCATGTCCATATTGATCATCATGCATATACTATCCAATCCTATGGTGGGAAATTTCACAAAATGAGCAGAACCCAATAATCCCCGTTCTTCAGCTGTAAATCCTATGAACATAACAGGTCTTTTCAATGGTTTTTTGGACAATGCATATGCTGTTTCGATAAGCCCTGCCGTTCCCGAAGCATTATCATCTGCTCCATAATGAATTGCTTGCTCTTTGGTGCTTGCAAGTGTACCTGACCCTTCGCCACCCCAACCCAGATGATCAAAGTGCGCTCCAATGACGATGGTTTCATTTTGTGCATTTGGGTCTGTTCCCGGTAAATATGCAATCACATTGGAAGTGTTCACTGACTTTTCTTTTAGCGATACTGAAAGTCGCATGCGCATATTGCTAATCGCTACACTCGCAGGTGATTTTGTTGTTTTAATAATACTATCCAATTGGACAATATTCAGTGAAGGGATCAACTTCTCAATTACGGATGACAGAGCATTCAATACAAGCATTCCATCGACCTTACCACCTTGCTCATATCTCAAGGCAAGAAGAGAATCAGGAAACTGCGAGCCGGAAACACAAATCAATGCCTTCGCACCCTTCTCTTTTGCAGTCATAGCTTTGATTCTCAGGGAAGCGAACTGTGAAAGATTACCATGGGGATTATCTTGTTCGGGAGCGCCTCGCATGACAATCACTATGGCATTCTTCACATCAATGCCTGCATAATCATCGTATTTGTCTGCTGGAGAAGAAATTCCAAAACCAGCAAAAACAATAGGACATTCCACTATTCCATTATCGCTGATACCAAGTGGAGTGAACTCTTTTTTGAGCAGGATATTATGCTCTTGTTTTTGAGAAATGACGCTGAGTGCATTCCCTTTTGGATTCAATGTTATATCAGTTACAATGGAGAATTGCTGAAAATAATCAGGATTGCCATAGGGCTTTAGTCCAATCTTTTTGAATTGATCTCGAATATATTCAGCAGCAAGAACATTTCCCTTGGTTCCGGGCGCTCTCCCTTCCAATGTTTCGGAGGCAAGGTATTTCACATGAGTTTGCAATCTGTCTGTTCGCTCATCTGCATAAAGAAATGAAGTCAAACAGTGAAAGGAAATGAGGAGTATGACTGTTTTCATGTGATTTTGGAATGGTAAAAAAAGAGCATGACACAAAAATAGTCATGCTCGGCAATTCTTCAATAGGATCATTCATCAACCATCATAATCCACAAAGACATCGTCTGTCATTGGATGAGCTTGGCAGGTCAAAATATATCCTTCTTCAATTTCATCATCAGTCAGCGCTTCTCTACTATCCATATGCACTTTCCCACTCTGCAATTTGGCTCTACAAGTGCAGCATGCAGCTATCTGGCAGGCATATGGCGGATCCAATTGCTGTCTGATTCCTGCATCGAGTATGGTTTCACCGGGATTTACCGTAATCTCATATGAGCGACCATACAATTTTACGCTAATATTTTTTTCTGAAGTTTCGGGTGCATTGCCTGATTCTTCATCTACAGATAAAGGAGCTGTGAAAAACTCTCGGTGGATGCGTTCTTTGGCTACATTGTGATGTTCAAGAACTGCCTCCGCATTTGCCATGACGGGTGAAGGGCCACAAATATAAAATTCAGCATATTCATCAGAAACAAATGGTTCAAGGAGTGAACTCAGCATGGCATTGTCCAATCTACCTTTATACAATGCTTCCCCATCTTCAAGCACATTGATGATGGAGAAAGCTGGGTAGCGCTGAACCAATTCATTCAATTCTTCGTGAAACATGATAGAGTGCACATCGCGATTTCCATATATCAATGTTATGGTTGATTGTGGTTCTTTTTTGAGAATACTTTTTGCAATTGAAAGAAGAGGTGTAATTCCGCTTCCACCACCAATAAGAACTATACAACGGGCATAGTCTTGTTGTGCATGTACAGTAAAATTCCCCATGGGCTTCATGATCTCGAGGATATCTCCAACCGACAATTGCATATTGAGATACGTCGAAACAAGACCATTATCTGTTTGTTTTACGCCGATGGTTGGAGCTTCCCCTGAATAAGGGGAAGAACAGAGAGAATACGCTCTATTGGCTTTTTGACCATTGACATCAGCTTTCAAGGTGATGTATTGTCCTGGGAGATATGAAAATTCTTCGTGCAATTCTTCCGGGATGGAAAATGATATTGCAACGGATTGAGGTGTCAAGCGTTTGATTGCTGAAACAGTAATGCTTCTGAACATGAAAATTCCAAATAATGATGTATGCTATATGTTTACCAAAAACCCAATTCCAATTTAGCTGCCTCGCTCATCATTGTCTTATCCCAGGGCGGATCGAATGTCAATTCAACGTGAACGGTTTCCACTTCCGGGACTTCAAGCACTTTTTGCTCAACCTGACCCGGAATCATTCCTGCCGCAAAACAACCAGGCGAGGTTAATGTCATGACCACTTCCGCTTTCTTTGTCTCTTCGTA
>SXZI01000176.1 GCA_005788035.1 Bacteroidota bacterium
AGCGCGGCAACGGTATTTCCTTTGCGAGCGGTCTTAGGATTGGAAAGCATCTTCAAACCAAGAATGAAGGTGATTGATGCTATAAGGTATATGAAGAGAAGAAGAGATTCCATGCGATTCATTTTTTCTTGTTGAACATTTCCAGCATCCTGTCAGTCACGACAAATCCTCCGACAACATTAAGTGTACCGAGAATTACGGCGAGAAAACCAAGAATCAATGCAATCATGTCATCGGGATCTGCATTGCCCATGACGATGATTGCACCAATAATCACGACTCCATGTATGGCATTAGCGCCGCTCATGAGTGGAGTATGTAACACACTTGGTACGCGACCAATTATTTCTATTCCCACAAAAATCATCAGTATGACTATGTATATCATATCCTGATGCTGAGTAAACAAATTGAGGAGCTGTTCCATATATATTCTCTTTAAGATTTCAATCGTTCATGAATGATATTGCCGTCTTTCATGATGCATGTGCCTTTCACGAGATCATCTTCAAGATTGAGATGATATATCGCTTGCTCACCGGTTATCAATTGCAGAAAATTGACGATGTTTTTTCCATATAATTTACTGGCATCGGCAGGCATTATGCGAGCGAGATTGCTATTGCCAATAATCTTGATTCCATTATGCATGACTGATTCATCATTTTTTGTGTGTGGTGTATTTCCACCGGTGGAAGCAGCCAAATCAATGATGATGCTTCCTTTACGCATGGAATCCAGCATTTCTTGTGTGATCAAGATTGGTGCTTTCCTACCCGGAATTTGTGCGGTCGTAATGATGATATCAGCTTTGGCTGCGCTTTCTGCAATTCTTGCATTCTGTCTTGCTTTGAATTCTTCAGATTGCTCCACCGCATATCCACCGGCTTGGCTGGCATCAGCAGCACCTTCTACTTCAATGAATTTTGCGCCAAGACTCATTACTTCTTCTTTTACTGCCGGTCTTGTATCAAATACTTCGACGACTGCACCCAAGCGTCTTGCGGTTGCAATTGCTTGGAGTCCTGCCACACCTGCTCCAAGTATCAAAACCTTGGCCGGTGCAATGCTGCCTGCCGCTGTCATGAACATTGGAAAATATCGTGCATACTCTGTGGCTGCAAGTAACACTGCTTTATAACCCGCAATATTGGCTTGAGAACTCAAGATGTCCATGCTTTGTGCGCGCGTGGTTCTTGGTAGCATATCCAGTGAAAACACCGTGTTTCCATGAGATGAGAATTGTTGATTCGATTCTGTATTGACCAATGGATAATATACACCGATCAATGTTTTGGAGTCTGCCTCTGAGACCGGTTCTGGATGCATGGAAAGGAGGATTTCGCTTGATTGAATCACAGCTTCAGCATTGGTGACCATTGCTCCCGCTTTTGCATATTCATCATCGGAAGCGAATGCCAAAGCACCTGCATTGGATTCAACAAAAACCGTATGACCTTTTCCGATGAGCGAAGCAACCGCTTCAGGTAAGAGAGAAACTCTTGTTTCACCGGAAGGTTCTTTCATAATACCAATGTTCATTGTGCAATTCCTGCAATGAAGAATGACCTTAACTTAGGAAATACAATGTAACTGAACAAGTATCTATATGATGAAAAAACCCCAATACTTTTCAGTATTAGGGTTTTATCATATTATACTAGCAAAATATTAGTCTTCTTTTCTACTCAACATATAAATCACAAGACCAAAACCAATTTTATTCACGGCATCACCGATATTATATATGATGTCCATTGAATATTGTGCCGCTTTTGGATCTGCAACCATTTGATTGCCAAATAATCCGCCGGTTGTGCCGAGGATATATCCTAATGGATAAATCGCCCAACCAACAAGCACGAACCAACCGAGATAACGATTTGCGGCCGCAACTGCGGGTGAAGATGATTTTGCCAATTTGGCTACATCACCAGCCCATACCAACCATACGATATATGCATATCCTACAGATGAAATTGTGCCCCAAACCCAGCTTGATGCATCTTGTCCATGCAATGCTTCGCCGATATAACCTGTCACCAACATGAAAACTGATGCAATAATCAATTTCCATAAAAGACCAATCGTCGCGCCCGCCTTCTTTGTGATGAGATAAAACTCAACACACATCAACGGCACTGTCAACAACCAGTCAACATAACGGAAGAACGTCGGTGAAGCACCGGTTTCCAAGTTGTAACCGCGCATGTAATAATAATGCACAGCCGCGATGAATGTGATGATTCCAGAAACGAGAACGGATGTTCTCCAACGAGTGGGCGTGGTATTTAACTCCAAAAAGAAAAATACCGAAGCAGCCATCATTGCCATCGTACCGATAAAAAATGTGAAGGCCACATAGTTTCCGGGAGCAATCGTAGCTAATTCATGTCCCATACCATACCTCTTGACAATTTGTATAAAAATCCTCCCAAATGAGGAGCGATATATCAACAGTATGAATGGATACCTGGTGGTGAGCCGTGGTGAGGCAGTATCCCAAGGGCGAAATCGAATTTCTCGTAACTTAATGAGAAATAATGATTTTCACAAAGGTAATCAACTCGAATATTTCATACATTGTTCCCGACAAGAATGTTAATTTGCATATGGCGATTTTGCTCTATCAATACCATAATCTCAAAATGAAAGAATTCATAAAAACTACTCATGTCATATTAGTACTTGGTATCCTTTTTGTTCAAGCATCACTATTGGCCCGAACTCTAGATGTGGGCATCGGAAAAACCTATGCCAATCCTCGTTTGGCATGTTTGGATGCACAACCAGGTGATACCGTATTGATTCATCCGGGTGAATATCAGGGTGCCTTTTTTATAGAAGATATTTCAGGTACTGCGAATGCATTAATAGTGATTCGTGGCATTGATCGTGATTCAGTGATATTCAAAGGTGGATCCGAATCCATGCACTTCTCTGATTGCTCATATATGATTATCGAGAATATTACGGTGAATGGTCAGACAAGCAATGGCATGAATTGTGATGATGCGGGCACATTCGATACTCCAACGCATCATATGATATTTCGGAATCTGACATTTTCGGGAATGGGAGCCAGTGGAAACAATGATCAATTGAAATTATCTGGTCTTGATGATTTCGTGATTGAGAATTGCATC
>SXZI01000177.1 GCA_005788035.1 Bacteroidota bacterium
AAGTGTGGATTCCATCAATACGATCATCACACTGAAGGGAGCATTCATGTTTGCTGCGGATTTGATCCGCCAAATGCATACGCCGATGTTCATAGACATGATCAAGGCATCCAGTTATAAGGGTGGGGTCACTTCAACGGGTATTGTCACGCTTAGTGGGTTCACGGAAGAATATGAAGGAAAGCATATATTGATCATTGAGGATATCATTGATTCCGGAAGAACCATTCATGCTTTGCTCGATGCATTGAAAGATAAAAATATTGCATCGTGCACGATCACTGCATTATGTTCCAAACCTTCGCAACATGATATTGAAATTTCTCAAGAATTTGTGGGATTTGAATTTCCGCCGGTATTCATCGTGGGATATGGTTTGGATTATCGAGAGATGGGTCGTGGTTTGCCTGGCATTTGGCGATGCATAGATTAGGGAGGATTGCCTGTATTTGTGGTATCTTGTGGATTGAATTGTTCAGGTAAAGTATTTAAAGAACCTGGCAATACTGCATTTGCAGGTAATTGCATGGGTTGACTTGGATTCAATTGCATGTTTTTCTTTGGGGCTTTACGATTTTTAAGAGGCTCTTGTTGGGGATTAGTTTGGATAATGGCTCGAGAATTATCCTGTTTTTGTGAATCCAGATTAGGTAATTGAGGTGTGGATGCGGAATCTGAAGGCTGACTATTTGCAGAATCAATCGGTGGTTTTCTGTCTATTAACTTTCCTGATTTCACATCATAGATTCCACTTTTATAGGCCAAGCCTATTTCCACGCCTGCCCTTATGTCTTTTGCATATTCCGATTGCGGATATCGTTCAACTAGAATTCGATAATAATGCAATGCGCTATCTGTTTGCATGAGATTGTTCTCGAACATCCATCCAAGAGAGTACAAAGCTTTGGGAGCAAGGGGGGAATCACGATATTCTTCTGCAATCCGATTGAATTGTCGAGCCGCGAGAATATAATTCGACACTTTTCTGAAACGAACGCCTGAAGAATATAGCTCAGCCAATGTATCAATAGTTACTGCTTCGGTAAATCCCATGATTTGCCTTGCTTCGCGACCATACTCTGTTTTTCCATAATCATAAGCAAGAATTTCAAGAAGCGAATCGGAAAGTTCCGGTTGTTCTTTGCGAATCATCTTTTGATAACTATAGAAGTATTGGGGTCTGTTCGTATCATTGATTCGGACAGTTTCATAAGCAAGTTTATAATAGATTTTCGCAGAATCCTTATTATTCAATTGATCATGAATACGGGCAAGTTGATAATGTGCATAGCAAAATTTGGCATTCACGCTATCGGGGTATTTCTCAGTGGAATCAATGTGCATGGAATCAACGATTGTTTTTCCCAGGGTGAGCATTTCATGTTTCTGACTCCATTCCGTGATCAGACCGAAATATTTTCCGGCAGCATCCATTACCGGAGATTTTACGGTTTTTGATTTTGCGAAATAATGTTTTGCTTCATCATATTTACCCTCTTTAAACAAGCTCATGGCATTTTCGAAATAAGCCACAGGTATTGCTTGAAAGCCAGCAAGTTTTTCTGCTTCTTTGGCAAGGGTATTGAATTCATCCTTTTTGCCTTTTAGTCGCAGCATGCGAAGTCTTTGCCCCGTGATGTCGGCTTTATATTCTTTGTAATTGTCATTGCCATCCAAATCATCAAGAATTTGTTGAGCTTCATCATACCTCTTCATGTACATGAGGCATGCAGATTTGTATAATTCGGCTTCGAATTCTTGGGTTACTTCAGGGCTTTCGTCAAGAACCAGATCGAACTCTTTCAGTGCTTTATCGAATCTTCCAAGTATATAATACAATGAAGCCAGATCCAATTGCCAGCGTGCACGAATTTCTCCATCATCGCTTTGAGCGATTGCTTGTCTATATGGTCGAACAGCTTCATCTTCATTGGACTCGAAAATCGCTTGTTCAGCCATGAAACGAAATGTTTCGGATAAGATGTCATATCTTTTCTTATACCAAGCTATATCCGCAGTGCGGGAGAGCATGGTTTTTCCGAGAGCATATTTTCTTTGGATGAGATATATCTTTGACAGCAACAAATGTGCATCGGGTGATAAATCACCCAAAGCAAATTTATCAATCAATTCTGAGCATTTGATTTCTGCTGATACCCATTCGCTTTGATAAAAAAATGATTTGGCCATGAGTAGCAGCGTGCCTTCAACATAATCCGATTTTGGATGCTGTTTCAGAATCTTGGAACCTTTGATAATAACGGAATCCAATTTCACTTTAACGGGTTGCAGGCGAGATTGCTCAATCATGATGTCTTTCATGAATTGTGGCAATTCGGCAGGCTTGCCAAATGCATCTTGACCGAATCGCATTCCGCTATCCACGGGCGTCAATACGCGAGGTTTTTGACGTCGCATGATTTCCGTGCCTTCGAAATCATATTCAGTTTCCCATATCAACCGGTCCATATTATAGTAGGTGTTGAAATAGGTTGTGAAATTGTCATAGGTATGACAGCCGGACATGAACAAACCTGATAGCAGAATGATCCATGAGAATGAGATATGCTTCATCGTACCCCCGAATAACGATATTTAATGCCTGTCGGAAAAGGCGTGGTAAGGCGATAATCTTCGAAGCCGCTATTATCCACAAATGTGAATTGCCGCTGATCTTGATATATCCATCGGGCAAATGTTCTGCCATCGGATCCACGCGGCGTGCGTTCCACTTGAATGGGTTGTCCGAAAATGATATAGACCATGCCCATGTCTGTCATCCAGCCTTCCGTATATGATCTGAAATTCTTGTTCGCAAAATCTATTCTTCCATAGTAATCTTCAAATGCTTCATTGCGAGATGTTGATGGATTTGGATCTTGTATTTTCCAAAACTCCTCAAACATCATGCGTTTGGTTTCATCATCTTGGCCTTCATTGATATGATCGATTTCGGCTTGGGTTGCAATGAAACGTAATTGCCTGATTGCTTTTTTCAAGTCTTGATAGACCAATCCGCCAATTGTTTGTTCAATCGTCAGGGTCCGAACGCTGCGCGTCAATTCCTTGTCGATTGAATCACCCTTCTTGGTATGTGCCATCACGATGAGTGTATATGTTTTCGCACGCAATATCGGCAATTGTTTCACCGGAATATATATATGCTGCGATTCGGCTCTTCCCGCGGCATAGGTGACAGGTGATGATTTCACGAATGTTTCTTCTTGGTCTTCATCCATGATTGCATAAGAAATTCCAATCACATCATCTTTTGGCAGGCCAAAGTGATAGAGTTCAACATAGAGAAAGAATCCATCATTCAAACCTGCTACATTATTCGAAAGATGTGGCGTGATCACAATCGGACCATTGTTTTTTTCTTCAATTGCAGCGGCGTACATCACTGAGCTAAAGAGATATCGATGTTCCTTTTCTAGTTTGGACCATACCGGAATAGTGATACTTCTTACTTCTCGAATATCTGTATTCGCAATCGCATCATGAACATTTATGAAGCATGTATGATATCCCGTTGAAGCCGGTATACGAAATTGCACATAATCGAATTCGGCATTCATGCCACGAGATTGCTCATAAGTTTCCGCAAAGAGGATACGATCAAGATTCTTTTCAGCTATCTTTTTTCCGGTTGTGTCTCGCACTGACAATGAAATGGAAATCTTTGCACTGAATCCTTGTTTTTCGGGAGTGAATTGCAATGATTCATATGGAATCGTGGCATAGACATCGATAAAAGGCACCGAATCTCCGTCGGACTTGAACCAATATGCATCTGCATGGATGACTGCAATCTTTTTTGCCGTGGTAGTTGATTGTTTGAATTGACTGAACAATGTACAGGAGAACATCAAACTGATGATCACCAATGACAATTGTGTGCTATGCTTCACGCATTTATTCATGTGAATGTTCAAGTTCAGACATGCGGTCGATGATTCCACCACCGATGACATCATTTCCTTCATAGAGAACGATTGATTGACCCGGTGTGATTGCCTTGCGATCTTCATGAAACACTATATGCAATCTGCCATCAGGCAGTAATGTACATTCTGCGGGTGCTCCTTCATCTTTATATCTGATTTTGACTATGAATGTTCGCGTTCCTTCAATGTCTTTATACTTGATGAGATTCACCGAATGGGCAATCAATTCCTTGGAAAGCAATTGCTCTTCTTTACCGACAACCACTTCATTTGAATCTGCCAGCACATTCAAGACATAGAGTGGCTCTGGTGAGGAAATGCCGAGTCCTTTTCTTTGCCCAACGGTATATCCATGATATCCATTATGTGATCCTATCACTTCGCCGTCCATGATAATATCGCCTTTGCCTGCTTTTTCTTCCAAATCAGGTACCATGTCTCGCATGAAGCGTTTATAATCATTGTCCGGAATGAAGCAAATCTCATACGATTCAGGTTTCTTGGCTATGCTAAGGCCGAAACGTTCGGCTTCAGCTCTTGAGCGCTCTTTGGTAAATCCCGTAAGAGGGAAGAGTGTGCGAGAGAGATGTTCTTGTGTCAAGCCCCATAATGCATAGGATTGATCCTTCACATTGTCTGAATCTCTAGAGAGTATAAATCGATCACTGTGTGGATCGTGAGAGATATCGGCATAATGTCCTGTTGCAATCCATTGTGCACCAAGCATGTCCGCTTTGCGAATCATTTCACCCCATTTAATAGTACGATTACATTTCACGCATGGATTCGGGGTATTGCCGGCAAGATAATCCTCAACAAAATAGTTGATCACTTCTTCTTTGAATCGTTCGGACCAATCGACCACATAATGAGGGATTCCGCGAGCAATGCATACACGTCTGGCATCATTGATGCCATCGAGAGAGCAGCATGAGGAATCATTTCCAACATTTCCACCAACGTCTTCATATCGATATGTCTTGATCGTGATGCCGATCACTTCATATCCTTGCTCATGCAGTAGACAGGCAGCCACGGAGGAATCAACTCCTCCAGACATGCCGACCAAGACTCTGTTTGGATTTCTTTTCATGATTATGTGTGTTTTCTCATTAAGGTCAATCTTGACGATTCATGAAGAGTGATAGTCTAAGATTTCAGAACTTTCAACTATTGATTTTGAGGCCTACGATACCTGCAAACACGAGAAATGCTGAAATCAGTCTCCATATTCCTGCTGAATCACCGTAAAAAATGATGCCGATTGCCATTGTTCCAACCGCTCCGATTCCAGTCCATACCATGTATGCGGTACCGATGGGAATGGTCTTTTGGGCCATCCACAGGAATGTAAAACTCAATCCCATTGAAAGAAGGGCAAGA
>SXZI01000178.1 GCA_005788035.1 Bacteroidota bacterium
GATAAGCAACCAGAATAGGTCTTGCCATTCCCACGGATTTCGCTCCCATAGCCACTGACATTGCTATGTCATGCCCACTACGAATACCACCAGAAGACAATAGAGTCATGTTGTTATTTTTACAGAATTCCCTCAAAGACAATAAACAATCCGAAGTTTCCATACCCCATTCTTTGAAATACTCAGAATATTCTTTTTCATTCCTTTTCATTTCGACAGCTGACCAACTTGTACCACCTTTTCCTGCCACATCTATCCCATCTATGCCGATATCATGCAATCGTTTTGCGACATCTATGGAAATTCCCGATCCGACTTCTTTTACAATCATTGGTATATGAATTCTTTTTCTACACTCTTCAATGCCTTTGAGTACGCCCCGGAAATCTGTATTACCTTCTGGCTGAAATAATTCCTGCAAGGGATTTGTATGAATCGTAATCCAATCTGCATTGATTGTATTAATGATACGTAATATTCCATCGTGGTTGAGCTGTTGCGCTATCTCGGTTGCCCCAATATTAGCTGAAATGCATATGTCTGGCTCTCTTTCACGAGCAATGGTGAACGTTGAAGCTGATTGATCATCTTGCAACATCGAACGTTGAGATCCCAATACCAATGGAATGGACAATTCACGACAAACTTCTGCCAATGCACCGTTTATGTCGATAGCATCACGATATCCACCTGTCATTCCAGAAATAAACAATGGGAAATTGAATTCTCTACTAAATAGTTGAACAGAAAGATCAATATCTTGATAGTTCAGTTCCGGCAGAGCATTGTGTATGAACCTATATGAATCAAATCCACTGGATGCTTTATGTTCGATGTCATGTTGTAAGCAAATCGAAACATGATCATGTTTTCTTTGAGAGTGTAAATTCATTTGTCAATCGGATAAAGTTCATACCAGGCATTTGTTTTACTATTGAACGACATTCCAATATCAATAGAGATGATAAGACCCGAGTACGGGTAATCATTGCTTGTGTAACTATTTCATCAATGTGTATTGGCTCACTACCGAGCAATTGCAATATAGCATGTTCATCAACATTACATTCATGTCTGGCAGGTTGGATTTTAATATCGCGTTTCGAATGTAACAGCAATTCATGAGGATTAGTTGCTATCATACCTTTATCTTTCAGTAATAATTGATGATTTCCCTCAGACATTGGTGAGAAGATGCTCCCCGGAATAACAAAAACATCCCTATTCTGATCAAAAGCGAATCGAGCAGTTATCATTGATCCTCCCTTTTGTCCACTTTCCACAATCAGCACAGATGTACTTAAACCACTTATGATCCGATTTCTTCGAGGGAAAAATAACGGTTTGGCTTTTACATTCATGGAATACTCTGAAATAATTGCACCTCCTGAATCTAATATTTCCTCTGATAATTCTCTGGCATTTCTAGGACTGATTTGTTCATGACCCGATGCAATCACAGCATATGTAAGTCCATTATTCCGTACAACGGATTTATGTACGATGGTATCAATTCCAGGAGCTAAACCACTAACAATACACACTCCATTGTGAGCCAAAGTTTCAGAAAAGTATTCTCCGACCCTCTGTCCATACAGTGTTGGAGTTCTTGTCCCAACGATTCCAATCGCTATTTTATTGTTTAGCCTCCCTTTTACATATAGCAATGAGGGGGGATATTCTATATGCAGCAAATTGCTCGGATACTCTTCGGAATCAAAAGAATGAATTATTATTCCTCTATCTTCATGCAATTTGAGATGTCTTTTACCAATATCGCGTATTTCGGTTATAATGTCAGTAACAGATGTGTGAAATAAGGGCTTCGACAAGCCAAATTGACAAAATGCATCGAGTGATTCGTAAGCTGAAACGATTGCTCTTAACTGCGGACCATGAATAGAATGGAATAATGACAATCCAATGATATCTTCCTTTCCCCAAAATGTACTCCTTTTCATATTTCCCCGTTGATTATGAAAATGTTGCAATAATCTCCTTTGCTTTAGTAAATCCATTTGCAAGTGCATTCTCTCCACTTGAAGCGGCATCATTATCTGAAGCTCCGAACAATATGTTACCATGCGTGCGTGATGCTGCTTGAGCAGGTCCATTATGTGAACCGGGATATGGTATTGCCACGGCATGACCCCAAGCATAAACCTCTACACTATCAATAATGTCTATCGGTTTATGAAGATAATTCAATGTCTTCTTGATATTTCTGAATGCATATGTTGAAAGTTCAGCGTCATTTAGTAGAAGCGAACGTTGATCATGAGGCATAGCGCCAAAGATAGAATAGACAAATGCATTTTCGTTCGGCTTTATTTTTTGCATTGAATTTGAACAGATAATATCTGTACAAAAACCATTCGCTTCGGGAGTCCATACATCCATTAAAGTTTTAGGGAAGATCTCTTCTTTCATTGACATATGAATAGTGGCATAGGGAGGATATTTCATCGAAAGCATCGCTGTTTTCTGATCATCCGGAAGATCTTGAATCATAAAAGGTGCAATATATTTTTGACCTGCCATTATCACTTTCTTTGCTTTGATTGTAAGTAGCGATAAATCATCATTAACACTTTGAACTTCCACCCCATCAGCAGTATTCATGACTGAAAATGCCAAATGGCTAGTTTTTATGAAATCCGGCTTGATCAATGAAGCAATACCAGCATA
>SXZI01000179.1 GCA_005788035.1 Bacteroidota bacterium
AATACTTCTCCATTTGCTGATGTGCGTGTGATCGTCACATCATTGGTGGAATCTCTATCGCCTGTATTTATAATCGAATCATTCGAGATGGCTATGCCAAGTCCTGCTTTATACACTTTTCCTGAATCAAGTGCAGGTGCCCATGTCGTGCCATTCCATTTCAGGATATGACCGGTGCTTGCACCCATTTGATTTAGCTTATTTGAGGTAACTGATCCATTACGGATATAAAGCGAATCAAACTTTCCAAGTACATCACCTTTTGTCGTCACAAGATCGATTGACACATCATCAGTTGAGTCAGTATCGCCTACATTGATGATCGAATCATTGGCTATGCGAATGCCTCGTCCAGCAAAGTAGATTTTCGATGAATCATTTGATGCTACCCATGTCGTGCCATTCCATTTCAGGACTTGACCAGTCATTGCACCCATGCGATTGATTTTAGCAGCAGTCACAGATGTGTCTGCAAGTTTTATTGTTGTAACTGCATTTGATTTGAGATGTTTTGTATCAACTGCATTATTTGCAATACGTAGGTCTGTCGAATCACTTATTCTTCGAATATCAAGTGTTAAATCAGAACTATAAGCAGGGCCAATTGAAGCTTGCATGTCAAGCAATAATGTATCACCCAATGAGGATATGGTGACGCCTTTTCCACCACTTATGAAGAGTCGTCCTTCTTTTCCATTCAAACTTAGAACAGCACCGGTTGCATTGTAGGTCAACCCTTTGGAAATCTTCGAGGTATCGGATATAAATGCAAAATTTGACGTATCACTACGAAATGAATAAGGATTTGCAACCAATTGAACTCTTGGTGAGAATTCAGGATCAGAATTAATTGTTATACCCAACCAATATTGTTTGTCGAATGGTAGGTTCAGCGGAGTGATTTCACCCAAAATTGCATCGAATACTCCATTTACTGTTGTCAGCGTTTGCGTTTCTTTCCACAATACACTTCCAGATTGGGCAGCATCATAGAGAGTCAATGTTATTTCATAACTTGAATCAGGATATGGAGTATCTTTATTGATGAGCAGAAGACCCTGATATGACAATTTCTTTGGGTATTGCGCCAACAATTCACCCTGTTCAAAGGTGAGAAGAACCATCGCCATAAGATAGAAGCGGAACAACGTTTTCATATATTGCTGCATCAGTAAAATGTTCGTGAAAACAAGAATTATCATCTGTGAAACACTTGAGTGTATTCAGCACAGGTGATCATGTTATCAACCTGAACAATTACATTATACAATAATTATGCCTAGATTATTGGCTGCTAAGGGCTTAACAAGTTCACTTGAAGCATAATGAAGGGTTTTGCAGGATTTTACTGAGTATGCCCGAATTGATATAAAGGCGAGAAGACTCTGGAATGTCAGTAATACACTCTGTAGTTGGCATTAAAGATGACTTTATATTAACAAAAAAGCCAAGATTTCTCTTGGCTTTTTTCATTTTGTTTTATGTTTGGCTGATAAAGATCAATCTTGAGCATCAAATTCTTGTCTTGACAATCGGGTCAAAGGTTTTTTACCCGAACGTTGTATGATATCATTACATAATCCGAATTGCCTGGAATAAAATGCTTGCAGACCATTTTTTAGCGATTGATGATCTTTATCCAGAATATCGATTCGCTTAATTTGTTCGGCACTTGGTTTACCCGCATATTGATTGATTGTGCTATAAATACCTGCCAATTTCTCGCGTAATTTGTCTTCACTATCGGCAAATAGCGTGCTTTTTTCCGCGACCATGGTCTTATGCAGTGAATCGAGATATGCTATTGACTCTTTGAGGACTTTTTGTTCATCATCGTTCATAATAGTTCTCATTCGAAGTTTTAGCGAATCTCTCAGCGAAGTGGTTTGCTCAGCGGTGTAGGCTAAATCGTCAATAATTGTCCATAAACGCTTTGCCACTTGATGTTGAGCTTGTCTATCCTGTGGTGTATGAATCGATCGTTTGTCAGCATTTATGGTAACAGTTCCTTTGAATTCTTGGCCATTCTTGCTAATTCGAACTGTATATGTTCCTGGCAATACTGAATAACCGAAATTTCCTCCACCTGTATTTGGAGAAACGGCAACCCTTGGAGATTTTGTGCTCATATTCCATGATACAAGGTTAATTCCTTTTCTTTTTGAAGCAGGTACAGTGGATATGACTTCGCCCGAATTCTGATCAATGATATCGATGGACATAGGTCCGATCATATGTCTTGACTTCATGAAATACGCAAATCGTGCACCATCGGATGGATTTGTTCCTGCGAACTCATCTGTTCCTGAAAACTCTTGGAATCCTGTTGCATAGGATTGTTCACTAGGTCGAACGGGCAGAAACAATAATTCACTTTGCAAAGCATTCACTACTAAATTTCTTATCGGAGTAATGTCATCAATGATGAACACACCACGGCCATGTGTTGCGATGATCAAATCATGCATCGTTGGATGAATAGCCAAATCGCGTACTGGAACTGTTGGCAAATCATTTTTGAATTGAGCCCATGAATTACCTGCATCAATGGAAACAAATAATCCATACTCCGTGCCGGCAAATATCACATTACGATTGACAGGATCTTCACGAATCACATGCGCATAGCCACGAAGTGAATCTCCCTTCAATTGATTCCATGAGCGGCCATAGTCGGTTGAGCGAAGAAGATATGTTTGATGATCGCCACGTGTGTGATTATCAAGTGTAACATATACAGTCGCTTTATCAAAGTGTCCTGCTTCAACACAAGATACCCATGTGTTTTTTTGAATATTCGATGGTAGGTTGAGTGCGGCATTTGTCCATTGCTTTCCACCATTTGTGGTTACCTGAATATTACCATCATCTGTTCCAACCCAAATAATTTGTTGATCTAAGGGAGATTCGCTGATGGAATAGATTGTGCAATGGTTCTCTGCACTTGTCACGTCTCGTGTAACACCGCCGGAATTGACAGGGTTATATTTTGTGGAATCATTTGTGGTGAGATCCGGAGACAAACGCACCCATGTATCTCCATGATCATATGACCTATGAAGATATTGTGAACCGATATACAATGTTTTGGGATTCAAAAGTGATTGAACCATGGGCGTATTCCAATTGAAGCGTAATTTCCTTTCCCCTTCTTCTTCAAATGGAGCGATCGGTTTAGTTTCTCCAGAATTCACATGTCTGCGAACTGCAGAACCACCTTGTGATTCAAAATACATGATCTCTTTGTTCACGCGGTCGCGTAAAACGGCAAAGCCATCCCCCCAACCGGTTGGTGACCAGTCACGATTTTGAATTCCACCACCTCCAGGGATTTTATTTGGAGCCATCCATGAACCATTGTCTTGCAATCCGCCGAATACATTGTACGGTTCTTCAAGATCATATGACACACGGTAAAATTGAGCAAGGGGAAGGTTCCTGAACATTGACCATGTCACGCCTCTATCATAAGAGCGATAGACACCACCATCTGTTCCAAGCAATAGATGCTGTGTGTTTTCGGGATCTATCCATAAAGCATGATGATCCGGATGAGTGCCGCCTCCATAATTAAAGCCATTGAATGTTTTGCCTCCGTCATTTGACATACCCAATTGAAAAGAAGGGCGATAAACACGTTCAGGATCATTTGGGTCAATAACAAGTTGAGCAAAATAGAATGGTCTTGCTGTGACACTCACTGCATTCGATGTTTTCGTCCATGTTTCACCTCGGTCATCGGATCTATACAAACCACTTTCTTTCGATTCCATCATGGCATAGATTGTACTTGGTTTAGATGGCGCAATGGTCAGAATAATTCTTCCCAAATCTCCCTCCGGCATGGACTTTGTCATCTTGGTCCAAGTTTTTCCGGCATCGGTACTTTTATACAAT
>SXZI01000025.1 GCA_005788035.1 Bacteroidota bacterium
CTCATGGTTATGAATTTTCTATAAGACAAGCCTCAATTGGAAATGAACACTTGAAGAACCAATCAATTACAAAAGAAAAATTACAATCAGGGGTAATTCCTGTCTCGTTGCCACCGGAAGGGGTAGCCGGTGGCGACTTGACAGGTGAGTTTCCAAATCCTATTTTGAAAGATGGGATTATTGAAGAGTCGAATCTTTCGATTCTTCTTCGAAAGAAACTTGGCATTCTTGAACATGAACATAATCATGATGCTGCATTTACAATTCCTGTTGACACTTTACTGTATTTCGAAGAAGGTAGATCATGCTCTGTTCCGAATTCTCAAGTTCCAGCACATATATTCAAACCAAAAGGTTATGAATATGATATTGACATGATTCTTGCTCCAAAAGGCAGTGGTTCATTACTTTGTTCTATGCCGGATAATGGATCGGGAGGTATGAAAAGAGGGATATATGCAGTTGATTTTCAATTGTCGAGAAATGCTCAGCATCAAGTATCCTCTGGAAATTATTCCTCATTGCTTGGAGGTATGAACAATGTTGCCTCGGGTGATCAATCATCAGTTGTTGGAGGTATGTTTAATGATGCACAAGGAATAGGAGCCGTGATTGCAGGTGGTTACAATAATCAGGCAAGCGGAACCTATGGATTTACAGCTGGAGGGTATGGGAATACTGCAGTAGGTCATTCAACTGTTTCTTTAGGCATTTCAAATACTGCAGGAGTTGAAAGCTCAGCAGCGATTGCAGGAAAAAACAATTATGCCGGTGCTGTTGATGCAACTGTTATTGGTGGTTCCTTTACACATGTCACGGCTCATTCCGGGAGTGCAATAGGTTCGATTGGTTCTACAATTTATGGAAATCAAGGAATGATACTTGGAGGCAAAAACAATGTAGTGGCCGGAGCAGGGTCTACCATACTCGGTGGTTCAGGATTAACGCTCTCTCACTTGGCCATCAATTCGATCGGCTCATTAGCACATAATGGATCATTAGTCAAACCAATGACAATCAATGCTCCAAATACATACATATTGGGGAATATGGATATCTGGCTAGCATCCAATGACAATCAATCAAGGGGTATTTACTTCTTTGAACCAGGGAACAGCATAGGCCAATATCCGGGTGGACATCATTACTCTATGATTCGCGCCGGTACACAACAGCAAAATATCAGCTATACATTACCATTGAATCCTCCGAATCAATCATCGCAGATGTTGATTTCCTCAGCATCGGGTCAAATGTCATGGGGATATTCATTGGTCATGCACAAGAATGTATATGTTGATTGCCCTCCTTTACAACCTGCAGGAGGTACCGCATATTGTGATCTTCGCATCCAAGGAGTACAAGTAGGAGGGGTGGCACATATCTCTCCAAAAGCAGATTTACCACCTGGTATCAGTATAGCTTCCATTCGAATTCTTCAGGCACATATGATTCGCATAGCATTCATGAATGGAACAGGAAGAGTGATTGATCCACCGCCTTTGATTTCTGATTTGGTAATCGTACAATAAACTCATGTATGCTTCCCACCATATGCTGCATGAGAATCATTGGGCTGAATCAGGGGAATCGGCCCAATATGCAAAAAGCTCGACATAAGTCGAGCTTCTGGGGCGAGTGACGGGGATTGAACCCGCGGCCAGCGGAGCCACAACCCGCTGCTCTACCACTGAGCTACACCCGCCATAACAAGGCCCATCTAAGGGCAATGCGAATGCAAATTTACAAGAATTACTGTGCTTTGCAAAGAGAATTTCTTTAGGGGAATAAGGAGTCGCCTTTGTTTTCTGTTGAATGGATGGAAATATATTTCTTGACATCGAACTTGGATTTGCATCCATTTGCATTCATATATCTGATTTTCCCGAAGACTGGGCGTTCGAACCATGCACGATCATGAACCCCGCCTATGCTCCACGCTATACCGGTATAACCATTGGGATCCCTTCCATCCAATTCATAAGTATCATTCAAGTAAATGGCGATGGCCTGAGCTTCTTCAGGAGAATGAGTCCATTCCAGAATTTTCTTTGCCCAATACATGCGCATATATCCATGCATTTTTCCTGTATTGATCATTTCCATTTGGGCAGCATTCCACAATGGATCATGTGTATTGGCATGTTCAAACTGTTGTTGAGAATATAGATAGGATCGTTCATCGGATCTGTGTGCATTAAGAGATGTTTGAGCCCAAGCATGAAATCCATTGAAATTATCATAATCTGAAGTGTATAAACAATAATTGTCCGCTAATTCTTTTCGAACAATCAATTCTTCAATATACCCATCAATTGACTCTTTGTCTTTTTTTGAAGATTGAATCTGTAAAGCAATCGTTTGAGCAGAAATATTTCCAAAATGCAACCATGGAGACATATCGGAAACATATCCGGCATTTGGATCATTACGTTTAACGTGATAATGATCAAGTTTCTGTTTGATGAAAGCATCAAGATGCTGCAAAGCAGCTGAAGTTCCCGGTGTGAAAGTTGAAACAGGTTGAACATCTTTGCGAACCTTCACTTTCTTTAAGATATTCTGTACATCAAAAACATCAGGCAATGTAGCTTTTGATTTCATGGGAGTGATGATAGGGAAAGCTGTCATAAACTCTGGGAGCAGTCTATGAACTTTGGGTCGGAGAGTATATGCTGCGAACTCAGTTTTTTGCGAAATAAACCGAGCAGGAATGATATTATGAGCATCAACTTCATAAAAAGGACATCTCAATGATAATGCTGCCTCATGTTTCCACTTTAGTTTGATTTTCAATGGATCAAAATCCGTGAATACGGCTCCTGCATTAACACTATTGGCAAATGAGACAATAGCTTTTGCAGGGTCTTTTTCAAGGAAGAAATGAAAAGGTATGCCAAGTGAATGTGCAGTCATTTGTGCTTCGGAAATCCCTTTAAGCATGAAGTCAAATTGCCTTATTGTAGCATCAAGAAATTGAGGGACCAATGTGAAGGCGATGATTACATTAACATTCCTTTTTTGAGATTCATCTAAGGCAGAGAGTAATGCCCAATTGTCTTGAATCCGTTGCTCACGAGACATCCAATAAACGATGCATGAGCCATCAGTTTTGAATTGCAATGATTCTTCTACAGGAAGATAGGCATGTGTTGTAATCTCCCTGATTCGTCTACTATCTATCTTGTAATTTTTCATCGCAATAATCTTCGCAATAGTTTCGTGGCTGTTTTTTTGAAACCTTCAAGTGAATCATCTGAGAAACCAGCAGTGAGTGACTTCACTTTTTTCAATGAGGACTGAGAAGTTATTTCACTCAAGGTTAGGGTAAGTTCTGCACCATCCGAAGTTTTCTCAATATTTCCGTTGATGGCATAAACAAAACCAACATCATAGAGAACTTTCAACTCCTCTTTGGTTGATTGTACATAATTCTCAACCCCATAAATCTGCTTGATTGCATAGACAGAGTCACGAGTGTCCAAGTCAATGGGAATGACATGTTTCAATGAAGTTGCTGCCTCAAAAAGTACCTGTAAGGCATAAAATGAGTTCACTTCATTGTCTTGGAAAATGGCCCACGAAGACTTCTGTTTCTTATTATCAAATTTCATGTTGAGAAATATCAATGGCTCTGCCGGAAATACTATATAAGAACTGTCTTCAACATGAGCATATAAATTCGAGTCCCCTGTTATAGAACACATGGCTCTTTGCATTGCTTCAACAATCGTTGGGTCATATATGATAGCATCCGACGAATCTCTATAGCGCAACAGAGCAAGTCCAACCCCCGAAACGGTTTCTACATAATCTGTTCCTGTCTTTGCTTCGATGTCCACTCTCAATAAATTCCCCAATTGCCTCATGCGTATGAACATGATAACTTCTGCTTTTATCTCTTGTCCAACATTATATGCAGTTGGCTCTGCATTCAAACTCTTGAATAAACCAGCAACTGAATCACGATCGGCAAAAGGTATATAGCGAAAACGATTCGTTGCACCTAATGTTATGGCCATTGCCGCATCTGTTTTGGCAATCAATTGAAGAGGCATTTCGCTTCCAAGTACCACTTCTGCTATCATGATCGTGGGCTTAACGGAATCCTTTTTGGCTGTGGAAGTATTGGTCGAATCAATCTTACCCCAAGAGTATTCTGGCAAGATCAGACTGACAAAACAAGAAAATAACAACAAAGCAATGCGATGATTCAACATGAGTAATTCCTATGAAATATCCGGTTCAAGTTGTGCTTCGATGGATCTCCACATTTCTTGACAAGGGAATTTATTTTCGTAAAGAGCTCTTCCAATAACAACTGAGTCAATGCCAAAAGATCGTAATTCCTGAAGGGCCCATAATTGTTCAGGTCCACCAATTCCACCACCAACAGTGATCCGCATGGATGAATATTGTGCAATATTTTTTAGAATCGCAAGGTCGGGTCCGTGTAATGTACCTTCCCATGAAGTATCAGCATACATGATGCGATTCATTCCAAGTGATTGAGCAAGATTGATTGTCTCTTTCACATCCAAGCCACATTCCATGTCTGGCAAGGTCACGCGATCGGAGCTTACCCTGATCGCCGCAACAACCCTGCTTGGGGTATATTGCTTTATCAATGCCTTTACGCCAGCGGGATCAGTCAGCATCACTTCATTGATGATCACTCTGTATAACCCTTGCTCCAACCAAAAAGAACAATGTTCAATGTCGGGGAATGATGATAATAATTGAATGGGTATGTCAGTGGCCTTGATCATCGATGAAATCAAGCCATTGTTGACATCCGGATTATGTTCGAACATTGCATCAAAATCAGTTATATGCAGTGACTTTGCATTTTCTCTTCTCCAGAGTTGTACCAATCGCTCAGGATGATGAGAATATTCAGCATAGAGTGATTCCATACCAGGTGCACCTTCTATGCAACGCCTGCATGAACCATGATGAATATCAATCGATGGAATGATCAAAAGCATGAAGAGGACTCCAATTCAATGTGTGCAAAATTATCAAGTTTCAGTCACTTATGATTTGTCTGCCGCGATTATATCAATGAATTCCATTATTTTATGCCAATAATTGCTTCCATTTATTCGGATTCTGTCATGAATGCAGTACACATTCGCCCAATCGATTCCACCCCAGACATCAAGAAATTTATTGCTTGTCAAAAAGATTTTTACCCTGGAGACCCAAATTTTGTACCTCCCATCATGATGGATCGGTTGAAACTACTGAATGTCAATAAAAATCCTTTTTTCAAGCATTCCCGCATGCAATTGTTTTTGGCCGAAAGAAATGGGAAAGTGGTTGGAAGAATAGCAGCAATCATCAACGATAATCATAATCTCACTCATAATGACAAGGTTGGTTTTTTTGGTTTTTTTGAATGTGAGAATAATCAAGAAACAGCCAATTCATTGTTTGATTCAGCCAAGCAATGGCTGTGTGAACGAGGTATGGATGCAATGAGAGGGCCGGCAAATCCAAGCATGAATGATGAATGCGGACTGTTGATTGATGGTTTTGACTCTCCACCGGTCATTCTGATGACTTATAATCCCAGATACTATGAAGCCCTGTTTGAAGGATATGGACTTGGCAAAGTGAAAGATCTTCATGCTTATATCCTTGATCAAAACACATTTGTATCAGATAAAATGAGCAGACTCGTGGATGTGATCAGAAAACGATCTGAAATCACAATCAGAGAAGTGAATTTCAAAGACAAGAAAGCATTCCTCAGAGATGTGGAAACATTAAAAGGTATTTATAATTCTGCATGGCAACCAAATTGGGGATTCGTCAAGTTTACTGATGAAGAATTCGATTTTCTAGCAGCTGACCTCAAACAAATCGCTAACCCTGCCTATACGCTCATCGCTGAAGTCAAAGGAAAAGTTGCTGGTTTCGCATTGGCTCTGCCTGATATTAATCAATGTCTGGTGCATAATAAATCGGGTTCTCTGCTCGGAGCTTTATGGCACCTATTCACAAAGAAGTCATCAATTAATCTTCTGAGAATCATTGTTTTGGGTGTATTGCCCGAATTCCAAAAACATGGAGTTGATGCCGTATTGTATCAAGAAATCGGCGCAAGAGGCTTGCCGAGAGGAATCAAATATGGTGAAGCATCATGGATTCTTGAAGACAATGAACCCATGAAAAAAGCTTTGACAACCACAATGCACGGCACTGTGTATAAAACGTATCGCATGTATCAACTTCCTATTTGAATCAATAATCATGGCAAAGCAAACAAATGATGAGAATATATCGCGCCTAAAGAAAAAACGATTGATGTGGGGTGGAATCATCTTTGCTATTTCATTGGGAGTGATTCTCTTCACAAAATATGGGGTTATCCAAGGATGGCGTTTGGACGGAGAAAAAGCCAATATTCAGTTTGAGATTCAAAGACAGGCTTTTGTTCGAGATTCTTTGAAACGTATTATCCAAAGGCTTCACCATGATGATCGTGAGATTGAGCGATTGGCTCGGGAGCGATATGGAATGATAAAGCCCGGTGAAGAAGTGATTTTTGTGCCTCAATCGCAATGATTTGGGGATAATCCTTGCCTAATCTCATGGCTCATATGCAGGGGAATTTTGTTATTTTCGTAGCTCACGATTATTCATTTTCCCACACTGCCAATTTATGAGCGTCCTCGTCAACAAGAATACCAAAGTCATTGTACAAGGAATCACCGGATCCGAGGGTACATTTCACACATCACAAATGCTTGCATATGGTACAAATGTCGTTGCAGGCGTCACACCGGGTAAAAACGGTTTAATGTATGAAGGGAAGGGTGATGACATGTTCAATCGACCTGTTCCTGTCTACAATACAGTGAAAGAAGCTGTGGAAGCAACC
>SXZI01000180.1 GCA_005788035.1 Bacteroidota bacterium
ACAGTTGAATATACTGCAAACAGCAATACTGTGACTGGTGTTAATACACCGCGACTAACTTTGAAAAATGTTACCATTGCTGATACAGGCGCTCGTTATCGCGTTATCGTTGAAGGTGCTTGCGGTTCAGATACAAGTTCCGTTGCTGGCATTTATTTGCCCGGAGTGCTCTTCACAAAGCAACCAACAGATACAATTGTTTGTCCCAATGGTAAGATTCGTATAAGCGCTGAAGTGTTTCCGACAATCGCTGGACTTGATTTAACTTATGAATGGAAGAAAGGATTCACTCAGCTCAATCCAAACAATCCAAGATATCAAGGGATCAATTCTCCAACATTAACAATTGATAGTCTTAATGCTAACGATACTTCGAGTAATTATGTCCTTGAAGTTATCGTAATTGCAAACAATGCAAGATTCTTCTCTAACCCAGTGAAGGTTTTGAATTATCAGACAACCGCGATTACAAAGCAACCAACTTCAGCTGTAGTTTGCTTGGATAAGCCCCATACAATCAGCGTTGAGGCACAAGGATCAGGTGTATCTTATCAATGGCAAAGAAATGACACAAATATTATTGGTGCAACCGATGCTACGTATACTGTCCCAACAATGAACAAAGGTTTGATTGGTCGTTATCGTGTAATTGTATCAGGTATTTGCGGTACCACAGCATCAAATATTGCGAATATTTCTGCATTGCAAGAATTGACTATTCTTAGTCAATCTCCAAAACAAGTAGCGAGCAATTTTACAAAAGAGATCTCATTGAATGTCTATGCAGCAGGCGTTGATCCACTTCGTTATCAATGGTATCATAATGGTGTAAAACTTGATGGTGAAACGGCATCGGTATTTTACAAAAACAATGTAACCAATGCAGATTCAGGTACATATTGGTGTATCATAAGTGATCGTTGCGATACGATTGTTTCCGATACAATGAATGTTAAACTTTTTCCTGTATCTGTGGAGGATGAAGGAATCATTAGCGAGAATAAGCATGGCTTGCTTGCGATCATGCCAAATCCTGCAACAGACAATATCCAAGCACGTATTATCAGCTTGATGCCAGGAGAAGTCACATTTGAAATACATTCCATTTTTGGTTCTTCTATGGTTACTCCATTAGTTGTTTCTCTTGATAAAGGAGTGAATATGGTACCTATCAACATAGATGGACTACCATCAGGCACATATCTCTGCACGATGAAGATGAATGGTGTTCTTACATCACATACATTCTCAATCGTGAAATAAGAAATATTCTGAAATGAATATGCAAAAGCCATGGGTGTTCCATGGCTTTTGTTTTATAAATGGGATTCATTTTTTACCAATGTTTTATCGTAAATTTGTTTTGTATTATTGACCTTCTCAATTGGAGATTTCATGTTTTTCCGATTACTCTTACTAGTCTTTATCCTCAATGCAACCATGGCGATCTCACAAGTGTTGATTCCCACTGCCACAAGGGTTCATGAACCTGAAAGCGAGCCAAGAGAGCATCCCATAGACATGCAGTTCATGTCTGTAAAGCTCCGTTTTCAGCCGGAGCAAGGATTAGTCAAAGGAATGGTGACACATGTCTTCACTCCTCTTCGCAAGACAGTCGATTCCATTATCTTTGATGCAATTGATATTACAATCAAAGAAGCCATGCATAATGGAAAACCCGTACGATATAGAAATACAGGAAATACTATCATTGTCTATCCATTGAATTTACATTGGAATTCCACTGACTCCATTTCATTTGTTTATGAGTCAAGTCCGAGAAAAGGACTGTATTTCATTGGGTGGAATGATACCACAAGAAGATCAAGAACGCAGATATGGTCTCAAGGGCAAGGTATTGACAATCGAGCATGGATTCCCATGTATGATGAGATGAATGATAAATATATCACTGAAACAATCACGACATTTGACAAAGAATACAAAGTACTGTCCAATGGTGATTTGCTTTCCACCAAAGACAATAGTGATGGCACTAAAACCTGGCATTATAGAATCAACAAACCTCATGCTCCATATCTTCTTACATTGATTGTAGGAAAATATTCCATCGAGGATAGATTTTCCGGATCAGGCATTGTACATCACTTGTATTATTATCCTGAATTCCCTGAGAGGGTCGAGCCAACATATCGTTTCTCGACAGAAATGATGGATTGGTTGGAATCATATATAGGTATTCCATATCCCTGGAAAACATATGCCCAAGCAATGGTACAGGATTTCACATTCGGTGCTATGGAAAATACCACTGCCACGACATTTGGTGATTTCTCATTCGTTGATAAAAGAGGATTCAAGGATAGAAGTTATATAGCAACCAATGTTCACGAACTCACACATCAATGGTTTGGAGATTTCATCACTGCACGATCTCAGCAACATGTATGGCTTCAGGAAAGTTTTGCAACATTTTACCCGAAATATTTCTTCAGAAGATATGACGGACCCGTCATGGAAGATGCAAAGAAATTATTCGGAGAAGATGCATATCAATGGAATCGTCGAGGTGAACAAAATTCAGCATTGGCAGCAGGTGAAAAGGATCGCTTGCCAATCGTGCATCCATCTTCCGGTTCAGCACGCATTTATCCCAAAGGATCCACAGTCATCGACATGTTGATGTATGTCTATGGGGAAGAAGAAGTACGCAGAGTAATCAAGCATTATCTCCAAGCTCACGCTTATGGAAATGTAGAAACAAATGATCTCTATTTGTCTTTTCAAGACACCTTGGGATTAAGTCCTGACTGGTTCTTTGAGCAATGGTTGTATAAAGGTGGAGAGCCTCATTATTCAGTCAATTATGTGGAAGTGGTAAAAGAGAATGTAAAAAACACGGTCTTTCATATTGAGCAGATTCATCCCCAAGATGAACTTACAAAGCCATTCGCTATGCCAATTGTTGTTGAAGTGCATTATAAGGATGGAACAAAAGACAGTAAAACGGCATGGATTGACAAAGTCTTTCAAAATGTTTTGGTACCCAATCCATCAAATAAGGACATCGCATTTACATTATTCGATCCCTCTTCTAATATCTTGAAGCGCGTTACATTCAAAAAATCATTCTCCGAATTGCGCGAACAAGTTTTGAAAGCACCCAACATGATTGATCGTTATGATGCACTCACTGCGCTTAAGCAAATCGATGATCCCGGAAAAGAAGAAGTCTTGTCTAAAGTATATGCCAAAGAAACATTTCATGCCATGAAAAGCGAAGTTGTAAATCAAATGCATGAAGTAAAAAGTTCAACTGCCATGTCAATCATTGGCAAAGCACTTGAGGATAAATCAGAAGATGTGCGAAAATCTGCATTGAATGGTTTTCGCATCATTCCCAAGGAAATGAAATCAACTATTGAGCGCATGCTTCAGGATGAATCGTATGCGATTGTTACGACTGCTTTGGAAAAACTGAGCGAGGCATTTCCAAGTGAGATTCCCGTCTTTTTGGAAAAAGTTGGCAATGAAATTGGACACTATGCACAAATACGCATCAAAGCATTGGAAATTCGCTCTGGAAACGGAGATGCATGGGCACTTGACTCCCTCATTGATTTTACCGGACCATCCCATGAATTTTGGACTCGCAGAAATGCGATCAATGCTCTTAAGCGAATAAATACTTTCAATGAAAAAGCATTATGGAATATGTTGGATGCTTCATGGAATCCCAATTCACGTTTGGCTTCAACCGCAGTTGAAACACTACAGTATTTTGCACAGCAGACTGATCGGAAAATGCTCATGATTTCTGCCAAAAACAGTAAATCAAACTGGGCTCCATGGCAAAAAAAGCAGTGGGAGCAAATCCTACGCTAATTGTATAAAAAAAAACAGTACTTTTGTGTGGATTTTAGGAGAATATCATGAATACATTAATTCGTTCGTTTTTGGCAATCTGCATAGGCATGTTTGTTTTGTCATCATGCACAACGAATACAGAACCATCAGGATCTGCAACCCTTCTTACATTGACAGAAATCAGTAACAATGCCGGATATGCATGGTTTGATGCAGAGAAGACATTATATGTTCCTGATGACTCTAAGATTAGAGTAATCAAAGAACAATTCAAGAACAAGAATCAGAAGATTTACTTTTTTGTGAATCCTTCTTGTTCATGTGAGGGTACCAAGAAAACATTCCCTCATGCAATTCGTATTTTGAAAGATGCAGGAATTGCTGATGATCGCATTGTTATTTATTCCATGAAATCTCATACTGATGATCATCCATTGAAGAGCAGATTCACACTAAGAGGTCTTCCCACCATTTATATCACTGTCAATGATAATGTAAAGTGTACAATGGAAGTGATTGATGGTAAATTATTGGTATCAGGCAATGGCAAAGTTGATGATAACCCCGGAAGTAAACTTGAAGAAGTCATGGCAGATGGCTTCAGTTGGTAATTGAAAAGCCGCTCGATTGAGCGGCTTTTTTTTATCCTATATCTCTTGCCGATTGTTCTATCTTTTTTGCAAATGCATGAGAAGTCCAGTCAAATCCCTTCCTTTTGACTGCCTCATTGCCTTTACCCGGTGCGATGATTCCATTTGCCGTTAAATCATGATCCATCATGATATGTACCAATTCATCGAAAGTGATCACCGGCTCCCAAGCAAGTTGGGCTTTTGCTTTAGAAATGTCCGCCTGTAATTTATCGACTTCTGTGGGACGAAAATATCTGGGATCAACTTCAATGATGCATTGTCCCGCTTTAATATTCTTCACCGTATTTTTTGCATAAGCCTTTTCTTCCACTCCATTTCCTTTCCATTCAATTTCAATTCCGGCATAAGTACATGCTGTTTCAATGAAATTTCGGACAGAATGGCTTATTCCTGTTCCCACCACATAATCATCCGGTTGATCTTGTTGCAACATGAGCCACATCATTGCAACATATTCAGGAGCAAAACCCCAATCTCTTAAAGCATCAAGATTACCGATATACAATGTTTGTTGTGTTCCTGACAATAATCCTGCTATTGCACGAGTGATTTTTCTTGTCACGAAAATTTCACCGCGCCTCGGACTTTCATGGTTGAACAAAATTCCATTGCAAGCAAACATGTCATATGCATTTCGATAATTGACCGTCATCCAATACGCGTACAATTTGGCTGCAGCATAAGGGCTTTGTGGCATGAATGGCGTTGTTTCATGTTGAGGCGCTGGTGCGGAACCATATAATTCAGAAGAAGAGGCCTGATAGAATTTCGTATTGATGCCACTTCTGCGAATAGCTTCAAGAATTCTCGTGGTTCCTAGAGCGGTGATATCGCCGGTATATTCAGGCATGTCGAAAGATACTCGTACATGGCTTTGCGCACCCAAATGATAAATTTCATGTGGAGCAATCGAGTGCATTATTTCCGTTAGAATGCCAGGATCAGAGAGATCACCATAATGAAGATGCAAACGTGCGCCGTGCTCATGCGGATCAACATACATGTGATCGATACGATGAGTATTGAATGTGCTTGCACGACGAATGATTCCATGTACTTCATATCCTTTACTCAAGAGATATTCAGCAAGATAGGAACCGTCTTGTCCGGTAATTCCGGTAATTAACGCAGTTGAACTCATGGAATTATTCTCAATCAATATGTTTGCGAATCATTCGGCACATAAAAAATCCATCACTTCCATGTTTGGCAGGATTCATTGAAAGTAATGCAGCATCTGGTTCATCGGCAAGAAGAATATCAGATACTTCCTGCGGGAACGCTTTATGTAATGGATCTTGCAGAAAGTCAGGATTCTCAAACAAAAATCGTTTCACGATTTCTTCATTTTCTTCCTGCATAAGAGAACAAGTGGCATAGACCAAAACCCCACCCGGCTTTACATAGGCAGAAGCTTTCGTGAGTATTTCCAATTGAGTTCTTTGAATGCTATCCACATGTTTCTTCTTGAGATTCCATTTAATATTCGGAGATCTCCTAACAGTTCCCATTCCGGTGCAAGGTGCATCCACAAGAACTGCATCACATGTTTGCGCAAATTGCTGCAATGCACTTTTCGCATGATTTTTCAAATGCATGGGAATGATGCTGATGGAATGATAACCGGCTCTCTCGGCACGATTTCGTATCTCTCTCATTCTGCTATAATCAATATCGGTGGATAGAATTTCACCTTGATCATGTTGCAACATGGCCATGTGTAATGACTTTCCACCTGCACCTGCACAATAATCCAAAATGCGCCAATGTTCTTCAGGAGATACTGCCAAAGAAATCAATTGACTTCCTTCATCTTGCACTTCTATCGCACCAGAAAGAAAAACATCAAGATGTGTCAATGGAATACGCTCAGGCATGATGATGGCATACGGTGAATATGCGCCCGGTTTACAAGGAATATTATTGTTTCGAAGTATGTCAATCGCCCGTTGACGACTGATCATTTCTGCATTGATTCGCAATCCGACGGGAGCAACAGAATGCAGAGAAACACAAAGTTCGGCTATTTCCTTGCATGACTTTCCTTGCTCATGCCAACGTTCAACAATCCACAAAGGCATTGCGCAATAAAGCGAGAAAATATGTGCCTGTTCTTCATTGGAAAAGTCATCTTTCTCAATAATCTTTTTCGACTCTTCAAGGATATGCGCATAAGCTTTTTCAATCTCTGCTTTCCACGATTCGGCGGATTCATCATATAATCCAAGTTTTTCTTCGATGGCTAATTGTATGCCTTCATTGGCATCTCTTATGCCAAAAAACGGATGTAAATACTGATTGATCGGAAATGATGAAAGAGATGTTCCAATCATGCAATGTGCAATCATCACATCATAAGGATATCCTTGTTCAAGTTCAATCGGAACAATTTCAGATGCTTGCTTGGCACAATATTCAATCAATGTGGCTACACGAAGAGAAGAGAACAAGAGCTCAGAAATGAATTTTCTGTCTTTGCTTCCGATGTATTTCCTACTTCGAAAATAATCAGAGGCAATATCTTCTCCTGTTCTGTGTGATTTACGCAGGATATGATACAATTGAGCGCTATGTCCAATCAAGGAAGTGAATTGCATGATTACATGTTTGAAAGTTCTTCTTCAATGACGCTCACTGCTTTTGCCAAGGTGATGTCTAATTTGTCATTGACGATGATGTGATCGAAATGCCGCATATATTCCATTTCCATGGCTGCACGACTCAATCTTTGAGCTATTTGCTCTTCACTCTCGGTCATTCTGCTTCGAAGACGGTGAGCGAGCACGGCCAAATCGGGAGGTGCAATATACATAAGCAATGATTCTTTGGGATAAGCATTTCGAAGTGAAACAGCTCCTTTTACATCTACATCAAATAAAACCAAAGCTTGCTCTTGTATGCGTTGATCTGTTTGTGAACGCAATGTCCCATAAAAGTTGCCAAAGATTTCTTCGTACTCGACAAGATTTCCATTTTCAATATTCTCAAGAAACTCTTCTCTGGATAAAAAGAAATAATCTTTACCATGCTGTTCACCTGAACGCATGGGTCTAGTTGTTGCAGATACTGAAAATGCGCATTGCGGAAAATGTTGCAGAAGATGTCTGGCAACAGTTGTTTTTCCGGCTCCGCTTGGTGCGGACAATACGATGAGATTCTTCATGAAATGATTATTCGATGTTTTGTGCTTGTTCTCTGATACGTTCCAATTCTTCTTTCATTCCGACAACAACTCGAGCTATTTCGGCATCATTTGCTTTGGAACCAATTGTATTGATCTCTCTATTTAATTCCTGCGTAAGAAAGTTGAGTTTTCTTCCTATGGGTTCGGAATCCTTGAGGAGATCTCTGAAGTATTTGATATGACTTCTCAAACGCACGCTTTCTTCTGATACATCAAGTTTATCAGCAAGGATGATGATTTCTTGATTTAATCGATGTTCTTCGATTTCATCATTATCAAGCAAGAGTGCAAGTTTCTGACGCAGTCTTTCACGTTCTTCAGGTATGCGTGTTTTTGATCGCTCTTCCACATACACCAAAGACTGTTCAATTGTATCGATACGCATGAGCATATCTGCCGAAAGTTCATTTCCTTCTTGAGTTTTTGCGGCATCAAGAGATTTCAATGCTTGCTTTAATGCTTCTCGCACGACTGACCATTGCAATTCTGCAATATCATCTTTGTCTGATTCAATAAAATGTTGAGAGAATGTCAATACTTGATCCAAGCTAACTGCATCATCAGAATGTAATTCTTTCTGCACATTCTGCAACATGGTATGAATTGCTTTTGCCTTGTCAATATTGATATGTGGAATTTTTGCTTCGCCTTCAGCATATTCCACTTGAACGTTCACAAAGACTGAACCGCGATTCAATGCTTTACGAAGCATGTCTCTCACTTCTATTTCCTTGCTCGACAATGTTCGTGGCAATTTGATTGAAGGTTCGAGATAGCGTCCATTCACACTTTTGATTTCAACGATGGCATTTATGCCGTGATCATTGTTCTCAGACTTGGCGAAGCCCGTCATACTTTTCATGTATTCATTCCATGTAATGGACAAAGATACAAAATACCATTAGCTTGTATGGGTGTATCGTAATCAACCAGATAGTTTTTATGCTGATTTCACTGAGATCACATGTATATCATCACCGCTTTTCAGCACACCTTTGCAATTGAGTCTATATGCCTGCTCCAGAGTAGAAGCAGTATATGCTCCGGCCGCTTTCTTTCCTTGACCGATCATGATTGGTGCGATGAAAAGATGCAATTCGTCTAAAAGAGAATGCTCCATGAGTTCTTGCATCAATATTCCTCCACCTTCAACAAGTATAGAGCCAATACCAAATTCTCTTCCAAGCGTAATCAGCAAAGATGGTATATCAATGTGTTGGTGTTCGCCTATGGAACATGGGATTGTTCGCACTCCCAATTCTCTCAATTGGCCCAACCGTTCAAGTTGATTGCTATGTTCACCATGACAATACAAAGTAAGCCCTCGATATTCATCATTGAATACATTGAGCGTAAGAGGCAATGAACAATGCGTATCAAGAATGATTCGCATTGGATTGCGACCGGGCACCGAATGAATGGTCAATGAAGGATTATCTGATTCAGCCGTACCTCTGCCAATCATAACCGCATCAAATTCACCACGCATGCGATGCACTTCATGCCTGCTCTCTTCGCATGTGATCCATTGAGACTCCCCTGAAGCAGTTGCTATGCACCCATCAAGTGATTGTGCGATTTTTCCGATCACATATGGTATGCCTGTCAGAATATGCTTGATGAATGTTCTATTCAACCAGAATGCTTCTTCTTGACAGATATTCTCAATCACTTCAATGCCGGCTTCGCGTAAATGATTGATGCCTTTTCCCGCGACAAGCGGATTAGGATCTTGCATGGCAATCACAACTGTCTTGATGCCTTTTTCTATCAATAATGGAGCACATGGTGGCGTTTTGCCTGTATGTGCGCATGGTTCAAGGTTCACATACACCGTCGCATCAGTAGGATCTTCCGTGCATCGGTTGAATGCATCCACTTCAGCATGTGGTCCGCCAAATTCACGATGCCATCCCTCGCCTATGATTCGACCTTCTTTCACGATCGTGCATCCCACACGTGGATTCGGACTCACCTTTCCCGTTCCGCGTAAAGCGAGTCTCAAAGTGTGTTCCATGAATGATTCATGAGTATGCATCGAATTATCAGTCAACAGAATTGATACAGCGTTTAATTAAGTGATTGGATGGTCAAACAAGTATTGCTTCATAGAAAAAAAGCCCTCCGAAACGGAGAGCTTTCTTTTTGCTATATGGCTCATCATCGAGAGTAAAATTCGATGACAAGTGGAATTTCACAAACTACCGGTACTTCCTCACGAGCAGGAAGATGAAGGAATTTGACAGAAAAATCTGCTTTCGACAAATTCAAATATACCGGAGGAGCAGCCGTTCTGATTGCTTCCTGAAATGCTTCCATTTTACGACTTTTCTCACGCACAGAAACAATGTCATTCACCTTCACTTGATATGAAGGAATATTAACTGGCTTTCCATTGACGAGGAAATGTCCGTGATTTACATATTGACGTGCGGCAGACATTGAACGAGCAAGACCTGAACGAAACACAACTGCATCCAGGCGTGTCTCAAGCATTTGAAGAAGGATGTCTCCGGTATTACCGGTAAGATGAGATGCCTTCTTGAAATAATTGGTCATTTGACGCTCATGAATATTATACTGCAAACGAAGCTTTTGCTTTTCGAAAAGCTGCGTACCATAAACAGATAATTTGCCACGACGCTTTGTTGATCCATGTTGGCCCGGAGGGCTCTTTCTGCCGGCTTTGTCGCTCGACATGATTTTGCCGGCTTTTGCCGTCATCGGAACACCGATTTTTCTGGAGTTCCGTACCTTAGGTCCGGTATAATTCATAGTACTCCTTGTACCACGCAGCGGGAGGGTTAATGCTCCCACGCAATATTGATGAAAAACGCCATGAAGATATCGCTAGGATAATCATGGTTAGTACAAATTGAAAGGGCTACAAAAGTAGGGGTTTTTTGTGGAACATTCAAGTGGTTTTATGATTTGACATGCTCTTTTAGCCAGGTTTTTACCTCATCAACATGCCCTGGTACCTTGACTTTCGGGTAGATGTGTTTCACTTTTCCATCGGGATCAATGATGAATGTGGTGCGTTCTACACCCATATATGCTCTACCATACATCGATTTTTGCACCCAAACGCCATATTTCTCGCAAATAGACTTGTCTTCATCGGATATCAGGCTGAAATTCAAATCATGATCCTTGATGAATTTCTGATGTGATTTCACGCTATCCGGGCTGACGCCAATGACTGTGACGCCCATTTTTGCAAGCGACTTCATGGAATCCCTGAAATCACATGCTTGTTTTGTGCAGCCACTGGTATTGTCCTTAGGGTAGAAATAGAGGATCACCCAGGATCCTTTCGAATCTTTCAGTGCTATTGGTTCATTGTGTTGATCGACTCCCTTAAATGCAGGAGCAGCGGCATTCAGTTTGGCAGGCATACATGTCCTCTATAGTATGAAAATGAAGTAGGTATCGGATTCTTGTTCTTTTGCCATAAAGAACTTCATGCAAAAATAAGTTCCAAATCATGAAGTGATATAATGGAATTTCGTCTTGTACTTCACTGCAGATAGTTCATTCTTCCATGATGATTCATCAGGAACATTGATGAGGATTTCGTATCTTCGCATCACTGGTCTTCCCCCTCATTAAGTACGCATCCAATCCTCATGAACAATCTTCGGGATCTTGACAAACCCAATTGCAATTGCGGCATAGTCGGCATTTATAATCATCCTCAAGCATCTGTGATGTCCTATTATGCATTGCATGCTTTGCAGCATCGTGGCCAAGAGGCCGCAGGCATTGTTGCAGCTAAAGCAAATGGCAATGGAAAGAAGTTTACTTCACATAAAGGTGAAGGGCTTGTACTGGATGTATTTTCTGCGCCTGATGTCCTTACAAAAAAATTGGAAGGAACAATGGCAATTGCACATAATCGATATTCCACTACCGGTAGCGGAGGAATTGCAAATGTCCAACCATTTGTGACGAAGTATCGTTCGGGAACAATTGCAGTGGCTCATAATGGAAATTTGACAAATACCCGAACATTGCGTCATCAATTGCAGGAAGAAGGAGCTATTTTCCAAACAACCACGGATAGTGAGTTGTTTCTTCATTTGATTGCTCGAAGCAAGCACGAATTGCAATTGGACCAAATTCGAGAAGCATTGCGCATTGCACGTGGAGCATATTCGCTTGTTATCATGACAAATGATGCATTGGTGGCTGCAAGAGATCCTTTTGGTTTCAGACCTTTGTGCATTGGAAGAAAAAAAGTTGGTGATGAATGGTCATATGTCGTGGTTTCTGAAACATGCGCACTCGATATCATCAGTGCGGAATATGTTAGGGACATTGAGCATAATGAATTGGTGGTAATTGATGATGAAACGGTAAAAACCGGCATCATCAAAAGTTATCGCATTGATGATGAGACACCTTGTTCGAAACATTGCATTTTCGAGTATATCTACTTTTCAAGACCGGATTCCAGAATTTTCGGACATAATGTTGATAAAGTCCGTAGAAAGCTCGGGAAGAACCTTGCAGAGGAAAGTCCGGTAACTTCAGATGATGATGAAAAGGTAGTAGTGATTGCCGTACCCGACAGTGGTAATACTGCAACTCTTGGTTATGCGGCGGTGAACAATGAATTAGGCAATAGATCTTCTTATGAAATTGGTTTGATTCGGTCGCATTATGTAGGACGAACATTTATCGCACCCGGACAAAACAATCGCGAATTCAAAGTGAAGACAAAATTCAATACCGTAAAAGGGGTATTGGAAGACAAGAAAGTTGTAGTGGTTGATGATTCAATCGTTCGAGGAACAACATCTCGTTCACTCATCAATTTGATTCGTGAGGCAAACCCAAAAGAAGTTCATATGCGCATCACCTCCCCTCCAATCTCATATCCTTGTCAATATGGAATGGATTTTCCAAGCAGAGAAGAATTGATTGCTAATCATCATGATGCAATCGATGGAATTGCTTCATCATTGAATGCTGATTCTTTGCATTATTTGTCTGTTGATAAACTGATGCAATCTGTACCGCAAGGAGAGGGCATCGGTTATTGCAATGCCTGTTTTACCGGAAAATACCCCGTTCAGATTGATCTCAATGCTCACAAACATTCAACAGAAGAATGAGTAAATCATTTTCATCTTTGCAGGATCTTGCATCGCTCTTACCCGATGATGCAAAAAAGAATGAGCAGATCGTTGAAAAAAAACGTGGCTATGATGGTTCACAACAACGCATAGACATTCGGCTCGATAAAAAAAGCAGAGGCGGTAAAATGGTGACGGTACTCTCGGGCTTTCAATCAAACCCCAAAGAACTGGACACATTGTGCCAAACATTCAAAAAACTCTGCGGCACCGGTGGGACAGTCCGAGACAATCTTATTGAAATTCAGGGCGATCATCGGAAAAAAATGGAACAAGCGCTCATAGAGCGTGGGTATAAAACACGTATGATTGGATGATTTTTCATGTTCTCTTCCGTTAAACATATTCACTTTGTTGGCATCGGCGGTATCGGCATGAGCGGTATTGCGGAAATATTGATCAATCAAGGTTTTTCGGTGAGTGGCTCTGATTTATCAGCATCACAAAACACGGAATATTTACAATCGATTGGAGCAACGATACATGTCGGTCATCATGAAGCGCATATCGACAATGCAGAAGTTGTAGTATATTCAAGTGCGGTGAAGCCGAATGAAAATCCTGAAACAATCGCTGCGCAAGAACATGGCATTCCAATCATTCGCAGAGCTGAAATGCTTGCAGAGATTTCACGATTGAATTATACGCTTGCGATTGCAGGCACGCATGGAAAAACCACCACAACATCATTATGCGGATTGGTCTTGATGAAAGGCGGCATAGATCCAACAGTAATTGTTGGTGGTCGTTTGAATGGGCTTGGCGGTACTAATGCACGTCTAGGAAAAGGGGAATGGACCGTTGTTGAAGCCGATGAATATGATCGTTCATTTCTGCAGTTATTCCCAACCATCGCAATAATAAATAATATTGAAGCGGAGCATCTTGATATTTACGGTACTGCGGAAGAAGTGCAAAAAGCATTCATTGAATTCTCGAGCAAAGTTCCTTTTTATGGTTTCATTGCCGTTGGACTCGATGATGCAGGTATTCGATCTATGCTTCCGCATATCAATAAAAAAGTAGTGACATTTGGTTTGTCTCGTCAATGCGACATTCGCGCAATTGACATCATTCCTCGTGAACGCAGCACTGAATTCACCGTGATTGCACGCGGCGAAAAACTTGGAACTGTCCACCTGAATATTCCCGGTGAGTATAATGTGAAGAATGCACTTGCATCCATCACAGTCGGACTTCATCTGGGCATTCCATTTGCTACTATTGCTGAATCATTGAAAGAATTCGGCGGCGTTTATCGCAGATTTGAAATCAAAGGGATGAAGAATGATATATTGATTGTTGATGATTATGCACATCATCCAACTGAATTGAAAAGTGCTTTGTCGGCAGCACGATCGGGCTGGAAGGACAGAAGAATTGTAGCGGTGTTTCAGCCGCACACATATACACGGACCAGAGATTTTTACAAAGAATTCGGTCTTTCATTTGATGATGCGGATATCGTCTTGATAACCGATGTCTATGCAGCAAGGGAACAAAAAATCGAGGGGATTTCCGGGGAATTGATTGCTCAGGCCGCAAAAAATGCCGGACATCGGCATGTACATTATGTTCCGAATCTTGCAGACATCGAGAGCAAACTTCGTGGTTTGATGCAAGCTGGTGATTTGGTGATAACGCTCGGGGCTGGAGACATCACCAAGTTATCCGACAGATTATTAATCGCGGAATAATGTCATGCAATGCGCTTTGAAGCGCTCAGTGAAAGCATAAACATCCGCAAATCTGGTATATAATGGAGCCGGTGTCATGCGAATGATATTTGGTTCTCGCCAATCAACAACAATCCCGTCCGCAATCAATTTGTCTATGACTGTTTTTCCTTGTTCATGAACAAGCAAGGATAATTGAGCGCCACGATCTTCTGCATTAGTTGGAGTAATGATTTCAATTGGCAAATGGGGCATATCACGTTTCAATGCAACTAATCTTTTCTCGGCATATGCAGTCAATGCATCTCTCTTTGCAAATAATGTCTTCAGGTCCACTTCATCAAAAATATCAAGTGAGGCACGCAAGCAGGCAATCTGAAATATCTGCGCATTGCTCAATTGCCATCCCGAAGCTCCATAAGATGGAATGAATCCCTTCTTCATTAAAAATCTTGATTCTTCATCATAACCCCACCAACCTGCGAATCGAGGAAGTTCTGTAGCATTTGCATGGCTTTCATGAATGAAGAGTCCGCCAATACCACCCGGACCCGAATTCAAATACTTATATGTGCACCACACTGCAAAATCAATGTTCCAATCATGCAAATGTAATTCCACATTTCCGACTGCATGTGCAAGATCAAGTCCGCATATTGCACCTGCCGCATGCGTGGCTTCACAAATTTCTTTCATGCGAAAACGCTGTCCGGACAAATACTGCACGCCGCTGAACATGACCAATGCGATGGTATCAGCATGTTGTTGAATGGTTTCTATGATATCCTCATGATGGATAATGTATTCACCATCCCGCGGTTTAATCTCGATGATTGCATCATCAGGATCAAATCCATGAAATCTTGCCTGAGATTCAATTGCATATTGATCTGAAGGAAATGCGCCCGCCTCCATCACGATTTTATATCGTTGTTGTGTAGGTCTATAAAAAGACACCATGGCCAAATGCAAATTGGCTGTCAATGTTTGCATGGCTACAACTTCACTGGGCAAAGCGCCAACTATTCTTGCAAGAGATTCAGTTACGATTGAGTGATAGGAAAACCAAGGATTCTTTGCATGGAAATGTCCTTCAACAGCATATCTCCTCCAATCCATCACTTCTTGTTCAAGTAATGGAAGTACTCCTTTAGGTTGAAGACCAAGAGAATTCCCGCAGAAATACAATACATCTTTTCCTTCATGTTGAGGAAAGTAAAAAGATTCTCTTTGAGCATGAAGTGGATCTTGTTCATCCATCTCTTGATGATATTCTTGCATTGTCATCCTCTTGTTCTATTTTTCACTATTGATCTGATTGCTTCTAAGGATGCAATCATGCTATGTTCTTCAACACGATTTGTTCCTGCAATGTCATAGGCAGTGCCATGATCCGGTGAAACGCGAATGATGGGAATATTTGCCGTGAAATTCACTCCATGACCTTGCGCCTGAAGTTTCAATGGAATCAAGCCTTGATCATGATATTGCGCAATGATTGCATCATACCCTTTCCAAGTTTGGCGAGAGAAAAATCCATCTGCAGGGAATGGCCCTTCGCAGCGAATTCCTTTTGCTTTGGCTTGTTCTATAGCAGGAATAATGATATCTCTTTCTTCTGTTCCGAGCATTCCGGCCTCACCTGCATGGGGATTCAATCCAAGCACTGCTATGCGTGGTTGCTCTATTGCAAAATCAATCTTCATCGAATGATGCACGCCATAAATTACATCAATTATGGTTTGTGTATTGAGTGTTTCAGAAACCCTATTCAATGGAACATGTACACTTGCAAGAGCAATGCGCATAGATTCATGAAACAAGATCATGATCGGATGTGATTCGGGAAATGCATGGTGGAGCCAATCGGTTTGACCACTAAACATCCATCCACATTCATGCAAACCGGATTTTGAAATGGGCAAAGTGAGCAAAGCATCTGCTTCTCCATTATTGATCAACTCAAGTGATGTTTCAAGAGATTCAATCGCAAGTAGTGATGCATCATTGGAAGGTTTACCGGGCTTATAGGTTGCATGATTCTTACAGGGGATTACTTTAACCGACATCTCCGGAAAATGTATTGTGGAATCTTCAAATGCAATATTCCATGTTTCGCATATCTCTTTTGCAGTTGATTGATTAATGGCAATAGAGCATTGCATATCATGAAAAGCATGATATAAACAAGTTTTGAAGAAGATGTCGGTTGCGATGCCATTGACATCGCCGCATGAAATAATCACATGCATGACCAGTACCTAAAAAAAAAGGCAACTAAATAAGTTGCCTTTAAATATTCAATCACGTGAATTTATTCGCCTGAAGCATCGCCGGCATCTGCTGTATCAGCGGATGCATCATCGCTTGCAGGTGCTTCTTCAGAAGCAGGAATTTCTTCTGTTGTGTCTGCTTGCATTTCAACTGCATCAACCGGAGTTTCAACAGTTTCTTCAATTACCTCTTCAACTGCAGGTTCTGCATCTACAACAGGGGAAGCTGCAACTGCTGCAACTGCTTCAACCGGAGCAGAAGCTTTTGGTTTTGGTGTTGCTTTTTTCTTGCGACGAACAACCCCATCTTGTGCAGCGGAGAAGTCGACCAATTCAATGATTGCTTCACGTCCACCATCACCGCGACGAGGTCCAAGCTTGATAATGCGTGTATACCCACCATCACGAGTTGCAACTGCAGGCGCAATAGTGTCGAAGAGTTCTTGAAGAACTGCTTTATTGCGAATGAAACGGCCAACTTGACGACGTTGAACAAAGTCTTTTGTAACCGTTACAACTTCGCCTGACTTATTTGGTCGAGCTGTTGGCAGATTTCCGTTTTGCTCATTGCGAAGAGCAATGCGTGCGCGGGTAATCAAAGATTCCGCGAAAGGACGGAGTTCCTTTGCCTTTGCTTCTGTTGTTACCAGTTTCTTATGAAGAAAGAGATCTGTTGCAAGGTTGCACATAAGGGACTTCTTATGGCTCCAGGTGCGTTTAAGCTTTCTTCCTACTCTGCGATGGATCATGATATCTTCTCTCTATTCAATCGTTGTATTATGCTTCTGATTCTGCGGCTTTTTGCTCTTGCACATATTTATCGATGTTCATGCCGAATGCAAGACCATGAACACGGACGATATCTGCAAGTTCAGAAAGTGATTTGCGACCAAAGTTTCTGAATTTTAGCAAATCTTGTTCATTTAATGAAACAAGTTCCGCGAGTGTTTTGATATTAGCAGCTTTGAGGCAGTTGTGTGCGCGCACGGACAATTCAAGCTCATCCACCGGGGTGAAGAGGATGCGTCTCATACGTGCTTTTTCTGCTTCTTTTGCTTCTTCTTCAACAACTTCTTGAGCTTCCATTTCGCGGCGCATTTGCTCGAAATTTACGAAGAGCATCAAGTGATCTTGAAGAATTGCTGCTGCTTCTTGAATTGCTTCTTGAGCAGTGATTGTTCCATCTGTATATACGTCAAGTGCAAGGCGTTCATAGTCAGTTTTTTGACCTACGCGGAATGGCTCGACTGTATAGATGACATTTTTGATTGGTGTGAAAATCGCATCGATTGGAATCATGCCCATTGGATATTCAGAACTATTCTGTTCTTCCGAAGGAACATAACCTTTACCTTTACCGATACGGAATTCAACATCGAATTCTGCATTTGATTCAAGTGTGGCGATATACTTGTCAGGATCCATCACTTCAATGTGAGGAGCTGCTGCTTGTATGTCGGCTGCTGTCCAAACTTTTGGACCTTTCATCTTGAATGAAACTTTTGTGTTCTTTTTGTCGAGCAAGCGGAAACGTACTTCTTTCAAATTGAGGACGATCTCGCACATGTCTTCAACAACACCGGGGATTGTCTCAAACTCATGCAATACATTGCCGATTTTCACACCAACTATGGCATGTCCGGGAATGGATGACAGAAGTACTCTGCGAAGAGCATTACCAATCGTTACGCCATATCCCTCTTCCAAGGGTTGCAATACATAACGACCCTGATTTGCTAATTCAGTTTCTTCGATTTGTACCCGTTCGGGCATTTGCATTGATGTATTCATTCTCTATCTCATTCATGGGGCGACCCCGTGGGGTAGCCGGGTGAGAACAATCGTTAACTATCTCTGTGATTCCACAGTGCACAATGCCTGCATCAAGCAGGCATCATGTTCCTCCGATTATGCTGTCAGGATTTTTAGACTCTTCTGCGCTTTGGCGGTCTGCAACCGTTATGAGGCAATGGAGTCTTGTCGAGAATATTCAGAATCTCGAGTCCTGCTTGTGCAAGTGCACGAATTGCCGCTTCACGACCGGAGCCGGGACCACGAACAATCACCTCCACTTTACGCAAGCCCATTTCATGGGCTTCCTTTGCTGCACGCTCTGCAGAAACCTGTGATGCATAGGGTGTATTCTTTTTGGAACCACGGAAGCCATTACGACCTGCAGATGACCAAGTGAGAACATTCCCATAGGTGTCAGTGATTGTTACGATCACATTGTTGAATGTGGCACGGATGAGTGCTTTACCGTGTATGTCACTGACGGTTTTTTTCTTAACGCGCTTTTTAATTGCCGCCATAATAATCGGAATATGAGGTTAATAATGCTATTATTTCTTAGCTGCCTTCTTCTTACCGGCAACTGTTTTACGACGACCTTTTCTAGTTCTTGAATTGGTGCGTGTACGTTGACCGCGAGCAGGCAAACCACGACGATGACGCAATCCGCGATAGCATCCGATGTCCATCAAACGCTTGATGTTCAATTGGATTTCTGAACGCAATTGACCTTCAACTTTATATTCGGCAATTGCTGCACGAATGCTTGCAATTTCTTCATCAGTCCAAGTCAATACACGTTTCTCAAAAGGAATTCCAGCCTTTGTGAGAATCTGAGCGGATGACTTTTTGCCCACGCCGAAGATATATGTGAGGCCGATGATGCCTCGCTTATTTTTGGGTAGATCGATACCGGCTATACGAGCCATTGTATTCTCCTAAAATTATCCTTGTCTTTGCTTAAAGCGTGGATTTTTCTTGTTGATGATATACACTTTGCCTCTGCGAACAACAATCTTGTCCTCTGGGCTGCGTTTTTTTACTGATGCTTGTACTTTCATGACATCACTTATTTATAACGATATACAATTCTTCCTTTTGCAAGGTCATATGGAGACAATTCAACTGTGACTTTATCTCCTTGAAGGATCTTGATGAAATTCATGCGCATCTTTCCGGAAATGTGACAGAGCACTTTGTGTCCATTCTCCAATTTCACTATAAACTGTGTATTGGGGAGTGTCTCGTCAATCACACCATCGATCCGGATAAGATCTTGTTTCGACATAAATATTCAATCCATTAAGGTTAAAATCACCGGCCCATCATCTTCAATGAGCACAGTATGCTCAAAGTGCGCCGATGGTTTTTTGTCTGCCGTCACAACCGTCCAGCCATCGCTGAGCGTTCGCACATTATATGTTCCTTGATTGACCATTGGTTCAATCGCAATTGCTTTTCCTTTGCGCAGTTTCTCATTTGGATAATAACTGCGTTGCAAAAGCGGAGGAACAAAATTCGGTATGGCGGGATCTTCATGCAAATGAGTTCCAATGCCATGTCCGACCAATTGCCGGACTACCGAATAACCATGTTTTTCAACGTGCGTTTGAACTGCTCGGGCTATATCATAGACCTTGTTCTTGCTTTTTGCTTGCCGGACGCCAAGATTGAGTGATTCTTTCGTCACATCCAGCAAATCCTGTACTGACTTGTCGATGGTGCCAACTGGAAATGTATAAGCGCTATCGCCAAACCATCCATTGTATTCTACACCGCAGTCAATCGAAACAATATCTCCTTCTTGTAAGATGCGTGCACCGGGAACACCGTGTACGACTTCTTCATTCACCGAGATGCAAAGGGAATGTTTGAATTCCAAATTGCCGACGACATACCCTTTGAATGCGGGTTTGCCATTGCTCGAGAGAATATTGTCCTCTGCTATATTGTCAAGTTCGATGGTTGAGATGCCAGGCTTTATCCTACGTCCAACCATCATGATCGTTTCGGCAACGATCCTGCATGCTTTTTCAATATCATGATTCGGACCGGGTATATGTACCACGGCTGACTCCATGATTCTTAAAATCCACCTTGTCCCGCATTGGCGCGACCGCGAATTTTCCCGCTCTTCATAAATCCGTCATAATGACGCATGAGAAGATAAGATTCAATTTGTTGCAAAGTGTCAAGCGCTACACCAACCATGATCAGCAAGCTTGTACCACCAAAGAATGATGCAAATGCTGGCTGTACGCGCAAAACATTCGAAACAAAAGTCGGCATGATTGCAATGAGTGCAAGAAATATTGCACCTGGCAATGTGATGCGAGTCAAAATATTTTCGATATAATCTGCTGTTGGAGCACCTGGGCGAACACCGGGAATGAATCCACCTTGTTTCTTCATATTATCTGCAACGTCTTTCGGATTGAATGCCACTGCAGTATAAAAATATGTGAAGAATACAATCAACAAAGAGAATGTCAAAGCATATACCCAAGATTGCTCACTGAATAATTGCTGTGAAAGCCATTGCAATGTTGTATTGTCCGGGAAGAAACTCAAAATTGTTGATGGCACAAACAAAATTGATTGCGCAAAAATAATCGGCATAACACCCGATGTGTTCACGCGCAATGGAATGTATTGTGTTGTTCCACCATATACCTTTCTACCAACTACTCGCTTTGCATATTGAATCGGAATTCTTCTTGCACCTTGTGTTACCAATACCACGCCGGCAATGATGAACACGAGAACTGCAAAAATCACGAGATGCACAAACAATTGCGGAGTTGATGTGATATATGCGAATTCGGAGAATAATGCATCAGGCAAACGTGCAATGATACCAATGAAAATGATAAGAGAAATTCCATTTCCCAAACCACGTTCAGTGATCTGCTCGCCAAGCCACATCAAAAACACTGTTCCGGCTGTAAGTAGCACTATGGAAGAAATGGTGAATATTCCCACCATGTCCGGTGCTACAACAGGAGCAGAAGTTGTGCCTGGATTCAAAATTTTAATGGTCACACCCCAACCCTGCAATGCTGCAATCAACACTGTGAGATAACGTGTGAACTGATTGATCTTTCTTCTACCATCTTCACCTTCACGCTGAAGACGTTGAATTTCCGGCATCACAATCCCTGCCAATTGCAAGATGATTGAAGCGGAGATATAGGGCATGATACCGAGTGCGAAAATGGCAGCATTGGATAATGCACCACCCACGAACAAATCATATAATCCGAACAATGTATTCGAATCACCGCCCTTCGTTGATTGCAATGCAACAACATCCACACCGGGAAGAGGAATATATGAACCGATTCTCACTGCAAGCAAAATCAATGCGGTGAAAATGATTCTATCCTTTAACTCTTCAATGCGGAAAACATTGACCAATGTTTGAAAGAACTTATTCATCGATTACAGCGGTGCCTCCGGCTTGTTCGATCTTTCCTTTTGCTGATTCAGTGAATTTTGCAGCAGTGACATTCAATTTGGCGGTGAGATCACCATTGCCAAGAATTTTCACTGGAATTCTTGAAGAGCGTACAACGCCAAGATTGCGTAGGATTTCGATATTGACAGTGTCACCCGCATGGATCTTGTTATTGTCAACAAGCTCTTGCAAACGAGCAACATTGATTTCTTGATATTCGATACGGAATGGATTCTTGAATCCAAATTTTGGCAGACGACGGCTCAAAGGCATTTGACCGCCCTCGAAATTTCTCTTCTGCTTAAAACCTGAACGTGAAGAATGACCTTTGTGTCCACGAGTTGATGTCCCACCATGTCCGGAACCAGCGCCTCTACCGATACGCTTGATGCCTTTTACTGAACCTTTGCTGGGGCTGATATTTCCAATATGCTTCATAATAGGATATTCTCCGTCTTTCAGATTGTCTCAACTTTCACAAGATGGCTGACCACGTTGATCATACCAGCGATTTGGGGATTGAGCGTATGCACAACTGAAAAGTTGGGTCGGCCCAAGCCAAGCGCATGTATCGTGTCTTTCTGATTCTGCTTGCACTTTATGATGCTGCGAACCTGTGTGATTTTAACTTTTGAACCTGCTTTCGTCATGTGAATCACTCCTTAACCTTGCAGCAATTTCTGTAATGAGATGCCTCTGCGATTTGCAGCAGATTGTGCATCCTCGAGCATGGATAATGCACGAACCGTAGCTTTAACGGTATTGTGAGGATTTGAAGAACCCATGCTTTTCGTCAAAACATCCTGCACACCGGCTAATTCGAGCACTGCACGAACGCCACCACCTGCGATAACGCCTGTACCAGCTGTTGCCGGCTTGATGAGCACGGATGCTGCACCAAACTTTGCAAGAACTTCATGGGGAATCGTGGTATTCTGCAATTGCACTTTCACGATATTGTTCTTGGCTGCATTTGTTGCTTTGCTTACAGCATCTACAACTTCGCCTGCTTTACCAAGACCATAACCCACATGACCATTGCCGTCACCAACAACGACCAATGCTGTGAAATTGAAACGACGACCACCTTTTACCACTTTTGCGGTACGGCCGACATATACCAACTTATCTTTCAGATCAAGTTCTGACACTCTTACTTTGCTCACGGCATCCTCTATAGATTAGAATTGCAGACCACCTTCGCGGGCGGCATCGGCAAGTGCTTTAACTCTTCCATGGTACAAATGACCATTACGATCAAATGCCACGCTTGAAATATTTGCTTCTTTGGCGCGCTTTGCAAGAAGTTCGCCGATATATTGGCTCTTCGCAACTTTAGTTGCAACTGATGCCAATGCTTCACGCACATCTTTCTCTACTGAAGAAACAGAAACGAGTGTCACTCCTTTTGTGTCATCAATGATTTGTGCAGTGATATGCTTGATGCTTTTATTTACGCTCAGGCGCAGACGCTCGGGATTACCGAATATGCGCTTGCGGATATGCTGCTTTCTGCGTTGCTGGCGTTTCTTTTTCGATTGTTCTAAGTTCATCTCTATTGTCTCTTGAGAATCTGTCGATCAATTATTATTTACCTGCGGACTTACCGGCCTTACGACGGATATATTCACCTTCATAACGAACACCTTTTCCTTTGTAAGGCTCAGGTGGACGGATGCTGCGAATCTTGGCCGCAACTTCACCAACATCATGCTTGCTTATTCCTTTCACCTGCACGGATGTAGGTGTTGGTGTCGCAAATTCAATGCCATCCGGTGGGATAAAAAGAATTGGATGAGAATATCCAAGCGTCAAGAGCAATTTCTTTCCGCGCATTTCAGCTTTGAAACCCACACCTTCGATGGTGAGATTTCTCTGAAATCCATTGGATACGCCTTCAATTGCATTGAAGGCGAGTGCGCGAGAAAGTCCATGCAATGCACGCACATGTTTATCATCATTCGCTCTTTGAAAAGAGAGCGTTCCATTATCATTGTTGAATGTTATGCCGTCCGCAATCGGTACAATTTGTGTGCCCTTTGGGCCTTTGACGGTAAGAATACCATCAGTGAATGACAATTGTACATTGTTTGGAACGGTGATTGGTTTTTTGCCAACTCGTGACACGGTAATACTCCTTCAGTGCAGGATTAGCGTACTGTGCAAATAATTTCACCGCCTACATTGTAAGCGCGTGCCTGTTTGTCTGTCATCAATCCCTTTGATGTTGAGATGATGGCTATGCCCAAGCCATTGCTGACGCGGGGCAATTTTTCAACAGGTGAATAAATTCTTCTTCCGGACTTGCTAACTCGCTGAATGTCCTGGATGACCGGCTTGCCTTCATAGTATTTGAGACCGACCTTGATGAATCTTTGGCCATTCTCTTCCATGAGGGACACATCACCGACGAAACCTTGATCACGAAGAATCTCGGCAATCGCATGCTTCATTTTAGAAGCTGGCGCTGTGACATGTTTGTGGCGTGCCTGACCCGCATTGCGAATGCGGGTGATAAAGTCTGCTATGGTATCTGTTACCGGCATAATAGTATATCGTAAAGTTTATTTACCAACTCGATTTGCGAATACCCGGAATTTTTCCTTCCAGGGCCAATTGGCGGAAGACATTTCGGCAAACACCGAATTTCTTATAGACTGCTTTTCCGCGACCTGTTACTGAACAACGACTGCGAACGCGAGTTGTTGAACTATTGCGTGGCAATTTTTGCAATGCCTCAAAATCACCTGCCGCTTTCAATTCTTCACGCTTTGCCGCATACTTTGCCACAAGGCGCTTTCTTTTTTCATTTCGTGCTACGATACTTGTCTTTGCCATGTATTAACCTTTGCGAAAAGGAAAACCAAATTCTTTGAGAAGCGCTGAAGCTTCTTCATCGGTTTTGGATGTTGTGACGAAAGTGATGTCCATACCGGCAATCTTCGTTACCTTGTCAACATCGATTTCAGGAAAAATAATCTGTTCCTTGATGCCGAGTGTAAGATTACCGCGACCATCGAATCCATTATCGGAAAATCCTCTGAAGTCACGAATGCGAGGAGATGCGATATTGATGAATCTATCCAAAAATTCATACATTCTCGCGCCACGCAATGTGATGTGGCAGCCAATTGGCATACCTTGACGAAGACGGAAATTCGCAATCGCCTTCTTTGCCTTACTGATTGCCGGACGCTGCCCGGTAATTAGCTCAAGCTCATTTACCGCAGATTGCAAAATCTTTGGATCCGCTACTGCTGCTCCAACACCCATGTTGATACAAATCTTGCTGATCTTTGGAACCTGCATCACTGATTTGTATTCAAACTTCGCCTTCAATGTTGGTATTACCTGCTCTTTGTAAAAAGCATAAAGGCGTGGTGCGGGCACCGGTCCTGAATATTCCTCGAGGCGTGCGCCTTCGGGTTTCAAGTCAAATTTTTTCGATTGTTGTTGGGCTTTTGCCATGATTATTCTCTATCCAAGTCTTAAGGCATTTTAATTTCTTTACCGGATTTAACGGCAAGACGCTTTACTTGAGCTCTTCCATTTCCGTCAACCGTACGATCCAAACGAATACGTGTTGGTTGCTTCGTTTCAGGGTCGATCAACATTGCATTTGAATATGCAATGGGCAATTCACGTTCAATTCTTCCACCATCAGGATATGCCTGGCTCTTGCGCATGTGGCGTTTGTGAACATTCACACCTTCTACGAGGAGTCGACCTTTCTTTGCATCAACTTCGATAACGCGGCCTTCTTTGCCTTTGTCATCTCCGGAGATGATCTTAACCATATCATTTTTCTTGATTGCCATCTTCATGATGTTCGATCCTTATAATACCTCTGGCGCCAGAGAAACGATTTTCATGAAACCACTATCACGCAATTCGCGTGCCACAGGTCCGAAAATACGTGTACCTCTTGGTTCACCTTGTTTGTTCAGAATGACAGCAGCATTCTCATCGAAGCGAATGAATGATCCGTCTCTGCGCTTGATCTCTTTTTTGGTGCGCACGACGACTGCTTTGCAGACTTCGCCTTTCTTAACACCTGCATTTGGAAGCGCGCTCTTGACGGATACGACAATGATGTCGCCAACGCCGGCATAACGGCGTGCATGCCCGCCAAGGATACGGATGCAACGCACGCGCTTGGCGCCCGAATTATCCGCTGCAATAAGATTTGATTCTTCTTGTATCATCTCATACTTCCTTAATTACTTCGCACGATCGACAATTTCTACGAGCATCCAACGCTTGCGGGCACTCAAAGGACGGCTTTCAATGACGCGTACGGTATCACCAATGCGACACTCATTCGTTTCATCATGAGCCATGACCTTTTTTGTCTGCTTATAATATTTTTTATACAGTGGATGAGCAACCTGACGCTCAATCGCCACAACAATGCTTTTGTTCATGGCGGCACTGATTACTTTGCCTTGGCGGACTTTTTTTCCACTCGTAGAAGGCGCTTGCTCTGTTGCTTTAGTAGCCATAGTATTCAATTCTTAATAGTGCGTAGTGTGTCAAACAGTGACATTCCGCTCGCGCAATACCATTTTGATACGCGCAATATCTTTACGTAAAGTTCTGATCTGTGATGTGTTCTCAAGCTGGCTCATCGCCTTCTCAAAATTTCTCAAGACCAATGCTTCCTCTGTGGAAGTCAACATCTCCATTAATTCTTCCGTGGAGACCTGGCGGATTTCTGACGCTTTTTGCTTTTTCATTACTCTGTTGCATCCAAGCGAGTTACAAATTTTACTTTGATAGGCAATTTGTGTGAAGCCAAACGCGCAGCTTCAACTGCCTTCTCTCTAGGTACACCGTCTATCTCAAAGAGAATACGACCGGGTTTTACAACCGCTACCCAGAATTCAGGATTACCTTTACCGGAACCCATTCGAACCTCTGCAGGCTTCTTCGTCACCGGCTTATCAGGGAAAATGCGAATCCACACTTTACCATCACGACGGAGATAACGATTGATGGCAATACGAGCAGATTCAATCTGACGATTTGTAATCCATGCCGGTTCCATCGCCTTGATGCCAAAGGTTCCAAATGCAACCTGTGATCCGCGATAGGCCTTACCACGCATTCTGCCACGTTGGGTTTTTCTATGTTTTACTCTTTTAGGAATCAGCATTGTGCTATATCCTTCTCTTAATCTTTTGTTATAAGCTTACCAATTATTTCGCCACGACAAATCCATGTCTTGACGCCAATCAAACCATAAACCGTTGAAGCAGTTGCTGTGCCATAATCAATGTCTGCACGCAAAGTGTGCAATGGGACGCGACCTTCTTTATACTGTTCAGTACGAGACATGTCTGCACCACCCAATCGACCGGAACACATCACACGAATTCCTTCTGCTCCCATTCTCATCGCTGCACCAACGGATTGCTTCATAGCCTTACGGAATGAAACCCTTCCTTCAAGCTGCTGAGCTATGTTCTCGGCAACCAATTGTGCATCAACTTCAGGACGCTTGATTTCATGAATGAGGATTTTTACATCCTTCTTTGAAATCTGTTTCAACTCTTCTTCCAACAGCGTAATGTCTTTACCGGATTTACCGATGATCACACCTGGACGAGATGTGTGCAATGTGATGCGCAATTGCTTTGCAGTGCGCTCAATCACTATGCGTGCTACACCTGCTTTACGCTTACTGCTCTTGATATAAGAACGGACCATCAAGTCTTCAGACAATTTGTCGGCCACATTCTTTTCATCAAACCAGTTGGCATCCCAATGGCGAACTATGCCTAAACGGAGACCTATCGGATTTGTCTTCTGACCCAAAGTTTCACTCCTGTTATATTACTGAGCAACTGAGACTTCAATCGTTAAATGATGCGAGCGCTTGCGAATTCTGTAAGCCCTACCCATCGGAGCAGGAGAAATGCGCTTCGCCGTGGGGCCTTGATTGACATAGGCCGCACTTACAAATAGCTTTCCTTCATCGACACGCTCATTGGCTGCGGTGGCCTTCTCCATAACATTCGCTATCGCAGAACGAAGAACCATTTCCGCATCCTTCGATGCCGATTTCGGAGAGAATTTCAGCGTCGCCAATGCTTGCGCCGCCGATTTTCCTCGTATCAAATCTATCACCAATCGCATTTTGCGAGGCGAAGAGCGTAAATACCGCTTTGTTGCACGAGCATTGAGCATAATTGTATAACCTTATTCAGCTACGGATTATCGTTTTCCGGACTTTTGGTCCTTTCTGTTTCCTGCATGACCTTTGAATGTTCTCGTCGGAGAAAATTCACCAAGCTTGTGACCAACCATGTTTTCTGTCACATATACAGGAATAAATTTATTTCCATTATGAACCGCAAATGTATGTCCCACAAAGTCTGGTGCAATCGTTGAAGCACGTGACCATGTCTTGATGACAGTCTTCTTGCCTGATTCATTCAATGCATCCACCTTCTTCATGAGTTTATAGTAGATGAATGCGCCTTTTTTCAGTGAGCGAGCCATAATGTCCTAATTACTTTCTTTTACGAACAATAAGATCGGTTGACTTCTTCTTTTTCTTGCGAGTCTTTAAGCCTTTTGCTAATTGACCCCAAGGTGAGCGTGGATGCTGACGTCCACCGCCGGACTTCGAGCGACCTTCACCACCACCCATCGGGTGATCGATCGGATTCATCGCCATACCGCGTGTTTGTGGGCGAACACCCAACCAACGCATACGTCCTGCCTTTCCATAAAGAATGTTCTCATGATCGGAATTTCCAACAACACCAAGTGTTGCCATGCAAGACTGAGGAACTTTTCTGATTTCGCCTGATGGCAATTTGACCTGAGCCATGCCCCCGTCAAAACCTACAAGCTGAGCACCGGTACCGGCACTGCGAACCATCTGTCCACCTTTTCCGGGCTTCATTTCAATATTGTGAATGAACATACCTACAGGAATTTTTTCCATCGGTAATGCATTGCCATCTTGAAGATCTGCATTGGGACCAGACATGAGTTTTTGTCCAACCTTCAATTTATTGGGAGCCAAAATATATGCAAGCTCTCCATCTTCATAACGCAATAATGCAATACGGCATGTGCGATTCGGATCATATTGAATGCTCATGACTTCAGCAGCAATGCCATGCTTTCTACGCTTGAAGTCAATGATGCGATATTTCTGCTTATGCCCGCCACCTCTATGTCTGGAGGTGATGCGTCCGGTATTGTTTCGTCCACCACTCTTCTTCTTTGGAGCAAGGAGTGATTTTTCGGGTTTGGCTCCGGGAGTAAGTTCAGAGAATGAACTCACTGAGTAGAAGCGTGTACCGGGCGTAATCGGTTTGAGAATTCTTAAAGCCATTGTCTATCTCGAAATTAATCTTCAGTATTACCTTCACCACCAACAAGGTCAATGCTATATCCGGGTGCCAATGTTACATATGCCTTCTTACGAAGAGGTGTTGCACCACGCATCAATCCACGTTTGGTGAAACGTGTTTTGTTCTTGCCTTTCACATTCACTGTGCGAACGGAAGATACCTTCACATCGTACAGACGCTCTATGGCAGCCTTGATCTGGATTTTATTCGCATCTGTTGTCACTTCAAAAGCATATTGCTGCTTTTCCGCGAGCATCGCCGCTTTCTCTGTGAGCATCGGGCGTTTAATTACTGTAATCATCGTTCTTTTGCCTAATTACTTCAGCATTAAAAAGTTTGTACCAGATCCTGCAAGGCTTCCTTGCAAAGGATGATATTCTTGTGATTCAAAATGTCATATGTTGATGCAACGACCGCTGGCAATGTTTTTACACCGGGTATATTTCTCGCTGACATCACAATGTTTGCATCTGAATCTTTTAACATGATGAGTGATTTTTGTCCATTGATATTCAATGCCTTCAATACACCTACCATATTCTTGGTCTTGATTTCATCAAATCCAAGTCCTTCCACAACAAGAAGATTTTCTTCACGAACACGCAATGACAAAGCCGACTTACGTGCCAATTTCTTCATCTGCGCAGGAAGATATTGCTTATAGAGATGGGGTCTCGGACCGTGTATGGTTCCACCGCCAACCCATACAGGTGAACGACTTGAACCTGCTCTCGCAGTACCACGTCCTTTTTGTTTCCATGGCTTCTTGCCACCACCTCGAACCTCGGATCTCACCTTGGTTTTTGCAGTACCTTGTCTTTGATTCGCCAAGTATGCCTTGACCGCAAGGTACATTGCATGCTCACTTGGCTCCACATTGAAAACCTCTTCAGGCAATTCTACCTGACCGGTCACAGATCCGTTTTTTCCGTATACATTTACGAGCATTGTTCTTATACCTTACAGCTTCACAATTTCAACTATGGAATTAATTGCACCGGGAATGCTTCCTTTTATCACAAGCAAATTTTGCTCCGGCATGATGTCCAACACTTCGAGATTTCGAATGCTGATCCTTGTGCCACCCATTCGGCCCGCCATTCTCATGCCCTTGAAAACTCTCGAAGGATATGAAGATGAACCGATGGATCCAGGAGCACGCTCGCGATCCGATTGTCCGTGAGATGTCATACCAACACCACCAAAATGATGTCTTTTCATAACACCCTGGAAACCACGACCTTTGGAGGTTCCGGAAACCTTCACCATGTCTCCAATCTTCAAGATGCTGTCCACCGTAACAGTTTCACCTGGTGCTACTGTAACATTGTCCAATCTGAATTCTTTGATATGGCGCTTCGGTGCCAGGCCGGCCTTTTTAAAATGACCGACAAGTGGCTGGGATACCTTGCGCTCTGCTATGTCTCCATAGCCGAGCTGAACGGCAGAGTATCCGTCTTTATCTATGGTGCGGACTTGCACTACGGCGCAAGGTCCGGCTTCGATGACTGTACAGGGCACATATTCACCGTTCTCGCTGAATATGCTCGTCATGCCCAATTTTCGACCTAATAGCATCTTGTCTTTTCTCCTTAGACCTTTACCTCGACATCAACACCTGCTGGAAGCTCCAAACGCATCAACGCGTCAATCGTGCGTTGCGTCGAGCTGAAGATATCTATCAGACGCTTATGAACTCGCGCTTCAAACTGCTCGCGCGATTTTTTATCAACGTGTGGCGAGCGCAGAACCGTGTACACGGTCTTTTCCGTTGGTAACGGAATTGGACCGGATACTACCGCTCCTGTTTGCTTGATGGTGCGAACAATACGCTCGGACGATTTATCAATTAGGTTGTGGTCGTACGATTTTAATTTGATACGAATCCTTTGGGTTGCCACGCTCACGTACCTTCAAAAAAATGAGAGACAAAAAGAGGTAGGGACGAGATGTTCATCCCTACCTCACGGTACATTTTATTCAATGATCTTTGTTACAACACCTGCGCCTACTGTACGGCCACCTTCGCGAATAGCGAAACGAAGACCTTCTTCCATAGCCACCGGTGTGATGAGTTCTACTACGAGATTGTCAAGATTGTCACCAGGCATAACCATCTCTGTTCCTGAAGGAAGAGATGCAACACCTGTCACATCAGTTGTACGGAAATAAAACTGAGGACGATATCCGTTAAAGAACGGAGTATGACGACCACCTTCATCTTTTGTCAATACATATACCTGTGCATTGAACTTGTGGTGAGGTGTGATAGATCCTGTTTTCGCAAGAACCATGCCACGCTCAATCTCTGCTTTGTCTACACCACGAAGCAAGAGACCTACATTGTCACCTGCAACTCCTTGATCAAGAAGCTTGCGGAACATTTCAATACCAGTAACTGTGGTTTTCTTCTGAAGACCAAAACCAACCAATTCAACTTCCTCGTTCACATTGACTATACCACGCTCAACACGACCTGTGGCAACTGTACCACGACCTGTGATTGAGAATACGTCTTCAACTGGCATGAGGAATGGTTTGTCTGTATCACGAACCGGTGTTGGGATATAATTGTCAACAGCGTCCATGAGGTCATAGATAGGCTTCAAGCGTGCATCATCTACAGGAACATCGTCAGATGTACCAGCATCAAGACCTTGAAGTGCTGAACCTTTGATGATTGGAATATCATCGCCTGGGAATTCATACTTGGAGAGGAGTTCACGAACTTCAAGTTCAACGAGATCCAACAATTCTGGATCTGCGATGTCAACTTTATTCATGAATACTACGATACGAGGAACACCAACCTGACGTGCGAGAAGAATGTGCTCGCGTGTTTGAGGCATAGGTCCGTCTGTACCCGCAACCACAAGGATTGCACCGTCCATCTGAGCTGCACCTGTGATCATGTTC
>SXZI01000181.1 GCA_005788035.1 Bacteroidota bacterium
GTCTATTTCAGAATGGATATATGCAACCTTGATTCCTAGATTGGTCAAATAATCAGCAAGGTCTTCTGCCATTCGTTTAGTGAGTGTTGTTACAAGCACTCGTTCTTTTTTTGGTATTCGTAGTCGTATCTCATAGAGAAGATCATCAATTTGAGTGCGAACCGGTCTGATGTCCATTGCGGGATCAAGAAGTCCGGTTGGTCGAATGACTTGTTCAACGATAACACCCTCGCATTTTTCCAATTCATAATCAGCCGGTGTTGCACTTACGAACACTGCTTGATTGATAAGTGATTCAATCTCTTCGAATCTCAATGGTCTATTTTCCAATGCGGAGGGAAGTCTAAATCCATGCTCGACCAATGTCATTTTACGTTTTCTGTCACCATTATACATCGCTCGCAATTGAGGTAAAGTCACATGACTTTCATCAATGATCAAAAGATAATCTTCTGGGAAATAATCAAATAAGCATTGAGGTCGATCACCGGGTTTTCTTCCGGTGAGATGCATAGAATAATTCTCTATCCCTGAACAATAGCCTACTTCTTTCATCATTTCTAAATCATAGAGCGTTCTCTGCTCCAGCCTTTGTGCCTCGAGCAATTTATCATCTCTTCTCAATTCAATCAATCGATCACTGAGTTCATTTTTTATATCAGCCATCGCTCTTATCAATTCATTTTGTGGTGTCACGAATTGTCGAGCAGGGTAGAGTACCACCGAATCGATTCTTCCCAATACCTGACCCTCTACTCTAGAGATGATGCTGAGTTTCTCAATGGTATCGCCAAACATTTCAATTCGGATACCCTGTTCATCTTCTTGAGCCGGCATCACATCAATCACATCGCCCCTAACACGGAATGTACCTCGAGTCCACTCAAAATCATTTCTCTGGTAAAACAAATCAGTCAAGCGATATATCAATGCCTTTCGATTAATCTCTTGTCCTTCAAACAAATGAAAAATCATGGCAGCAAAAGACTCTTTGTCACCTATGCCATAAATGCAACTGACTGATGCAATGATGATGACATCTTTTTTCCCTTCTACCAGTGCACTTGTTGCCCGAAGTCTCAAACGATCAATTTCATCATTGATCGCGAAGTCCTTTTCGATATATGTATCTGTGGTTGGAATATATGCTTCAGGTTGATAGTAATCATAGTAACTGATGAAGAACTCAACACTATTGTTCGGAAAGAATTGCTTGAATTCTCCATAAAGCTGTGCCGCCAAAGTTTTGTTTGGCGATATCACCAAAGCAGGCCTTTTACATTCAGCGATCATATTGGAAATGGTGAAAGTTTTCCCTGATCCCGTCACTCCGAGCAATGTTTGAAATTGATCCCCGCGAAGAATTCCTTCCGACAATTGCCGTATCGCTTCCGGTTGATCTCCAGCCGGTTTGTAATTTGAAGTTAGCTCGAACTCTTTCTCTTTCATTGATGTTTTTATTCGATATTATTCGGCAAAATTCAGTGTTTTTACCCTTTTTTAGTCATCTAAAAGGAAAAAATATGTTGACAACCCCCTATCTGAAACTGTATATTTACAGTTCTGAATAAGCGTCACATTCAGGGGGATATCTCTCAAGCAAACGTAACAACATGAATTGTTAACACCTTGCAGAGTTATCCACATATTGTCCACTTGTCTCATTATTCTATGTGTCTTATATGAAATTATCAGAATTCAGGTATATCTCGCCAAAATCGAGCATCGCAAAATTTCCGGCTGACCCACGTGATTCAGCAAAAATGATGGTATTGAACAAGGCCACTGGAGAACTTGAGGATAAAGTGTTCAAAGACATCATGGATTATTTCCAAAAGGGTGATTGCATTGTATTGAATGACACCAGAGTATTTCCTGCAAGAGTGTTTGGTAAGAAAGAAAAAACCAATGCAAAAATCGAGGTGATGTTGCTGCGTGAATTGAAAGCACAAGAGCGTATTTGGGATGTGCTTGTTGAACCTGCAAGAAAAGTGAGGATTGGCAATAAAATTTATTTCGACAATAATAAATTCTACTGTGAAGTTGTGGATAATACCACAAATCGAGGACGAACCGTTCGATTTAGTTATGATGGTGATTTATTCAAGGTGATCGAGCGCATAGGAGAAATGCCGCTGCCTGGATATATCAAGCGTGATCCAACTGAACATGACAAAGAAACATATCAATGCGTATTCGCAAATCCGGAGAAGACGGCGTCAATTGCTCCACCTACTGCCGGTTTGCATTTTACACAGAAGATGTTAAAAGAATTGGATAAGAAAGGTGTGCGCATCGCTTATGTCAGTTTGAATATCGGACAAGGAATATTTGAAAACATCGAAGTGGAAGATCTCACCAAACATCGCATGTATTCTGAATATTTTGAAATCACGAAAGACAATGCGGATACAATCAATAAATCATTGAAATCAAAAAAGAATGTGTATGCCGTTGGGTGTAGTGTGGCACGCGCGCTTGAAGCGAGCGTTTTAACAACGGGATCCGTAAAGCCAAATCGTGGTTGGACTGATAAATTTATTTATCCTCCTTATGAATTCAAGATTGCAAATCGTTTCATCACGAATTTCCATCCACCTGCAACCCCTTCGATTTTGTTGTCGGCAGCATTTGCCGGAAAGGATCTTTTATTCAAGGCATATAAGCGAGCGATAAAAGGTGATTATAGACTTTTCGCTTATGGCGATGCAATGTTGATCATCAATGAGTGACAAAATGAAGATCGTTCCGGAATTGTATGATTTTTCCCAAGCATTTTTCACTTCTTATGAGAAAGAAGGGAAACTGGTCTCTTTTTTCGGAGATGGACATCCATATTATGCAGGCAGTGTTGTTAAAGCAATGGCTAGCGCAAAAAACGGCTATCAAAAAATTGCCGATTTGTTCGCCGAGGACATAGCACGTGCCGAAACAGAAGACTATACACCCGATCGCTCAGAGCTTGAATCATTTTTCGAACGATTGGATCATGAGTTCAAACCCACTGTTGTTCATGTTGAAAAACTCACACCCACTATTACGGAAATCATCGTTCATGCGCCTGCAGCAGCAAGAAATTTCAGACCGGGTGAATTTTATAGAATGCAGAATTATGATACTGATCCGATTATTATAGATGGCAAGTCGATGTCGATGGAAGCTCTAGCAATGACGGGTGCATGGACAGATGTCGAAAAAGGTTTGCTGTCTATGATCGTACTGGAAATTGGAGCCTCCTCACGTCTTGTTCAGTATGTAAAGCCGGGTCAAAAACTTGTTGTCATGGGTCCTACCGGAGCGCCCACTGAGATTCCTTTTGGTGAGACTGTCTTGCTCGCTGGTGGTGGCCTTGGAAATGCTGTACTATTTTCAATTTCAAAGGCATTAAAAAAACAAGGTTGCAATGTGATGTATTTCGCCGGTTATAAACAAGGCGAAGATGTCTTCAAGATGGATGAAATCGAATCTTCAACCGATAAGATTGTCTGGTGCACAGATTCAGGTGCAGAGATCCAGCCAAGAAGAGAACAGGATGTTCATTTTCGAGGTAATATCATTCAAGCAATGCTAGCATATGCTGAAGGTAGGGCGGGCGATCAAGTAATTCCAATGAAATCTGTTTCTAGAATCATTGCAATTGGTAGCGATGGAATGATGAATGCAGTAAGAGAAGCAAGGAGATCGGTATTGCAACCATTCCTTGGGGAGCACATTGCAATCGGTTCAATCAATTCACCAATGCAGTGTATGATGAAAGAAATTTGTGCGCAGTGTTTGCAAAAACATATAGACCCCGAGACCGGTAAAGAAATAACACCTGTTTTTTCTTGCTTAAATCAAGATCAAGAATTAGATAGAGTGGATTTTGCGCATTTGAAAAGTCGATTGAGACAAAATTCTGTATTGGAAAAACTTGGAAATTCTTGGCTCACTCATTTGCTTTCATATACCTCGGCATAAATATCATCACAATCTTCGGAATTTCACCATGAATGCAGAAGCGATTCAGAAAGACACTCTTTCCCTCATGAACACTATTTGTGATATCGGTGCTGCCACAGCAGTGTTGAATTGGGACCAAGAAACATATATGCCTCATGGTGGTTCTGTTACAAGAGCAGAGCAGATTTCCACGCTTAGCACATTGATGCATAAGATGATGACCGGTGACAATGCGAAGAAGCTTGTAGATGCTATTCAGCAAGATGCCAATAGCAAACAACACCCACTCTTGCGCCTCTTTGTTGATGAATATCAAAAAGCAGTGAAACTCCCTGAAGATTTGGTGAAACGAGTTTCAAAAGCACAGGCATTGGGTCAAGACATATGGAAAGAAGCAAGATCACAAAAAGATTTCTCGAAGTTTGCTTCAATTCTGGATGAATTATTGACATTGAAAAGAGAAGAAGCAGAATGCAGAGGATATGTTGAGAATCGCTATGATGCATTGCTTGACATATATGAGCCGGGTGCAACCGTCTCGCATTTGAATCCTGTTTTTGACAAATTGCGAGATGCTACCTCTATTATATTGAAAGCAATAGAACCGGTGAAGCATACGGTTCATGACAAGCCGATGCAGCAGTTTTTTCCTGGTGATGCACAAATGGCTTTCTCACGATTCATTGCAGACAAAATGGGGTTTGATTTTTCCCGTGGGCGCATGGATCTCACGGCTCATCCATTTTGCACTTCATTTACTCAGCATGATGTTCGTCTTACGACAAGAATCAATGAGAATGATTTGTCATCATGTCTCTACGGTGTGATTCATGAGACTGGACATGGATTATATGAACAAGGATTTCCATCCGAATATGCTCGAACTTTCGCCGCAGAAGGAGCATCCATTGGCATGCATGAATCACAATCTCTATTGTGGGAAACCATCATTACAAGAAGTGAAGAATTCTGGGAATTCGCTTTGCCTCATTTTGCAAAACAATTTCCGGAACAAGCAAAAGGATTATCACCTCGTGATATGTATCATGCGGTGAATACCATTCAGCCATCTCTCATTAGAGTTGAAGCTGATGAAATCACATATAATATGCATATCGTTTTGAGATTTGAAATTGAAAGAGATCTTATCAATGGTGTGCTTGCAACGAAAGACATCCCTGAAGCATGGAATGCAAAAATGAAAGAATATCTCGGTATCACACCTCCCAATGATGCAATGGGCTGTTTGCAGGATGTTCATTGGTCTTTTGGGGGATTCGGATATTTTCCAAGCTATACACTTGGCAAATTATATGCAGCAATGGAATGGAAAAAAATCAAAGAAGATATGCCGAATGTGATGCATGATATTGCACAAGGAGAGTTTTCAGGAATTTTGTCGTGGCTTCGAACGAATATTCATGCTTATGGAAAAACCGCTAAACCTGGTGAGATCATACTAAATGCAACCGGCCACCCGCTTTCTGAACAAGAATTCGTCAACTATGCTTATGCAAAAGTTGCTTCCGTTTATGGTGTGAAACCCGGTTGACATGAACTATCTACTAGCAATGTTATGTGGCATCATGCTGCTTTTGATGGGTTGTGCGAACGATACCGTTCAAGACAATCAAGTATTGCGTTTTGGATGTTTTCTTAATTCGCCTGAACATCAACAAGAACTTGAACACTTGCTTAAAGAATTTTCGCAGAGAGAAGGAATATCTGTTGAGCTTATAGGACTCAATTGGTCAGATGGAAAGACCAAACTCATTTCAGCCTTCAATTCCGGAACAGAACCCGATGTGATAGAATTAGGATCTGATTGGGTTGCGCAATTTTCCGGTGCTGATGTATTGTCGCAACTCTCATTGCAAGAAATCCAGTCAGAACGCTTCCCCGCTGTATCACTTGGTCCAACGATTTGGAATAATGCATACTATGCTGTGCCTTGGGTATTAAGCACTCGCATTATGTTCGTGAATGAAGATCTCAGGGCACAAGCAAATCTGGCTTCCACGCCCTATCCAACCACAATTGATGAATTGCGAGCTCAATCGGCAAGCATACAGAACCTTGCAAAAGAAGGAGTGTATGGAATCGGAATCATAAGCCAAGACTTACATCAGGTGTATAAGAGAGTGCTTCCGATCATGTGGAGTAATGGGGGAGACATCATCAATAAACATGGGAAACCAACATTAAATGATTCACGCAATATTGAAGCGCTCGATGCATATGCCACATTGGTTCCTCACGGCATTATTGAATCTGCCAAGCAATTGGATAAGATGTTCATACAGGGAAAATTGGGCTTTTGGATCAGTGGCCCTTGGTTATTGGAAAAAATTCCCAAAGAGAAATCAACTTTGAAATTCGGATTAGCACTTGTACCCGGTATGAAGCAGGGAAGTGGACTATCCTTTACAGGAGGAGATTATCTGGCAATCAGCAAAAAAAGTTCAAAAAGAGAAAAAGCATTGAAGCTTATTCAATTTCTCACAAGCGCCAAGCAAACCATGAGATTATGCAGATTGAGCATTACGGCAGGTATTCCTGCTGACCTTGAAGGGCAGAAAGATCCATTTTTCAAGACAATACCCGGTTTTGCTGCGTTCATAGACCAGTTGGCGAAGTCGAGATTGTCTGCAGTTCACCCTAAATGGCTAGATATCGAATACGCTTTTGAACTTGCCGTATCACAGTCTGTATATGGGGTAAAAACACCATCGGAAGCATTGCAGGAAGCACAGCAAACGGTACAGGCCCTTTTGGCGCATTAAGATGCTATTGGTCATAGTTTGATCAAAGAACGTAACCCCAACACCTTTTGCTGCCACATGATATCCTACTTTTTCCACATTCACCCTTTCATCAGTATTATCGTTTGGTTACAACCTGTATTTCTGCGTATTTTGTAGGACGAATATCCGCTAAAAGCGAATGTTCTTAACATTCAATAATCAACTACCATTTATATAGTATGAGGAATTTCACCATGTTTTTCCGTACTCTTTCCATAGCTGTTGGCTTAATGTGTTTCATTGCCGGCACTTTGCATTCAGAGACACCGCAAAAGGGTAAAGTTTATCCCTTGAAAAATACAGAGTTGAAAACAGAAGGCCTTCGATTAGCACAACCTGCGCCATTCAATGCATCTGTTTCTCAACATATTGCAGGTAAGCCGGTGCTTGCTCCTCAAAGCAATAATTTCGTAGATGTTGCAAAAAAGGTTCGTAGAGCACAAACTTCAACTTCACCTTTTTTGAAAACTACAAATACGTTACCCGGAATTTTA
>SXZI01000026.1 GCA_005788035.1 Bacteroidota bacterium
ACCTTTCCGCCACCCTTTGTAACCCCGAATTCGGGAGCGAATACTGAGTATGCCTTTGTCATCCCTTTTGAAAATACTCCTGCTTTGTCAACTTTCACTTCGTATTCCAACATCGAAGTCCCTTTTGGAAGATAATCTATGAAGAAATTCATGCCTGAATCTCTAGGAATGGTATAAGCCCAAAGATGCTGATAATGACGATATTCAGAATTATTAGCCATTAAATCAAAGCAAGAGGGGAATTGATCCTGGATGTGGACATAGTTCATTGTTAATGGACTTTGCACGTGAATGCGAATTAGCACTGTTTCACCGAGCTTAATACGTTCACCTTCTTTGATGGGGATGATGCGTTTTTCTGGTTCAGATGTGATTCTATACACCTCTCTTTTCACTCTGAACTCTGACTCTGCTGTTGAGAATTGATCTGTCAGCTCTACTGAACGCATACGAAATGCTCCCCCAAAAACAGGGCAAGAGCCGGTTATAGAAATCTTTGCTTGCTTCACATCGGCAGGTGATGGGCTGACATACGATTGAACTCCCGGGAAACTTGATCGTTGGGGAGAGGTCAATGTATCATTAATCGTGACGGTTATATTCCGCGCATTATCTGAACACCGTTCGGATAATGCCAATATGCTCATCACAGCATGCAATGTAGCAGACCGCGTGTTCCAATCTCTTGTTTGCTTTTGTCTGAGCAGATATGTGATGATCCCATTGGGGATATTCGACTGTGGTTGTATCTCACGAAAAGCTGCAAACAGCAAAGCATGTGTTTCGATGTCTGCATCATGCCAAGAAGTAGATTGAATTGGCCAATATATTCCTTGCTCATCTAATATTGATCGCTCTTCCAAAGATCTGAGCATTGCTTCAGCTTTTTGAATATTTCCCAATCGGTGGTGAATCAATGCAATCATTGCTTCTGCTTGCAGACCGAATGCCAAACGTTTTGACCACATCGAATCCATTAGTGTTGATACCCACTGTTCTTTTGGTAAAGGATATTGTGTAAGGAACAATGAACGAGCATAGAAATAATGAATGTCTGACATATTCAACTGTATAATTCCATTTGCAGGATTACTTTTTATTGCCAGATTCATCTCTTTGTTTTGTTCACTATCAAGCCATCGAATCGCTCGCCCAATCATATATGACATATCACGATTTTTAGCATCTGATTGTTGAAGAGATTGGCAAATACCCAACATAACAAGTATTTGACGAGTGATAAATGTGCTAGAGGGCATCTGTGCAAACCACGGAAAGCCTCCTTCATTTGATTGCATTGTTTGCAATGCTTGCAATGCATGATCAAATATTCTGTTTATCTCACCTTCATTTGCATAGACATTCACATTCTTTACTTGCAGGTCTTGTTGCAGCATGTCTGATTCCCATGGGCCAATCTCGATATCTCCAAATTGTCGAGCATTCTGTTGTAATCTGCCTTGGAATGCAGAGTCTTTCAATGCGGTACGAAGCATTGGGTTTGTGAGTATATAGGATTGTGCAAGTTGGGTTGAAAGCAAACGATATGTCTGATCCAATGCTGAACCATATCCTGGTTGAAGTAAATTTGCCAAGGATTCCGTGGCAAACCAGAATGGTTCAGTGGCGATTGTATAGGAAAATGCATCAATGTCTTGTGCTGAATCCAATACAATGGATGCACTCTGTTGCTTTGTTCCATCTATCCAAAATGGAAATCTATCTGTAACGATTTGCTTATTTGGAAGAATTGGTATCCTATGCGATTCAGCATCATTTAATTCATCGGTATATGCTCCAATTATCAATTGCAATGTCGAAGATTTCGGAATACTCAATGACCAAGTAACAAGACCCGGTGATGCTGCTGACGCAGTGGCAGTTGTTGTCAATTCACGCATGTTTGTGGAGTCATCATCGAAAAAATATCGAATATAGGCCTGCACAGGTATTGTTTTGTGTGCTTCCAAAGCATGAATCATCGTTCTTATGTGAATGCTGTCTCCAATGCGTATAAATCGAGGAACATGCGTCGAAACCATGAATGGCTTTTGTGAAATAAGGAATGTGTCCAATGAGCCGAAACTCATGTCCTTGCCATGAGCGAATAGCCGAATATTCCATCGAGTCAATGCATCGGGCATTGTGAAGGTCATTGATGCAATATCATTATTCAATTGCAAGAATGGATTGAAATATGCGGTTTCCTGAAATGAAATTCTTGGGGTGATGTCTTGCTTTTGAGGAGCCGAAACATCATTAAAAGATTCTGGCTCAACCGCTTGTGTAGCAGTCATAAATGACGCATCATTATAATGTGGCTTTTTTGCAGAACGCACTGATTTTCTGGTATCAATCATATCCTGAACATACATCATTTCGGTTCTACCAAAAATTCCTCCGAGAAGGAGGTCGACATTCAATGCATCAAATTCTCGCAAACCGACATTATTGACTCCAGCTGCATTCCATGCATCTCCAAATATTGCTGATCCAAAAGCAATGCCGGTTGTCAATGAAGCCGGTTGTGCTTGAGGAAAATAGGTATTCCAGAGATTCGGAATCGAGAGGGACTGTCTTTGATATAGAGCATCCAATGCTGCATCATATACAATACCCATCACTTCCGGCATAGGCTGTTGTGATGGATTGATAATCTTGAAAGACATTTGCTCTTTTGCTCCTGGTTGAGTTTTGTCTCGAAGAAATGAAGTCTGAATCTTGATTTCTTTATCTATCCATGGAACATCGATCAACTGAGTTTTTGTAATGAGTCTTCCATGTTTGATCAATGAGCAATGGATTGAGAATCCACCACGATGTGATGGCATCACAGGAAATGTGAATGAACGCATTGCTGCTGACAATTGCACTCGCTCTTGAGAAATGATTGAACCTTTTGATTCCACCTGTACCAATATGGACGCACCTTCCCAAGCCGTACCGATGATATATCGTATGCTATCACCTATGCCGGCAAATGTTGTGAATGCATGTAGGAAAAGATGCTCATCAATTGGCATAGAAGAAGATGATGTATCGATGATGGACCATGCGGACTCAACTGTGTATGGGATAGATTCACTTTCCGCAATAAAACGAATACGATATCTTCCCGCTTGTAAACGGGGAAGTATAGGAGTGATTTCTCCTTGTTCATTACTGATATGTTGTGCTGAATAGATGATGGATGCAACCGATCTTTTGTTTGATGCATCATCACGACTGCATTGATCATAAGGAAATAAGATCTCTTTGTCCTTATCTGAAACACCATCTAGATCACCAAATTCAAATGGCAGCGGAAGCTTTAAAGGAATATTGTTCATTGCTTCAACAATGATCATTCCTTTCATTCCTTGTGCTGGTTTGCCATTGTTTGAAACACACTTTAGTTTGATGTTTTCTGGCTTCGATTGGAGTTGAATATTTGGATGTTCAAAAGAATAGATTGCATTGAGTGTTCCAACTCTGATTGATGTATCCGCTCTTTGTACTTCACCATTGGGAGCTATGACATCAACTGAAATGAGATACGAATACAATTGGTTTTGCAATGGCGTCATCGATGGATCAGGTTCGGCATTGAATTGAATGGAAAACCCACCGGATGCATCCACGATGGTTGAACCATGAGCTATCTCCCGATCTTGAGAATATGGATTCGAGTATAGATATTCAGATCGAAAAGGGAAAAAAAACAAGCTACGATAGATTGTGTATCGAATGTTTGATCCTGATAGATTACTTCCTGCATATGAACGAACTGTTCCGAGTATATCAACATTCTCCCCAAGTTTGAGATTGGAAGTTGATTGCTTGAATGCGATTTCAAATGTTGGTCTATTATACTCCTCAACCTTGATTGTCAATGCACCGATATCGGTTTGCAAAGAACAATGTCCGGTAACAATCTCTTGTGGTATGATGAATGACCCGGAAATGGATCCCATGTCATTGGTAGTACAATACATGGAATCAAGTGTTTTTCCGCGTGAGTCAAGAAATCGAATAAGAATTTGCTTCCCAGATATTGCTACAGCTTTTTCATCTGATTCATGATCAAGAATGATTCCTTTGAATTGGATGATTTGTTTTGGTCTGTATAATGCTCTATCGGTAAATAATGCGATTTCAACTCTCCTTTGAGACTTGTCGATTTTGTATCTGCTAACGGGATAATCTATGTCGAGTGTATCTGTTCGTGAGATCACTCGAAAAGATCGATCTCGAATATATGCATCATTCTCAATGGATGGAATGAAAACTGAACCGAGTTCATTTGTAGAAAATGCTTCGGAAATGACATTAGAATATGTATTGGTGTTTTGATCAAATGTACTCTCCATGATCTGTACTGTAGCTTTTAGCGGTGTACCCTGTATGCTTTCAACAATATGCAGATGCATGCCACCATCATTTTCTTTTTGCAAGATGGCCGTTATGGTGGAAGCAGTGAACTCAGAAAAGGCCAGTATATTATCATTCTGTTCATTGAAGACAGGCGAATTGCTCATGAGCATGATATATTTTCCTTTCTTCAAGGGTGGTCCCTTTTTCCATGTGCTATGAGCCCGATAGTCATCTATTTTGGGAAGCTCTTGTTTCCATGCCTGAACCGGTTGCATCTTCATCAATGATGTTATACCAGTTTCTTCCCAGAATCTATCTCTATATCGCTGTGATTTCAGTTGTTGTTCTATGGATTCAGTCAATAAATAAATGCGACAAAAGATTTTGTCGACATTCGTGAATTCAGTTCTGAACAGAAATGGTTTATCAGGTATGATCTGTTTTTGCAGCGTCAGATTCAATGATTTGTTTCGCAGTCGTCCAAGCAAGGCCGTACTCTGTTCATTTGCGAAAGATCCGGGGAATCGCTTAATGACTTCTTGGCATAATGCAACAGCTCTTTTATTCTGATCAGTATTAGCACAATACAATGCCGCCTCATATAAAGCATGTGGTGTGGCTGTATTGAATCGAGAATCATTCCCAATCGAAATTAATGCCTCAATCAGGAGAGAATCTTTGAAGGGGTGTTCAAATCCTGACGATAGACCAAGCATTCTTTGGATATTAGCATCTGTAAATGCTGATTGGTCATTATCTGAACCATGATTTTTCAATAGTGCTTGATACAATGCTATCCTTTGCTTCATCATGCCATGAGACAAATCATATCCCTGAATCGTTTCCGGGTCGAGATCCATGAACTCTTTTACCGGAGAAAATACTCTTGGATCTTTACAAATAGGACGATATGAATTTGATATGTCTTGCTCCAATGATTCATAGAGCGCAATCCCTGCATGAGCGATGATATCATAGAGTGTGGGACGATACTTATCCGATGATTCTTTCACATTCAATAATTCTACATAGGATCTGGCGGGGATTGACAGCAATAATCCGAAATTATCTAATGATGAATTGATGAGTGAAGAAATGGCTTTCAAAAATTGTGTTTCAGTCCAATACATGACTGATAAATAGTCATCAAGCGGATACTCTTCAAATGAACGTTTTCTTATTTCCTCTAGATGATAATGATAATAATTGCGAAGTGCTTGAGCTAGATATATGTTCATCAGAGCTTTTTCGGGCTTTGTCTCAACACTATCGGAATATCGAACAATAGATTGAATGATGTTCCTATCATCAGGCTCTCCTGCATTACCGGTGAGCACGGAAAGATGGAGAATGCATTTCAACTTTGTAGGACTATGCTTTTGCATATGTGCTTTTGTGTAGAGATCCCTGATCAATGTTTCTGCCGATCGAACTTTTCCGCTATCCAATTCTCTATTGATAAGATTCCACTCAGACTCAAAGGATTGACCCTGAAGCATTACCGATTGTGATGAGATCAAGAAAATGAAAAAGAAACTAATGCATGTGAAATTCATATGTATTCAATCCGATGCTATGAAGCGATGTTCAATTAATGAGGTCTTTCAACCAAAGTGTAATAGTCATGCTGTTCATTGGTATGAATATTCAATACACCTGCTCGGACCAATCGAACAAGTAGCCTTGCTGCCCTTCGATCTGAAATATTGACCAATGTTGAAAAATCCTTGACCGTTGCTCTCCCGTTTTTTTCAATGAAGTCGAACAGACGTCGTTCTTTGTCGCTGATGCTAATCATCAATGGTTTTGCATCAGCCCGCATACCCCGTAGTATGCGAATCATTTCTTTGCTGGCCGAAACAGATTCTTCACCTTGCCTTATATATACTTTTTGCTCATCAGGGATTTGAGGATCTTTTACTGCATGTGGTTTTTCATTGCTTTCTTGTACATGTACAATAGCAATGTCTAATCTGTCAAAAGGCATGATGTATAATTCATAAGTCAATGGGGGATCGCAATAAAATATGCAAGCCCTTTCCACTTCCGACATGATTGTTTTTTCACTTGGAATCCCGATGATTCTTCTATCATCATCGATGCCTATGAGAAGGTAGCCGCCTTTTGTATTGGCGAATGCGGTGAGTTCTTTTGCCATTTTTTCAGGAGCAGTGCATTTCCTTTTGAATTCCACCGTTGTGGATTCACCGGCGCTAATCATGTCTTGAACTTGTGAGCGACGCATGGCAATG
>SXZI01000182.1 GCA_005788035.1 Bacteroidota bacterium
ATTTCTTGATGAGAATTACGGATGAAGAAGGTAATGCTGTGCCTGGATTAAAGCATACTGCCTATGCACAACAATATGCAAAACAAAAACCAAAACGGATTGAATTCATCCCAAATCCCATCATTGCACATTTGCAGCAGATAATTGAACAGCATCCTGATTGGATTGAGCATTATCTTGTTCTCGCTGATGCATATCTTAGAAATGATCGTGCGATTGAAGCAGAGCAATTACTGAAAAGAGCATTGAATATTTCACAAGGCAATCCAATCATTTTGTGGAAATTCATAGATACATATGCCCGCGGAAGAAAAAAAGATGAAGTAAACACAACCTATGAATTATTGTCTTCCATGAGCAAAGATATTCCTGATGGCATTATCTATAAATTCAACCAATATCTCGACAATGAAGATTATGATCGCGCTGAAGATATGGTTAATAGAATAGAGCAATTATTGCCAAAATCTGAAACGGCATTTACATTGCGTATCCGATATTATGATAAAAAGAAAATGCAGGATAAAGTGATATCGACCACTCGCGAGGCAAGAAAGCAGTTTCCATTGTCATGGACATATACTGAGCTCGCTGCTGCATTTGATTTCCAGACTACGCGTAAAAGAGACACGATGATTAGTCTCTATTCCAAATATCTAAAGCAAGTATATGGTGAAGCGCCTTTGCTTAGTCTCGCAAAAGCATATTTGGAAGATTCAAAAGTAAAAGAGTGGCAAAATACTTTCGATGAATTACTTACCCTTTCACCATCATCTCCAGGGTTCCATTATCAGATGGCAAATGTATTCACTCAATTGGAACAATATGACAAAGCTGAAAAGGAAATGCTCACTGCTTTAAAGTTTTGTCCTTCATGTAATACATATTGGTCTAAATTAGGTGAAATATACAGAAGCAAAAAAGACATTCAATCTTCCATAAAGGCATATGAAAAAGCTTTGGCATATTCACCTACTGACTATGATGCAAGAGCCATTCTAAGGGAATTACAAGGGAAGAAATCCATCTTTACGGTCTTTGGAGAGACGAATCTCGATTCTATTATACAATCATCCCCGCAAGCCAAAGATCATCCAGAAGCCAGTGCGGTTATAGTTTCAGATAAAGTAAAGCGAGTCATTTATGATCACGGTGCATCTGAAGCCGTAACGGAAAGCCTCATTCGCGTTCTCAATGAAAAAGGAATTGACTTTTTCAAAGAGTACAGGATAGGATATAATGGCAACTCACAGGATTTGATCATTGAAAAAGCAGTTACCATCAAAGCGGACGGGAAAGAAATACGAGCTGATATAAGCCGCAACATGGCTGTATTTAAAGGGTTGGAACCCAATGATTTTGTATATATCAAATACAAAATCAGAAATTACAATACTGGCAAGTTAGCAAGGCATGTATGGGATGAATATTACTTTAATCGCTATTTTCCAGTAACGCATGCTGAATATGCAATGATCATTCCTGACGGCTTGCAGTTTACTACCTCTCAACAGGAAATGGATGTTTCGCCATTAGTGCAAGAATTGCCTGAAATTAATTCAACATTATATTCCTGGAAGGTGAATAGAGAACCCGGAATAGTGTATGAAGCAGACATGCCTTCTTTACCTGAGATTGGTAAAGTATTGCGTTTCACCACAATCCCAAATTGGTCTTTTTTGGTTGAATGGTATGCTGAGTTGGCTCAATCCAAAGCACAAACCTCTTATGAAATACAAGAAGCTGTAAAGGTATTGATTCCTAATCCCGAAAAATTATCAGAACCTGAAAAGATTCGAAGAGTATTTCAATTCATCACAGATAATATTCGCTATAGTAGTGTTTCTTTCCGTCAGTCTGCATTTATTCCGCAGAAAGCCAGAGATGTTTTGGTAAATAAAATCGGAGATTGCAAAGATGTCTCAACTCTTGGTATTGCAATGCTTCGAGAATTAGGTATAAATGCACACTATGTTTTAGTGAATTCGGGAAATGAAGAGAGATTATTGAATCTTCTACCATCCATCGCATTCAATCATTGTATTATAGCCGTAGAGGAATCAGGAAAGCAGAGACCACTTTTTCTGGATCTAACAGCCTCTAATTTCCCAACAGGAGCAATGCCATCTGCAGATAGAAATGCATTTTCATTATTGATTCGTCCCGGAAACACACAACCTTTGCTTTTACCTGACAAACAATATAGTGCTCCCACTTTTGTATCAAGAGCCAGCATAGAGTTTACTGATGATGGCATGATGATACAAGGAGCCGAAAAAATCACTGGAGCATTGACTGCCCAATATCGTGCTGCTTATAAAGGAAAAAATTCAGCGGAACAAAAGAAATTACTGCAGTCCTCGCTGGCATCTGATATTCCATCCGCCAGAGTTTCAGATATGGGAGTATTTGGAGTTGATTCACTTGCCAATCATATTTCTTTATTGTACAGATATGAAGCTCCGAATACAGTTGCTGAAGCTGGAACGTATAAGATCGTTCGTATTCCCTGGCGAAATGATCTTCCTTCGGAGGATGCTCTCTCTTATGAAAAGCGTACATATCCGATTAAACATCTCTATGATGTGGATACCACATTTGAAGAGATATCGATGTTGATTCCTAAAGGGTATGAGCTTGCTGAAGTCCCACAGTCAATACGTCTTTCTCATGCCGCCGCAGAATATGATTACTCGGTACTGGCCAGTGAAAAAGAAGGATTTTCCATTCTTACAGTTACTAGAAGATTTATCAAGAAGAAGACATTCATCGAATCTTCTGAATATCAGTCTTTCAAAGACTTTTATGCAAAAGCAGTTCGTGAGGATAGACGTCAACTGTTGCTCAAGAAAAAGGAATAGCAATTGCCCCTTAAAGTTGTCATTCATGAGTTTTTTTGCTACTTTCGTTTCGAATTACAAATATTCTGCCCTTTTAGGCGATTATTTCAGCATGAGTGAAAGTCATAATCATCAATCTTCAGAGCAAGATGAATTCCCTGTGGGTTCGATTGTTCCTCTCTCCAGAATTGATATACCCCATACTGATGATGTCGGTAATGCTGCTGAAGCTTCGATTGCATCAACCTTACGTAATCGTAAATCCCATTGTACTGCCTGTGGAGGTAAAGATGGGGGGTGTTCCACTTGCAAAACGAGCATTTCTTCAAATGATACAAATGAGCTACCCATTGATTCTCCGAATCCGCAGGATTGGTTTGTGGAAGTCAGTTTTAAAGCAAGAAGAAAGCAAATGTTCAAAAAAACAAGAAATGGACGCTATGCCTTAAGCGATACCGTGATTGTACAATCTGAACATGGAAATGATGCAGGAACAATAACCGCCGTTGGACTAATTGCAGATTTAAATAAATCCGATCAAAATGAACCATTGTTCAATGTGCTTAGGGTTGCATCGAAGGAAGACATCGAAAAGTTGAAAGACAATAGGGATCAAGAAAAAGTCATCGTTCGTGAAGTTAAAGAAAAGGTAAAATCGGCCGGTTTGGACATGAAAGTCGTTGATGCAGAATGGCAATTTGATCGTTCCAGACTTTCGATATATTTTTCTGCTCCCCAGAGAGTTGATTTCAGAGAATTGGTTAAGGATCTTGCAAGAACGTATCATACGCGCATTGAATTGCGTCAAATCCCTGCACGTGAAGAAGCAAAACGTTTGGGCGGAATCGGCCCATGTGGATTGGAATTATGCTGTTCCTCTTTTTTAAATGAATTCGATCAAATTACACTCGATCATGCCAAAGCCCAGCAATTACCCCCGAATATCAGTAAACTCAGCGGGATGTGTGGTAGACTGAAATGTTGTTTGCTTTATGAAATAGACAATTATGTAACGGCATTAAAAAATTATCCTCCGCTTGATTCTTATGTGCAATTGCCCGAAGGTAGAGCTAGGATGATTAAAATCGATATCTTTTCCGATACGGTTACGGTGATTGCAGAGTCCAATGGTGCTTTTTTGACTGTAACCTTGGAAGAGTTGAATGCATTAAGGAAAGAAGGGAAAATTGAATCGCCAAAAGAATTGACGACACATTGAATATACAAGAGGTCAAACAATGAATGATTCCATTCGCAAACAATTGAATATACAAATCACCAATGAACATGTTGCATCCATGGCATATCTTGAAATGGCTTCATGGTGTGCTGATAATGACTTACCCGGTTTGGAAGAATACTTCTATTTCAGTGCAGAAGATGAAAGAGAGCATATGATGGAATTTTATAGATATGCAAATGCCAATGGTTGTCGTTCATCAATAGGTGCAGTGCCCCAATTGAAAAATTCCTTTAATAGTGTACTTGATATCCTTGAACACAATCTGCATTTGGAACAACAAAATACCATTGCCATCAATGAACTTGCCAAAATGTGTCATGATCTTGCTGACTATGCAACATTGCAATTCCTCCAACCATTCATAAAAGAACAACAAGACTCAGAAAGAAGCGTTGAAGAATTAATCGTAATGGTGAAGCGTGTGGGATATGATGCAAAGAATCTTTACTTTCTTGATAAACAATTCAAGAAATTGATGCAAGGTAAAGCTGCAGAAGGCGACGAAAAAGAATAAGTGTCGGAGTTAGGATGGTGTAGATTCTTCTGAGTCTTCATTCAATATATCAAGCGAAGCTTGAAGATCATCCTCTGATACAAATAATCGGACTCCCATGACTGCGCCCACATAACAAGAATTCACATTGAGATCATATACAAAGCTTGAAATGCCATTCTCGGCAAGCAATGCCTGAGCCATTTCAGCCTCAATCGCATATGGAAAGCGCCGGACTAAAACCGGCGCTTTTTTTTGTTCTTTTGATTCCATCAGATATCATCCATGTTGAGCTTCGAGCCAGCGCTCGGCATCAATTGCGGCCATGCATCCGCTTCCTGCCGCTGTTATTGCTTGTCTGTAGACGCTGTCTTGGGCATCTCCACATGCGAAAACACCCTCAATATTTGTATAGGATGATTTTCCAACCGTTTGAATATACCCGGTATCATCCATGTTGATCAAACCTTTGAATAAGTCTGTGTTTGGTTTATGTCCAATAGCAACAAAAATACCATCTGCAGGTACGGTATTTTCTTCATTCGTTACCGTATTGCGTAATTTCAGTGATGTAAGTTTGCGCAAACCGGTTGGCAATGTTTCTCCAATATATTCATCCACAGTAGTGTTGATCATGAACTCAATTTTAGGATTGTTTTGGCAACGCTCGAGCATGATTTTTGATGCTCTGAATTCATCTCTTCTGTGAAGGATTGTTACTTTGGATGCAAAGCGCGTCAAATAATTTGCCTCTTCCATTGCAGTGTCGCCACCACCAACTACAAAGACATGTTGATTTCTGAAGAAGAAACCATCGCATGTTGCGCAAGCAGAAACCCCGAATCCCATATATTCCTGCTCTCCTTTTGAGCCAAGCAATTTGGCTGCTGCACCAGTTGAAATGATGATTGAGTCGCATGTATATGTTTTATTGGAATCACTAGTTAGCGTGAAAGGCCTTTTCGACATATCAACAGAAGTGATTGTTTCATATATGGAAGAAGCACCAAATCTATGCGCCTGTTTTCTAAAAACATCCATCATCTCCGGACCCATGATTCCATGTTCGAATCCGGGATAATTTTCAACTTCTGTGGTGATGGTTAATTGACCACCCGGTTGATGACCTTCGAAAACAACTACATCAAGTCTTGCTCTTGAGGCATATAAAGCGGCAGTAAACCCGGCGGGTCCACTACCAATGATGCAAATCTGATGATGTTCAGCCATTGTGAATTTCCTTTCTTTGTATTATTCTACGGGAACCATGAAGCGATTGACGATTCCTGTATGAGGTGAAATTAATTGCCAAGAGTCAGCTTCGGCAAATGTGATAGTTACCACGCAACAAGTCGGCATGGAATCTGTTACATTCTCTTTTGAAAGTAAGTTGACCATCATTGTGATAGTTGGATTATGGCCTACAATTGCTATATGAGAATTCGCATCATCCAATTCATGTATGAATCGCGTATAATCATGAATGAATGCATGGTATAATAATGCATCTTCAATCAAAGGGGTATCCGGTTTGATGCCATCTCTAATCAATTGCGCTGTATTCAATGCGCGAAGAGCTGTGCTTGAATACATGATGTCCGGAGAAAATTGTTCTGTCTTCAATCTTTCAGCCATCAGTGGAGCATCTGTGAGCCCTCGTTCATTGAGCGGTCTGTCATGGTCTCGCAAACCCATCACATGATTCGATTTGGCATGCCGTATGAACGTGATCTGCTTCATTGGAGTACGGGCCTCTTTTCACCTGCTTTTATGGAAAATGATAATACATTCTCTTTCGGCACCAATGGACATGAATATTCTTTATTATAGGCGCAATACGGATTATATGCTCTGTTAAAATCCAGAAAATATTCTTCTTGGTTTGGCTCTTCTTCGAGCTCTATATATCTCCCTGCCTCATATGTGTCGAAACCATTGGTTTTGTCTTTGAAGGGGATGAAAAGAATGCCATCATTATTTGACAATGACTTAAAAGCAGAAAGGGTGTGATTTTGACCGTCTTGTAATGAGAAACTCAATGTTCCAAAATGAAGCATAGCTCTCTTTTCAGCACCTTTGGAGGTTAATAGCATCACTGTGTCAGGATTTGGTGATTTGGTAAAGGAAGCAAAAAATGTAAAATCCTCGGATGGAGGGAAATACTGTAAACCCTTGAATATTGATTTTTGCTCTTCCTTCAAAGGCGAAGAAGCATCTGAAGCAAAAAAGTCGTCAATCTCCTTTCTACGTTCGATTATAGCGGTTTCATCATATACCATTGCATTCTCTTCTTCGATTGAGCAGGAGCATATATTCAATGCAAGTATCACACATGCACATGAATGTAACCAAACTCTACATGAAGAAGGGATTCTCATAAGAAATTCTTCCACATCATTGATTCGACAGGTTCATGTGTTTTTGCATTGTATTTTGCTGAACCTTTGGCATTGTAGGGGGTCTCGATTTCGCCTTTTACTTCGAAATAAATCAGTTGTCCTATTGGCATCCCTGCATAGACCTTAACCGGTTGTTTTACAGATATCTCCAATGTCCAATAATTGCAGAAGCCGATATCGCCTTTACCGGCAGTTGCATGTATATCTATTCCTAATCTACCAATACTCGATTTACCTTCAAGGAATGGAACATGATCATGAGTTTCGGTATATTCTTCAGTGACGCCAAGGTAAAATACGTCAGGTTGGAGGATATATCCCTCATCTGGGATTTCGAATGACGTTATTGTATTATGCTTTCGAGCATCCAATGTTTCATCGTTATACGTGGCCAAAATCTTTCCAAGATGAACATCATAACTATTGGAACCTAAACGTTCTCTGCGAAAAGGCGTGATAACGATTCTTCCGCTCGCTATATTTGTAAGGATTTCCTTGTCTGTCAATATCATGAAGTAAGCTCCGCTTGAAAAGATGAAGTGCAGACAAAAATACAAAAAAACGTTATGTCTTAGGAATGCACTTTTGGGAGATATTCACATGATTCAACATATGGTACCCTATGATGGTTGGGCCGCAATGCCCGAGCCAAGAGAGAAGCTAGACAGGCGACTGGCCTCAATAATATGCTCTGATTCTTCAATAGAGGATATTTCCGAGGGTGATATCGTCTTATTAGGCATACCACAAGACATTGGAATCCAGAGAAATGGTGGAAGAATCGGAGCCGCGCATGCCCCATTTTCGGTGAGAGAATGCTTAGGAACATTCTCGCTCAATGGTCTGGGGAAACACCAACCCAAAATACATGATATAGGCAATATCATGTGCGAAGGCAGAACATTGGAAGATATTCGAGCAAATCATCATGAAATAGTGAAGGAATTACTGCAAAAAAGTGCCCGCGTGATCATTATAGGAGGAGGTCATGATATTGCTTTCCCTTCAAGTTGTGCGATGATAGATTCATTTGAAGCTCAATCAATCATCAATATCGATCCGCATCTTGATGTTCGAGAACGGATTGATGGTCTTGGGCATTCAGGAACGCCATTTAGAGAGATGTTAGAATATGGTAAACCATCGGAATTCATAGAATTTGGAACGCAAGCATTCACCGCTGCAACCCATCATAGAGAATATATTAAGCAATCCGGTGGCAGAATCATTACCTATGACCATATAAGGGCGATGGGCAGTGCAGCAGATCAACTATCGGAATTGATGCAAGCAATGTGCGAAGCAGATCATGAAATCTATGTGACATTTGATATGGATGCTGTCAATTCCGCATTTGCTCCGGGAGTGAGTGCAAGCGCACCCATAGGTTTTTCTGCCGATGAGATTGTGCAGATGGCATTTGTCGCAGCAGCACATGGAGCGCGAATAATTGATATTGCAGAAGTGAATCCGCTCTATGATGTAGACAAAAGAACATCAAGGCTTGCGGCACTCATGATTGCGAACTGTATCGCAGGTTGGAATTCTCGATTATGAGCCGATCCAAAGAGACATTCCACCTATTCGTATCACACCCAATACAATTAAGAAAAGTGAAATCAGGTAGGCAATAAGCGTATTCTTTATTCTTCTTGACGTATCGAGTTTTTTCCATGCAGCCGCACTATGAGCAATTGCGACTGCCAGAATCATTGTAGTGGCATGCTCAAATTGTATGCGCAAAGCAGACATGTCCCATTCCAATGCTTGTGCTTTTGGAAAAAAGAGAATTAGACCGATGATGAATTGCAAAGCAAGAGCATAGGCATAAATTGAACCAAATAATAGGGTATTTTTCTTGTATTCAGAGGGATCTTTTCGATTGAGGATCAATGTGATTACAGCCAAAACAGCGAAGAGTATGATAAGCCAGCGATTATGTCCGTGAAGCGTAGTAAGGAATTCCATGTGACCTCCATATGAGAAAAATACATTGCAAGATAAACAATCAGTAGCTTTATTCGATTCCAAACTCTAAGAAGTCTATTTCATTCTCCAAAAATAAAGTAAATTGGTCAAAAGGGAAGTGTATTGCCTATTGGCTTCCATTTGCTATTGGGAATAAGTTTGGGATTATCATGACTAGAGTCTTGTCCGGGAGGGAAGAGATTCTCAGGGTTGAGCGGCGATTTTACACGGATTCGTTTTCATCCGTAAATAAAACGCTCAGTACACTTGAGCAAAAATTTAAAAGTTTGCATGCGCGAGAATTGATAGGTGAATCAAGGATGATGCATTATCGATTCGAATTGTTGCGCATTCGTTGCATGATCTGTCACACAGCAATGCAAAGGGATAAGGCAGCAATCATTGTTAGTCAGTTGAAGGAGCTCGCAATTGCCACAAAAGAGCCCTTGCATCATGCACATCTTTCACGTGAAGAATATAGACTTCGCTCTGACATAGAATTGCAATCCGATGATGATCGTATACTTCGAGAAGCATTGGAGACATTCATGCTTTGTGGCGAAATGCTGCATGCATTTCGTTGTGCCCTCACATTGGCCCAACATGCTCAAAAAAAAGACAAGTATGCCCAATGCTTGTACTATTTGCAAAAGGCCGAAGAAATTCGGCGCTTGCTCTCCAGCGAACCCTTTCTTGAAGCTCAATACCAATTGGCAAATGGCAATTATCATATTGCGATCCAAGATTTCGATAAAGCTGAAGAGTGTTTGCAAGCAGCAATTGAGTTATCTGTGGATGAACAAAATTGGCGAACTGAATTGGTTGCGCGTTCAAATATTGCTTCCATTCATTTGATGCGTGTTGAAAAGAAACCACAGCAAGCACTTGAGATATTGCTTGAATGCATGGAATTGGCAAAAAAGAAAAAAGCATTCCATGATCTTTCCAGGATATTGGTGATGTGTGGTTCAGCTCAAACCAATATGGGTAATTATGGTGAAGCATTGGCTTTCTTTCATCAAGCAGAAAAGCTGTATAAGAAATATCCTTTTCCATTGCATGAAGCGACTCTTCACTATAAACTAGCTCGATTATTCATGAGCATGAATGCTTCTTCTTCTCGGAATGCAAAGATAGAGCATCATTTTCGACAAGCACATATTATGACGCAAGAGCATGGTTTTTTGCAATTGCGGATTTGGGTACTCAGGCATTGGGGTTTATGGCTGAGAAGTAGAAAAAAATGGGATAGAGCATTTGCCCTACTGCAAGAATCTTATGAAACCCAACAAGTGATCATTGGTAAAGATGCACAAAAGAACATCAAAGAATTAGAAGTGCATTATGTTGCCTCACTTCATCAAAAAGAAAATGAGTTATTGAAGCAGGAAAATCATATTCTAGGAAAAGAGACACGAGATTTACGGTATCAATTGTTAGAAAGAACTTCATCTATCATGAAAGAATTAAATCGCTATGGTGAAGTGCGCTCAACAATCATGGAAATACTGGAACAACATGGTACAAAAGCAAAAGTTTTGAAGGAAGTCAGTGCTCTTCTCATGCCTCTGTCTGTAACCCAATTGGACAAGGATATCTTTTTTAGCGAATTCAATCAAACTTATCCCGGTTTCTACAATCAATTGGAATATCTCATTCCTGATGTAACGATAAAAGAGAAACATATATGCTGCCTGATTCGTTGCGGATTTTCAACATATCATATTGCAACATTTCTTGACATTAGTACCAGAACCGTTGAAACCCATAGATTGCATATTCGGAAAAAGGCAGGATTGTCTTCTTCTGATACGATAGATCGACTCCTTTCTTCCATTTAGACATGAGCTCAATAAAGAAGACCAATTGTTGTAGAATCCTTGATTCCTTGGGCATTGCTTATCAGATGCTTATGTATGAATGGTCCGAAGACACCCTAGATGCCATCAGCGTTGCGGATAAAATCCATTTACCACATGAACAGGTATTTAAAACATTGGTATTACGTGGTGATGCAGTACCAATATTCGTGATCATCGTCCCGGGAAATGCAGAAGTTTCTCTCAAAAAAGTAGCTAAAGCCACCGGTAATACTTCATGCTCACTATTGCCAATTTCTGAGTTATTTACTTTGACGGGATATCTCCGTGGTGGCTGCTCCCCAATCGGCATGAAAAAACACTACCCAACTTTTCTTGAAGAAACTTCGTTCTTGTTCGATTCGATCAGCATCAGCCCTGGTCAAAGAGGCATGCAAATCTTGATTTCCCCGAATGATATTGTAATAGCCACCGATGCAGTGATATCGAATCTCCTCTGAAACCGTAAATTAGAACGCAGTATTTTATCTCTGATTGAGTTCGTAATGGATCTATCACGTGTTTTACATGCTTTTGCGAATGCTTCTTCTGAATTTGAAGTATGCGAAATTATTGCTACCTACATAGTGGAAATCAATTTCGCTACATCGGTGGCAGTATATTTATATGACTCCCATGAGCGTTCCCATTGTATCATCGAGTCGATGCCGCTTTCTGGAAAAGATGCGAAAATAATCCCTATCTCAAGTTTCGGCACCCAATTGGGATATATAAAGTGTATCCCTGAAACTCCTGAATATCTTAGAGATTTACACAATCTTGCCCAACTTGGAGGTTTTGCACTCAATGCTCTGAAGCAAACTCTTGAAGCAGATATGCAAAGCAAAAGATTGGGTAAAACATCATTGATATTGGATACAATGCTGGAGATGTTATCAGACATCATTATTCAAAAAGATCGTTTTGCCATAGCAAGAATCGCAGGTCAATTTCTTATGGGGCAATTACGTATCGGGACATATGCACTTATCGGTAGGGGAGCATTTCATACCCATGAGATACTTTCTTATAATGGCTTCAAAGAAGAACAGATTGTGTCATTGTTATCTTCAATACAAGATGAAAAGATTAGGTCATCATTGAATGTGACAGTTATTCCAATGGAACATGGACATGTTGAGCGAGGGTATATACTTCTTGATTCCGGAGAGCGAAATCATACAGAGGATGATACTGCTTTTATTTCCATGATTGGAATGATTACTGCATTATCATTGGAAAGGACGGCATTGTTTGAAGAAGAATCAAGGTTAATGGCATTACATAAAGATCTTGCTTTGGCTGCTGAGATTCAATCCCAGTTAATGCCCGATTTCACTGAACAGATAATCGGTTGTGAAGTTTCAGGAACAACTATTCCCTCTGATAATATTGGTGGAGATTATGTTGATATTCTGCAATACTCTGATGGATCAATGCTCCTCATTATGGGTGATGTTTCCGGAAAAGGTATTTCTGCCGCTATGATTATGACAATGGTGAAATCTGCTTGTACATTGCACGTTAAACAAGCAATGCATCCCAAAGAAATTGTCCACTCAATCAATGCGCTAGTCCATGAACAAACAAATTCTGATACATTCATTACCTTTGCATGTATTCACATCAATGCAGATCGGACATTTATGAGATGCATCAATGCAGGCCATGAATTTCCCTTGCTCAAGAAACGAAACGGAACGATCGTTGAACTAGACAAAGGTTGTATGGTGCTTGGAGTTGTAGAGAATATCGCATCAATGACTTATTCTGATTTTTCATTAGAACAGGGAGATCTTATTTGTTTATATACGGATGGAGTATGCGATTCATCCCTTGAGCAGGGAAATGAACCTATTAAAAAAGAAATAACAGGATGCAATAAACTTTCG
>SXZI01000183.1 GCA_005788035.1 Bacteroidota bacterium
CACAACATACTTATGAACAATAAGCCGAAATACTTCATGTTATACCTATAAATGATGTCAATTTTTTTTCACCTTGCAACACTTGTGCAAAATCTTCTTCTTGTAATATAGGAATTGATAATTCCTGAGCAGATTTCAATTTAGATCCGGCATGTTCACCAGCAATCAAGAACATAGTTTTTTTGCTCACCGATCCGGTCACTTTCCCGCCTCTCTTCTCAATTTCTTCGGTAGCTTCTTTCCGCGTAAATAATGAGAGTTCTCCGGTTAAAACAAATGTAATACCTGCAAATTCATCAGATTTTTGTTCTTGATACTGGGTGGATTGTTCAAAACACAAGCCTGATATAGACAATGATTCCAACATGGCCATTTCATGGTCATCATTGAAGAACTCAATTATTGATTGTGCTATTGATGATCCTATTTCCTTGATTGAAACAAGATCATCAAGACTGGCTTTCTGCAATGCTTGCAAAGTTCCAAAATGATTAGCCAATGTTTTAGCAATGCCTTCACCTACATGCCGAATGCCAAGTCCAAACAATACTTTACGGAATGGTTGCTGTTTGCTCGTTTCTATTGATGCAAGTAGATTGTCAACGCTTTTTACGCCCCATCTATCCAAACCCAATATGCGATCTCTATGTTCATGCAGTCTATAGATATCTGAAATTGAATGTAGAATTCCTATTTCAACGAATTGATCTATAACTTTTTCACCCAATCCATCTATGTTCATTGCATCTCGTGATGCAAAATGCTCAAGACGTCTACGTATTTGCCATGGGCATTCCGGATGCAGGCATACATATTGCACTTCTCCTTCGATATGATGAAGCGTTGTTTGCAATGGACAAGGGCATACATTGGTAAAATGAAACAATGCTGCATCATCTGGACGTTTTGATGAATTAAAGCCAGTGATTTTAGGAATGACATCTCCCCCTTTTTCAACCAGCACCGTATCACCAATGCGTAAATCTAAATTCTTTATGAAATCTTCATTATGCAATGTAGCTCTGCTTATCATGCTACCGGCCAAAGTAACCGGATTAAGTTCAGCTACCGGCGTTACAATCCCTGTTCTTCCGACCTGATAAGTAATGTCCTTAAGTATGGTCTCTGCCTTGAGGGCTTCATATTTGAAGGCGATAGCCCATTTTGGGGCACGTGCGATATTTCCCAAAATGCGCTGCTGCGGTAGAGAATCCACCTTTACTACAATCCCATCTATGCCAAATGGCAAAGTTTCTCTATTGCTTTCCCAGTCTTTGATGAATGATATTACTTCTTGTACATGTTCTACCTTTTTCGAATGTACACTTGTTGGGAAACCCATTTTTTGCAAGAGAAATAAATTGTTAGCATGAGACATCATTGTTTCTTCTCGATTTGCATCAAGATAATAACACACAATTTTGAGAGGTCTTTTTGCTACTTCTTTTGAATGTAATTGCTTTAATGTTCCGGCTGTAAGATTTCTAGGATTTGCAAATGTCTTTTCACCTGCTACTTCTCTTTGCTCATTCAATGCAAGAAATGCAGCATCTTCCATATACACTTCACCTCTTACTTCCATTTCTTCAATTGGTGAACCAAATGGATTATGATGAATCTTGAGTGGCAATTCTTTGATGGTTTTGATATTGGCTGTTATTTCATCCCCTATTTCTCCATCCCCTCTGGTTATTGCTTGATCCAATATTCCATTCCTATAGATCAAACTAATTGCAACACCATCTACTTTCAATTCACAAACATAGGGATGTGTACTATTGTCGAGTCCTTCAGTAACCCTTTCGTCAAATTCAAGAACTTCTTGTTCGCTATACGTGTTCGAGAGCGAAAGCATAGGTTTTTTGTGCGCAACTTGCTTGAATTCTTTAAGAGGCATGCCTCCAACTCTTTGCGTTGGGGAATCCGGCATAAGTAATTCAGGATGTTCTAGCTCAAGAGACTCCAATTCTTTGAATAAGGCATCATATTCACGATCAGACATAATGGGGTGTGCATCGACATAATATGCATGATCAGCGGAATTGATCAGCATACGGAGATCAGCAGCTCTTTTCTCTTTGAGAGAGAACTGTGGCGAATCTTCAGAAAATATGTCGAATTGATTCATGTATATGGTTTAATTAGGACATTCTATGGCAAAAATACCTCTTTCATGCATAGTGACAATCATCCCGCTGCTTTGATCACAATTCCCACGAATTTGTAATTTGCATAATGAATTACCGGTTTAGACTCATCGTACTCGTCATTCCATTGTTGGCAATCCTGTCAGCATGTACTGTCATACGTCCACGATCACTGAGTAAAGACATCATTTGTCCTCCTCCGCCTACTCAAGACTGCTTTCCAAAACGTTTTGCGGGACCTATCTTGGACACAAGCTCAATTGGAAAAGAACGTTTCATGAGAATTCGTCCTGTCGAAGGGCTTAACACACCGGTGATCGATGAATGGAACATCTCTTTTTTAAGTGATTCAACTTCATGGAACACCGCTTCAGCAGGTGGAAGTCAAATTCTTCGTGCATTACGATTTATGAATGAATCAACAATCTCTGAAATTTCAACTCTCGACATGGAAGAAGGCGGTTCATTCGGATTCGTTTCGGGGAGTTCAAAGAAAGCTATTGCCGCCCGTTTACCGGCCGGAGCATATCCAGGAGATGCACAAATTATAGAGGCCGAGTTATCTCAAAATACCGTGCAAGTAGTTTCAACATTAAATGTTTCAACCCTACTTAATTGGGAATCACAGCCAACCCTTTCATCAGATGGCAGGATATTGTTTTTTGTTTCAGACTTAAAGCAGCAAACCCAAGGTACGGATATCTATGTTTCAGTAAATATTGCAGGTGATTGGACAGAGCCAATGAATTGCGGACCAATCATTAACTCACGTTGCGATGAATTGAGCCCTTTTATCACAAAACAAGGCACAAAGATCCTTTTTTCATCTTCAGGGCATGCAAATCTTGGTGGCTATGATCTGTTTTCGTCGATGTTTGATCCTAAAGCCATCATTGATGCAGTGCAAGCAAGAGATTCTCTCGCACTAGCAAAAGCTTTTGATCCCCCTTTGAATATTGGAGCTCCTATCAATACAGTATACGATGAGTTGTTTCCAACAACACCCAGTTCACGTGAAGACACATTGTTGTATTATAGTTCCAATCAAATGGCACCTGATCAGGACTATGCATTCGATATGTATGTGTATAGACCGGTTTATCAAAAAGATACCATATCGCAAACACCCATTGTAAAATGGCAAATATCATCTCCAACGTTGAAGAGAGCCGATAAGCTAGATCCTAAATCATTGATTATTGTTGAGGGGAAAGTAATTGATGAGGAAAAAAAGAAACCTGTCCAAAATGCCGAAGTAACAACTACGCTATATCCTGAAAATGAAATCATTGATCAACAAATGACGGATACCAGTGGTAGATTCAAGGTGAAGGTCACAACAAATAGGCAAGTACGCATTTCAGCCGAATCAGACGAATTATTTGAAGGTTCTACGATTAACACATTCTCGCTCTCCGATTCCAATGCTGTGATTTCAGACCCTTTGCAATTGCCCAAAACAATATCATTGCGCATCAATTTTCCAACGGATCAATTTAATGATCCATATCCATTTGTATTGGACACAAATGGCAATGAAACTACTACTCAATGGAAGGATGCTATAACCAAAGTGGCATTGAATCTGCAAAAATTTCAAGGTACGATAGAAACCTTGGCTATTATTGGCCATACCGATGAAGTTGGCACAAATGCATATAATATGCGGCTTGGTCAGAGGAGAGCAGATTTCATTATTCAGCAACTCGTAAAACTTGGCGTACCGGCTACAATGCTAAAAGCTGAATCCCGTGGGGAAGAATCATTGTTGAACAAACGTGTTTCGGAATCCACCGATACGTTCAATAAACGGTGTAGAAGAGTTGAATTATTCAAGATAATTCGCTGAAAACGTGGAAAATTCTCCCTTAGTCAATCCCTGAAATTCCATAATTTAGTACTCTGATCACCAAATAATCTACGGAGTAGGTCCATGAATATACTCGTATGTATATCACAGGTTCCAGATACCACAACAAAAATTCAAGTTTCCGGCGATGGTCAAACCATAGACAAATCCGGTGTAAAGTTCATTCTTAATCCCTATGATGAATTTGCAATTGAAGAAGGGTTGAAATTGAGAGAACAATTCGGTGGCGCCGTCACCGCTCTGACAGTCGGGAGTGAAACTTCAAAAGAAATTTTACGAACTGCATTGGCTATGGGTGTTGATAAAGCCTGCATCGTTAAAACAGATGCACAACTTGATTCCTACAATGTGGCTGAAAATATTGCAGGTTTTGCCAAAAACATATCTCCTGATTTGATCATCTTCGGAAGACAATCAATCGATTTTGATTCATCATCAATGGCTCCAATGGTTGCGGAGATGCTTGACATGCCATCAATTTCTGTTGTTTCTTCATGGAAAATAGAAGGAAATGGAATTCAGGCAGAACGTGACATCGAAGGCGGTAAAGAAATTCTTTCCACTACATTACCTTGCGTAATTAGCGCGCAAAAAGGATTGAATGACCCCAGATATCCGAAATTACCTGATATCATGAAAGCAAAGAGCAAACCGATTGAAGAGATTGAACCATGTCATGGCAATCATCTTGTCTCACTATCATCAATGGCACTTCCCTCTTCCAAAAGAGTTGGCATGATCGTCGGTGATTCAGATGCTGACATAACCTCCATCGTAACTGCTTTGCATGAACAAGCAAAAGTTATTTAATCTTAAATAAGAATATCAACCATGAAACATATCATTGTATTTATCGAAGCCAAAGATTCGCAAAGTTTGAAAAGAACTTCTCATGAAGCATTGACCGCTGCTCAATCCATAGCCGGTGGTGCTTCAATTACAGCTTTTGCTGTAAATGGTTCTGAACAAGCATTGCAAAGTGCAGGCAATTACGGAGTTCAATCCGTTGTACTCGCACAACATGAACTGTTGGGCTCATATTCATCTACTGCTACGGCAGAGGCTCTAGCCCAATATGCTCGGTCAATTGATGCCGATATCGTAATAGTTTCTGGTAATGCTACCGGTAAAGAGATAGCACCTCGTTTGAGCGTGAAGCTCAAAGCAGGACTGCTTCCTGATTGCATAGCATTGTCCGGAGATACTACATCCATCGCGGCTACCAGACCGGTCTATGCAGGGAAAGCCCACATAACAGTACATTCGGCATCCGGGAAGGCGATCATTGCTCTCAGACCTAATGTGTTCACAGCAAAACAAATTGGTTCTGATGCTGCAACAATAACTGCTTTTTCTCCCAATTTAGAAGCAAGTCATGCGCGCGTACAGGTAATTTCCACCATGAAGAATGAAGGTACTTTGGATGTTGCCGAAGCAGATATCATCGTCTCAGGTGGTAGAGGAATGAAAGGTCCGGAACATTTTCCACTTGTAGAACAACTCGCATCTACACTGGGCGCAGCAGTTGGTGCTTCACGTGCAGTTGTCGATGCAGGATGGAGACCCCATGGAGAACAAGTTGGTCAAACAGGAAAAACAGTTTCACCATCTCTCTATATTGCGTGTGGTATTTCCGGGGCTGTACAACATTTAGCCGGAATGAGTTCATCAAAATGCATACTTGCCATTAACAAAGACAAAGATGCTCCCATCTTCAAAGTAGCCGATTATGGCATCATAGGAGATGTATTTGAAGTATTACCAAAATTGGATGCTTCATTAAAAGCAATGTTACATGGTTGATAGCACATGCATATCGAAAAATCAATGGCCGTCTTTACGGCCATTATTGTCTTGGGGTCATTTACAAACGGAATGCAGCAATGAATGATAAAGTACAAGTGGAAGTTTTGGGATTATCACAGAGTCCCACAAGCAATGGCTCATATGCTTTGATTTTGAAAGAAGTCGATGGCGATAGACGTTTGCCAATTGTAATAGGCGCACCAGAAGCCGGGGCGATTGCATATGAGATTGAAGGTGTGCATACCAGTAGACCAATGACACATGATTTGATCAAAACCATCGTAGAAACATTCGATACAAAAGTGACTGAAATCTTTATTCATGAAATGAAAGACAGCACCTTTTATGCTTCACTCCACTTTTATGGTATTGAGTCGATAGTCGATGCAAGGCCAAGTGATGCAATAGCAATTGCTTTGCGCTTTGATGCACCAATTTACATTGCCTCCTCGCTTCTTGATTTGGCAGGGTTTTCATTGGATGAATTCAATTCACCCGATGATGATATTGATGGTGATGAGGAAGACACAGATGAACAAGATGAAGATGTGGATTTCTTTTTGAAGGATGGGGCACAAAAAAAACAACCTAAAAAACTCTCTGAACTCGAACAACTCGAAGCCGAACTTGAGCAGGCCATAAAGGAAGAAGACTATGAAAAAGCCGCACAACTTCGTGATCAAATCGAAGGATTGAAGTAAAAAAGAGATTTGTCCCCTTCGGGAAATATCGTATTTTCGAAGTCTTCTATTCGCATGACTATGGTCTTGTGAGCAGCGTGGCGGGGTAG